>MUMD01000451.1 GCA_002155895.1 Streptomyces rochei
CCGGGAGGCCGGTCGCGTTTCCTGTCCCCTCCCCGTAGGCGCGGGCAGTCGTACCGCTGGGGCGGCACGGGTGGGCGCAGTGGCCCCCGTGACGCCGGGCCGCGCACCCCCCCGGTCGACCCCGACGCCGGGCACCTCTCCGGAGAAGCTCACCGCACGCCGGCAAGACCCCCGATACCACCGGGGGACGTCACCGCACCCCGCGCTCCCGCTCCTCCACGACGGAGTTGTACGCGGCCACCTGCGCCCGCCGAGCCGTCCGCTCCACCGGCCGCAGCGCCTCCCCCCGAGCCGCCATCTCGGCGGCGCTCACCGCACCCCCGTGCCCGTTCTCGTACGCCAGCGAGATCAGCATCCCCACCCGTTGCGCCATCTCCAGCACCCGCACCGCCCGCGACGGATACCCCGGAGCCAGCACCTCCCGCCCCCGCTCGGCCCGCGCCCGGTACGCCGCGAGCGCCGCCTCCGCCACCGGACCCGACCCGGCGACGTCCAGCCGCGTCAGCACCTCCGTCGCGTCCCGCAACGCCTCCGCCAGCTCCCGCTCGGCCTCCCCGAGCGACGGCACGTCCGCCGGCGGCGCCTCCCGCACCGCCAGACAGTGCCAGACCACCTCGACGTGGACGTCGCCCTCGGGCCCGGCCTCGTACACCTCCGGCACCAGCCCCAGCGCCGCCCCGTGACAGATCATCGCCTCCTCGGCCTCCAGCGCCCGCGCGTTGAACTCCGGCGGCCCGCTCAGCCCCAGCGGATGCCCCGGCGCGGGCAGCGCCACCCGCAGCCCCCTCGCCCCGAGGGCCCGCAAGCGCCCGAGCGCCAGCGTGAGACCGACGGGCCCCGCCTCACCCGGCAGCCCCTCCACCCGGTGCACCGCGTCGTCCCCCACGATGGCGACCGCGGCGTCGTCCGGCGAGACCATTCCGGCAATAAGGGCATTTCCCCAGGCGGCAAGGCGCCCTGCGCGTGGTTCCGTGAGCATCCCCCCACCCTAAGGACCGGACCGATGGAACGGTGACGGCGACCGGTGGCGTAGATTTCCTGGAGGGCCTGCGCCCACCGGCGCGGCGACCCGAGCCACAGGCGTACGCGACAGCCGGAACCGGCCACACTGCAAGGGGAGACAACGCGCTCATGAGCGATGTTCTGGAGCTTCAGGACGTATCCGTGGTCCGCGAGGGCCGGGCTCTGGTGGACCAGGTCTCCTGGTCGGTGAAGGAGGGTGAGCGCTGGGTCATCCTCGGCCCCAACGGCGCCGGCAAGACCACCCTCCTCAACGTCGCCTCCAGCTACCTCTACCCCAGCAAGGGCACCGCCACCGTCCTCGGCGAGACCCTCGGCAGGCCCGGCACCGACGTCTTCGAGCTGCGCCCGCGCATCGGCATGGCCGGCATCGCGATGGCCGACAAGCTCCCCAAGCGCCAGACCGTCCTGCAGACCGTGCTCACCGCCGCCTACGGCATGACCGCCGGCTGGCAGGAGGAGTACGAGGACATCGACGAGCAGCGCGCCCGCGCCTTCCTCGACCGCCTCGGCATGACCGAGTACCTGGACCGGAAGTTCGGCACCCTCTCCGAGGGCGAGCGCAAGCGCACCCTGATCGCCCGTGCCCTGATGACCGACCCCGAGCTGCTGCTCCTGGACGAGCCGGCCGCCGGCCTGGACCTCGGCGGCCGTGAGGACCTCGTCCGCCGCCTCGGCCGCCTCGCCCGCGACCCGATCGCCCCCTCGATGATCATGGTGACCCACCACGTCGAGGAGATCGCCCCGGGCTTCACCCACGTCCTGATGATCCGTCAGGGCAAGGTCCTGGCCGCGGGCCCGCTGGAGCTCGAACTGACCTCCCGCAACCTCTCCCTCTGCTTCGGACTCCCGCTCGTCGTCGAGCAGGTCGGCGACCGCTGGACGGCGCAGGGACTCCCGCTGTCCTGACCCGCCCCCCGTGCGCCCTGTCCCCGGCAGGTCACCCGGACCTACCATGACCGTGTGAACGACATCGACGCATGGGTGTGGTGGCTCGTCGCCGCGGCAGCGCTCGGAATCCCGCTCGTCGTGACCGCGATGCCGGAATTCGGGATGCTCGCCGTCGGCGCGGTCGCCGCCGCCGTCGCCTCCGGCTTCGGCGCGGACCTCGTCGTCCAGGTCCTGGTCTTCGTCATCGTCTCGGTCGCCCTGATCGCCGTGGTCCGGCCCGTCGCCGCCCGGCACCGCTCCCAACGGCCCCAACTGGCCACGGGAGTCGACGCCCTGAAGGGCAGACAGGCTGTCGTGGTGGAACGGGTGGACGGATCCGAAGGCGGCCGCATCAAGCTCGCGGGGGAGATCTGGTCGGCCCGGGCGCTCGACACCGCACGCGCCTACGAGGCGGGCGAGGAAGTGGACGTCGTGGACATCGACGGGGCAACGGCGATCATCATGTGACCTCGCCGGACACAAGTGGACCGAACACCCACCGAGGCTCCCGACGGTCTGTCAGACTCGACGAACAAGATCCTCAACAGCCGTAAGATGCACAGCAGTCAGGGTCAATAGGATCTGCCAGAGCGCCGAGGCGGAGAAGGGGACGGACAGCCACGATGGAACCGGTCATCATCGTTCTGATCATCCTGGTGGTGTTGGTCTTCATCGCCCTGATCAAGACCATCCAGGTCATCCCACAGGCCAGCGCCGCCATCGTCGAGCGCTTCGGCCGCTACACGCGGACCCTCAACGCGGGCCTCAACATCGTCGTCCCGTTCATCGACACCATCCGCAACCGCATCGACCTGCGCGAACAGGTCGTCCCCTTCCCGCCGCAGCCGGTCATCACCCAGGACAACCTGGTCGTCAACATCGACACCGTCATCTACTACCAGGTGACCGACGCGCGCGCCGCGACCTACGAGGTCGCCAGCTACATCCAGGCCATCGAGCAGCTCACCGTCACCACCCTGCGCAACATCATCGGCGGCATGGACCTGGAGCGCACCCTGACCTCCCGCGAGGAGATCAACGCGGCCCTGCGCGGCGTCCTCGACGAGGCCACCGGCAAGTGGGGCATCCGCGTCAACCGCGTCGAGCTCAAGGCCATCGAGCCGCCCACCTCCATCCAGGACTCGATGGAGAAGCAGATGCGCGCCGACCGCGACAAGCGCGCCGCCATCCTCCAGGCCGAAGGTGTCCGGCAGTCCGAGATCCTGCGCGCCGAGGGCGAGAAGCAGTCCCAGATCCTGCGCGCCGAGGGTGAGGCCAAGGCCGCCGCCCTGCGCGCCGAGGGCGAGGCCCAGGCCGTCCGCACCGTCTTCGAGGCCATCCACGCCGGCGACCCGGACCAGAAGCTCCTCTCCTACCAGTACCTCCAGATGCTCCCGAAGATCGCCGAAGGCGACGCCAACAAGCTCTGGATCGTCCCGAGCGAGATCGGCGACGCCCTCAAGGGCCTCTCCGGCGCCATGGGCAACATCGGCGGCCTGGGCGGCGGTTCGGGCAACGGCAACAGCGGCGCGAGCGTCCCCGCCCAGGAGCGCCGCGAGAAGCCGTCCATCGACTAGCCGGTACGTCACGACGCCGGGCGACACCCGCGCCCCCGAAGGGGCGCGGGGAACTGCCCGACAAGCCACGACGAACCCGCGGTCAGCGACGCGGACCGGCTCCTACGGCGCACCCTCACGCCGCGTCCAGCACCAACCAATCCGGCAGCGCCTCGAGGTCGTCCCTGGCCAGCGCCAGCAACATCGCATCGGCCGGAGTGGGCTCGAACGGCTTCCGCAGCAACGGCATCCCCGCCTGCTCCGGCGTCCGGTTCGCCTTCCGGTGATTGTCCTCCGCACACGAGGCCACCGTGTTCAGCCACGTGTCCTGCCCACCGTGCGACCGCGGCACCACGTGGTCCACGGTCGTCGCCCGCCGCCCGCAGTACGCGCACCGGTGCCGGTCCCGGACCAGCACACCCCGCCGCGACCACGGGGCGCGTCTTCGGAAGGGCACCCGTACGTATTGGCACAGCCTGATCACCCGGGGCGCCGGCATGTCGAGCGCGGCTCCGCGCATCCGCAGTGAGGGGTGGGCCTGTTCGACGACGGCCTTGTCCTGGAGCACCAGAACGACGGCTCGATTCAGCGTCACCGTCGACAACGGCTCGAAGCTCGCGTTCAGTACCAGCGTGTCCCGCATACCAGCCCACCTCCCGTGCGCACCGGCCCACCCCCTGGCGGGCTGGGAACAACTCTGGCCGGGCACGCCGGGATGGACAACGCAATATCTGCTGCTCCGACGGGGGACTCGCCCCCACCACCCCCGCAACAAAAATGCCCGCCCCTGATCCATTCCAAGACCAGGGGCGGGCAAACGTTCCATGAACGCTCGGAACACTCAGCCTTCGGCAGGCACCTCGTACTCACCGATCAACTGCGCCCGGCCGATCGTGTGGAACCGCAGGTTGAAGCCGACGAAGGCGGGAGTCGCCTCCGCGTCCGGGCCCAGCTTCTCCTGGTCCACGGCGTACACCGTGAACACGTACCGGTGCGGCCCGTCGCCGGCCGGCGGCGCCGCACCGCCGAACTCCTTGGTCCCGTAGTCGTTGCGTACCTGCACGGCACCCTCGGGCAGGCCCTCGAACGTGCCGCTGCCCGCACCCGCCGGCAGCTCCGTCACCGAGGCCGGGATGTCGAACACCACCCAGTGCCAGAAGCCGCTGCCCGTGGGGGCGTCGGGGTCGTAGCAGGTCACGGCGAAGCTCTTGGTCCCGGCCGGGAAGCCCTCCCACCGCAGCTGCGGCGAGGTGTTCCCGGCCGCGTAGACCTGAGCGTCCTTGAGCGTCCCGCCCTCCTGGACGTCCTCGCTCGTGACCGTGAACGCCGGCACGGGCGGGTGGAAGTCATGGGGGAGCGGACGCCGCTTCAGCTCGGTCACCTCGGTACCTCCTGATGGTTCGGTGCAGTGAACCCCGAGCCTAGAACCCTCAGAACCAGTTCCGCTTGCTGCCGACCTCCGACAGCCACTGGTTGAGGTACGCCGTCCAGTCGGTGCCCTGGTAGTCGTTCAGCCCCACCTTGAAGGAACGGAAGGTGTCGCTGCCCTCGCTGAACAGACCCGGCTTCTTGTCCATCTCCAGCACGACGTCCATCGCCTGCGCGTCGGCCACGAAGCTCAGCTCGACCTGGTTCAGCCCCCGGTACTGCTGCGGCGGGAAGAACTCGATCTCCTGGTAGAAGGGCAGCTTCTGCCGGGTCCCCCGGATGTGGCCGCGCTCCATGTCCGCGCTCTTGAAGCGGAAGCCCAGCCCGATGAACGCGTCCAGGATCGCCTTCTGCGCCGGGAGCGGGTGCACGTTGATCGGGTCCAGGTCACCGGAGTCCACCGCGCGGGCGATCTCCAGCTCCGTGCTGACGCCGATGTTCATCCCGCGCAGCGCCTGCCCGTCGATCATCGTGATCGGCGTCTCCCAGGGGATCTCCAGACCGAACTGCACGGCGTGCACCGCGTTCGCCTTCAGCTCGAAGGCGCCGCCGAGCCGGCTCTTCGTGAACTCGATGTCCTGCTTGTACTCCTGGTCGCCGCTCTCCACCTCGACCTTGGCCTGGAGCCCCACCGACAGGGCCTCGATCTGCTGGTCCACGGACCCGCCCTGGATCCGCACCTCGCCCTGGACGACACCGCCCGGAACGACGTTGACCTCGCTCAGCACGGTCTCGACCGAAGCCCCGCCGGCCCCCAGGCTCGCGAGCAGCTTCTTGAACGCCATGTCTCTCCCTCTCCAGGCTTTGCGTGTGAACCTCTGACCCCTACAAACGCGATCCGGCCATGACCGGTTCCACGCCCCGCACCCTGGCAAGGGGGAGGGGACCTGGCCACCCCGTCCACGGACCCGCCTGCGTTACGCTCGGAAGGCATGATCGCGAGCCCCGACCGTACGCCTCTGCCCAGGGAATTCTTCGACCGCCCCATCCTCGAGGTGGCCCCCGACCTCCTGGGCCGCATCCTCGTGCGCACCACCCCGGACGGCCCGATCGCCCTCCGCCTGACCGAGGTCGAGGCCTACGACGGTCAGAACGACCCCGGCTCCCACGCCTACCGCGGCCGCACGCCCCGCAACGAAGTGATGTTCGGCCCGCCCGGACACGTGTACGTCTACTTCACCTACGGGATGTGGTTCTGCATGAACCTGGTGTGCGGCCCCGAGGGCAGGGCGAGCGCGGTCCTGCTGCGCGCCGGCGAGATCATCGAGGGCGCGGAGCTGGCCCGTACCCGACGGCATTCGGCCCGCAACGACAAGGAACTGGCCAAGGGCCCGGCCCGTCTCGCCACCGCCCTGGACGTCGACCGCGCCCTGAACGGCACGGACGCGTGCACGGCCCAGGACACTCCGCTGCGCATCCTGACCGGGGCCCCCGTCCCCGCCGACCAGGTACGCAACGGTCCACGCACCGGTGTGGCCGGCGAGGGAGGCGTCCACCCCTGGCGTTACTGGGTGGCCGACGACCCGACGGTCAGCCCGTACCGGGCCCACGTCCCGAGGCGCCGTCGAAGTTGACTCTCCCTTGGGAGACGCGTAATGTAGCCCGAGCCGCTTGACCCGGGTACGGCAATCGCCTGCAGCCGGAAGCGGCCAACCCACTACCTACGGTTTCCCCTCAACGGGGGCGAATTCGACGTGTCCGCATGTCCGAATTCGATCTCGCGGGACTCGATTATGAGTCCACGGAGAAATCCGCTAACGTAGTGAATGTCGAAAGGCCGACGGGCGAAAGTCCGAAAGCCGACGACGAGCCCGCCGACCGGGAATCGGATCGAAAAGGATCTGATAGAGTCGGAAACG
>MUMD01000452.1 GCA_002155895.1 Streptomyces rochei
GGTCTTGCCGGTCTTCGGCGGGGCCACGATCAGACCGCGCTGGCCCTTACCGATCGGCGCGACGAGGTCGATGATGCGGGTGGTGAGGACGCCCGGGTCCGTCTCCAGGCGGAGGCGGTCCTGCGGGTACAGCGGCGTCAGCTTGTTGAACTCCGGGCGGCCGCGGCCGTGTTCGGGCGCCATGCCGTTGACGGAGTCGAGCCGGACGAGGGCGTTGAACTTCTCGCGCCGCTCGCCTTCCTTGGGCTGGCGGACCGCGCCGGTGATGTGGTCGCCCTTGCGCAGGCCGTTCTTGCGGACCTGGGCGAGGGAGACGTACACGTCGTTCGGGCCCGGCAGGTAGCCGGAGGTGCGGATGAACGCGTAGTTGTCGAGGATGTCCAGGATGCCCGCGACGGGGATCAGGACGTCGTCCTCGGCGATCTGCGGCTCCTGCACGTCGTCGCGCCCGCGACGGCCCCGGCGGTCGCGGTAGCGGCCGCGACGGCCGCGGCGACCGCCGCCGTCGTCGTCGTAGCCGTCGTCCTGCTGGCGGTCCTGCCGGCCGCCGCCCTGCTGACGGCCCTGCTGACCGCCCTGGTTCTGGTCGTCGCCCTTGCCACGGCGGTCGCGGCCACCGTCGCGGTCACGGCCACCGTCACGACCGCCCTCGCGGTCACGGTCCCGGCCGCGGTCGCGGCGGTCGCGACGACGGCCCTCGCCGCCCTCGCCGTCGGAGCGGGCGTCGCCCTGCCCCTGCTGGTGGCCCTGGCCCTGCTGCTGGGCCGTCGCGTCGGCCTTCGGTTCGCGGGTCTCCACGGCCACCGTCTCGGTGGCGGCGGACGGGCTGCCCGCGTCGGCGGTGGCCCGGCGGCGACGGCGCTCGGCGGGGGCCTCGTCACCGGCGGCGGCCTGCTCGCCCGACGGGGAGACCTTGGGCGAGGGCTGGCCGGGGATCTCGATCTGCTGCTGGGCGGCGGCCTTGTCGGCGGCCGTCCTGTCCGTCTTCTTCCCGGCCTTCTCCGCCTTGCCGGCCTTCTCCGCCTTCTCGGCGGGGGCCTCGTCGCCCGTACGGGTACGGGAGGTGGCGCGGCGCTTGGGCTTGGTCTCGCCGGCGGTGTCCGCGGCGGCGGACGCGGCCTTCGCGGGGGCTCCCCCGGCGGCCTGCGCCTCCTTGATGACCTCGATCAGCTGGCTCTTGCGCATGCGCGCGGTGCCCCTGATGCCGAGGCCGGATGCGACCTGCTGCAGCTCGGCCAGCACCATGCCCTCGAGGCCGGTACCGCGGCGCCGCCGGGAGCCGGCACCGGTGGCAGGCGCGGAGGCGTCCGTGGCGGGCGCGGCAGCGGTCTCCTCGACACGTGCGCCCATCAGATCGGTGGTGTCGCTCACGAAGGGTCCTTCCCTGGAGCGGACGTCGGCCTGTCTGGCTCGGCGACCGGTTGTGCTGTCCGGCTTCGGTCCTTGCTGTGCGAACCGTGCCGGGGCGGTGGTCCGCCTGAACGGCGGAAGGAATATCTGGTGATGGCGCGCCCCTTGGCCGTGGCACCCAGTGTCTGTGTCACGCGGCGTGGTCGCACCGGTTCCGAAGCGTGCCCGGCGGGCCGCTCAGTGTCCGTGTCGGCCGTACTGACCACGTACGACATCCACTGCACAATGCGGCTTGGGGGGCTCCCGGAAGAATGTCTGTCCCGGACGGGGACACGAGGCACCTCGCCATGGTGGGGTCGGGTGCAGACTTGAGGTTAACACTACCGGATCCAACAAACATTCCCCCTCTCGAAATCCGGCAACCGCGCGTGCCTAAACGTCACCGGAGGTTGCCAGGGGCAGGACGCTCGCGCCCTGCTGGTCCAGGCCGAGCCGGTTGGCCGCCCAGTCCGTACCGGCCAGCGCCTCGACCTTGTCGGCCGTGTCGGCGTCGGCCAGTGCCATCACCGTGGGTCCCGCGCCGGAGATCACCGCGGGGATGCCGTCGGCGCGCAGCCGCTCCACCAGTGCCGCGCTCTCCGGCATGGCCGGCGCGCGGTACTCCTGGTGCAGACGGTCCTCGGTGGCCGGCAGCAGCAGCTCGGGGCGCCGCGTGAGGGCCTCGACGAGGAGCGCGGCGCGGCCGGCGTTGGCGGCGGCGTCGACGTGCGGGACGGTGCGCGGGAGGAGACCCCGGGCGGTCTCCGTCAGTACCGGCTTTCCGGGCACGAAAACCACCGGAACGATGGAATCGGCGGGGTCCATCCTGATCGCCCTGGCGGCGCCGGCCTCCATCCAGGACAGGGTGAAGCCGCCGAGCAGACAGGCGGCGACGTTGTCGGGGTGGCCCTCGATCTCGGTGGCCAGGTCGAGCAGCGCGGCGTCGTCGAGGCGGGCCTCGCCGCCTATGGTCACCGCGCGGGCGGCGACGATGCCCGCGCAGATGGCGGCCGAGGAGGAGCCGAGGCCGCGGCCGTGCGGGATGCGGTTGGCGCAGACGATCTCCAGGCCGCGCGGCTGTCCGCCCAGCAGGTCGAAGGCGGTGCGCAGGGAGCGGACGAGGAGGTGCTTCTCGTCGCGCGGGAGGGTCTCGCTGCCCTCACCCGCGATGTCGATGTGCAGCCCGGAGTCGGCCACCCGGACGACCACGTCGTCGTACAAGCCCAGCGCGAGGCCGAGGGCGTCGAAGCCCGGGCCGAGGTTGGCGCTGGTGGCGGGGACGCGCACCCTGACGGCGGCGGCGCGGAACGCTGGACCGGCCATCGCTCGATGACTCTCCTTGAGCTGCGTGACTGTCGAATGACATTCGATGACGTACGGGACCCCGGGGCTCGCCGCTTCCTGCCGAACGGCCGGCCCTGGACCGGCCGCGGTCGGCCTCGGTCGGTCACGTCCGGTCGTGACCGGCCCGCGACCAGCCGCTTCCCGACCGCGGAGACAGCGCGGCCCGGCGGCATATGCGGCAGGCGGGTTCGGTACAGCCTATCGAAGGAAGGTTCCGTGGCGACATAGGGCGCACGGGAGGCGCACGATGCGTGTCGCAAGCCCCCTGTGCACCCCCCGTAAAGGGCTTTCCCGGCCGAGCGTCGCTTACGCCCTCTTACGCCGGTGAGATGGGCGCGACCTCGGCCCGGGCCGTCGGGGCGGGCCCCCGCCGGATGCCGGGCCGCGCCCCGGGCCGGGACCTCAGACCAGACCGAGCCGCTCGGCCGCCGTCGCCGCGTCGACCGGGACGGTGACCGGCTGCGGGGCGCCGGCGACGGCCCAGTCGGGGTCCTTGAGGCCGTTGCCGGTGACGGTGCACACGATCCGCTGCCCCGGGTCGACCTTGCCCAGCTCGGCGGCCTTCAGCAGACCGGCGACCGACGCGGCGGAGGCGGGCTCGACGAAGACGCCCTCCTGGGAGGCCAACAGCCGGTAGGCGCGCAGGATCTCACGGTCCGTCACCTCGTCGATGGCGCCGCCCGACTCGTCCCGCGCGGCGAGCGCGAGGTCCCAGGAGGCGGGGTTGCCGATGCGGATGGCGGTGGCGATGGTCGACGGGTCCTTGACGACCTCGCCGCGCACGATCGGGGCACTGCCGGAGGCCTGGAAGCCCCACATGCGGGGCGTCCTCGAGCTGACCGCGTCGGCGGCGTACTCCTTGTACCCCTTCCAGTACGCGGTGATGTTGCCCGCGTTGCCGACCGGCAGGACGTGGATGTCGGGGGCGTCGCCGAGCATGTCGACGATCTCGAAGGCGGCCGTCTTCTGCCCCTCGATCCGCACCGGGTTGACCGAGTTGACCAGCGCCACCGGGTAGTTGTCGCTGAGTGCGCGGGCCAGGGTGAGGCAGTCGTCGAAGTTGCCGTCGACCTGGAGGATCTTCGCGCCGTGCACGAGGGCCTGGCCCATCTTGCCGAGCGCGATCTTGCCCTGCGGCACCAGCACGGCGGAGACCATGCCCGCGCGCACGCCGTACGCGGCGGCACTCGCGGACGTGTTGCCGGTGGAGGCGCAGATGACGGCCTGCGCGCCCTCCTCCTTGGCCTTGCTGATGGCCATGGTCATGCCGCGGTCCTTGAAGGACCCGGTCGGGTTCGCCCCCTCGACCTTGAGGTGGACCTCGCAGCCCGTGCGCTCGGAGAGCACCTGCGCGGGCACGAGCGGCGTGCCGCCCTCGCGGAGCGTCACGACGGGCGTGCTGTCGGAGACGGGCAGCCGGTCCCGGTACTCCTCGATGATTCCGCGCCACTGGTGGGTCATTGCTGGTTACTCTCCTTCAACCCGCATGATGCTGGCGACACCCCGCACGGTGTCGAGCTTGCGCAGCGCCTCGACGGTACCGCCGAGGGCGGCGTCGGACGCACGGTGGGTGACGACGACGAGGGATGCCTCGCCGTCCTTGCCGGACTGCCGCACGGTGTCGATGGAGACACCGTGCTCCGCGAACACGGTCGCGACCTGGGCGAGCACGCCCGGTTTGTCGGCGACGTCGAGGCTGATGTGGTAGCGCGTGACGACGTCGCCCATCGGCGAGACGGGCAGCGCGGCGTAGGCGGACTCGCCGGGGCCGGTGGCGCCGCCGATCCGGTTGCGGCACACGGCCACCAGGTCGCCGAGGACGGCGGACGCGGTCGGCGAACCGCCGGCGCCGGGCCCGTAGAACATGAGCTGACCGGCGGCCTCGGACTCCACGAACACGGCGTTGTACGCCTCGCGCACATTGGCCAGCGGGTGGCTGAGCGGGATCATCGCGGGGTGCACCCGCGCGGTGACCGATCCCCCGTCCGCCGCCCGCTCGCAGATGGCGAGCAGCTTGATGGTGCAGCCCATCTCCTTGGCGGAGGCGAAGTCGGCGGCGGTGACCTCGGTCATGCCCTCGCGGTAGACGTCGTCGAGGCGCACGCGGGTGTGGAAGGCGATCCCGGCGAGGATGGCGGCCTTGGCGGCGGCGTCGAAGCCCTCGACGTCGGCGGTCGGGTCGGCCTCGGCGTACCCGAGGGCGGTGGCCTCGTCCAGCGCCTCCTGGTACCCGGCCCCCGTGGTGTCCATCGCGTCGAGGATGAAGTTGGTCGTCCCGTTGACGATGCCGAGCACCCGGTTGACCTTGTCGCCGGCCAGCGACTCGCGCAGCGGGCGGATCAGCGGGATGGCACCGGCGACGGCGGCCTCGTAGTAGAGGTCCTTGCCGTGCTCGTCGGCCGCGGCGTGCAGCGCGGCGCCGTCCTGGGCGATGAGCGCCTTGTTGGCGGAGACCACGGACGCGCCGTGCTCGATGGCGGTGGTGATCAGCGTCCGCGCGGGCTCGATGCCGCCGATGACCTCGACGACGACGTCGATGTCCCCGCGTTTGACCAGGGCGGTGGCGTCGGTGGTGACGAGGGACGGGTCGATCCCCTCGCGCACCTTGTCGGGGCGCCGTACGGCGACACCCGCGAGCTCCACCGGGGCCCCGATCCGGGCGGCGAGGTCGTCGGCGTGCGTCGTCATGATGCGCGCCACCTCTGAGCCGACCACTCCACAGCCCAGCAGCGCCACCTTCAGCGGACGCGTACGCATCATCCGACCTCGTTTCCTCTTACCGTCTAGGTTCGACCAGTCTCACGCACCGGACGGGATTTCCTGCCATTCGTCCGCATCATGAGACGTTTATTTCATTTTCGCAGGGGCGGAAAACGAAAGATCTTGCGCCTCCGCCCCTGGCTCCCGTCCCGGCGCCGGTTCCTCACCCGACGTCGAGACGCAGCAGGTCCTCCTCGGTCTCCCGCCGCACGACGACCCGGGCCTCACCCTCCCGCACGGCCACGACCGGCGGACGCAGCACGTGGTTGTAGTTGCTGGCCATGGAACGGCAGTAGGCACCGGTCGCGGGTACGGCGATGAGGTCACCGGGCGCCAGGTCCCCGGGCAGGAAGGCGTCCTTGACCACGATGTCCCCGCTCTCGCAGTGCTTGCCCACCACCCGCACGAGCATCGGCTCGGCGTCGGAAGCACGGGAGACGAGGGCGACGGTGTACTCGGCGTCGTACAGCGCGGTGCGGATGTTGTCCGACATGCCGCCGTCGACGGAGACGTAGGTGCGCAGCCCGTCGAGAGGCTTGACGGTGCCGACCTCGTAGAGCGTGAAGGCGGTGGGCCCGACGATGGCCCGCCCCGGCTCCACGGAGATCCGCGGCGTGCGCAGCTTCGCGCTCTCGCACTCCCGCGTCACGATCTCGGTGAGCGCCTTGGCGATCTCGTGCGGCTCGCGGGGATCGTCGTCGCTGGTGTACGCGATCCCGAGCCCGCCGCCGAGGTCGATCTCCGGCAGCTCGATCCCGTGCTCGTCCCGGATGTCCTTGAGCAGCCCCACCACGCGGTGCGCGGCGACCTCGAACCCGGACATGTCGAAGATCTGCGACCCGATGTGGGAGTGGATGCCGATGAGCTCCAGCCCGTCGAGCTGCAGCGCCCGCCGCACGGCTTCCGCGGCGTGCCCGCCGGCCAGCGGAATCCCGAACTTCTGGTCCTCGTGGGCGGTGGCGATGAACTCGTGCGTGTGCGCCTCGACCCCGACGGTGATCCGGATCTGCACCCGCTGCCGCTTCCCCAGCGACTGGGCGATGTGCGCGACCCGCACGATCTCCTGGAACGAGTCGAGCACGATCCGCCCCACCCCGGCGCGCACGGCCCGCTCGATCTCCTCGGGCGACTTGTTGTTGCCGTGGAAGGCGATGCGGTCGGCGGGCATCCCGGCCGAGAGCGCCGTGGCCAGCTCCCCTCCGGAACACACGTCGAGGTTGAGCCCCTCCTCGTGCAGCCACCGCACGACGGCCCGGGACAGGAACGCCTTGCCGGCGTAGAACACGTCGGCGTCCGTGCCGAAGGCGGTGCGCCAGGCACGCGCCCGGGCCCGGAAGTCGGCTTCGTCGAGGACGTAGGCGGGGGTGCCGTACTCCTCGGCGAGCTGGGTGACGCCGATCCCGCCGACGGTCACGACACCGTCCTCGCCGCGCTCCACGGTCTGCGCCCAGACCTTGGGGTCGAGGGCATTGAGGTCGGCGGGCGGCGCGGAGTAGTGCCCCTCGGGAAGGACATCGGCGTGACGGGGCCCGGCGGGGTGTGCGGAACGGCTCATGACGTCTTCTGCGCTCTCTTCAGAGGTGGTCGGGTGCGTCGATGCCGAGCAGGGTCAGGCCGCCTGCCAGCACCGTCCCGGCGGCTTCGGCGAGGGCCAGCCGGGCGCGGTGGGCGGCCGAGGGTTTCTCCCCGCCACGCGGCAGCACGGTGGGCAGGAAGGGCAGCGCGGCGTCGGCGACGGCGACGAGGTGCCGGGCGATCCGGTCGGGGGCACGGTGCGCCGCGGCGGCGGCGAGCACGCGGGGGTGGTCGCCAAGGGCGGCCAGGAGCTCCTGGGGAGCGTCCGGCACCGGGCCGGGCTCGGCGGCGAACCCGAGATCGGCGGCGTTGCGGGTGAGGGCGCGGCTGCGGGCGTGGGCGTACCGCACCCGGAAGAGAGGGTTGCCCTCGCGCTGGGCGAGGTGCTCGTCACCGATCCGGGGCCGGTCGTGGGCGGCGGGGTGGAGCAGGGCCCAGCGGGCGGCGTCCCGCTCCAGGGGCAGGGGGTCGGCGGGCGCGGGCACGGGGCGCACGGTGACCGGCGGGCTCGCCGGCGCGGGTCCGACCCCGTCGACGCGCACGTCGAGGGCGGCCGTCCACTCACGGTCGAAGCCCTCCGCCGTGACGCGCACGAGGGCACCCTGGCAACGCAGCACCCGCGCGACCGCGTCGGCTACGACGACGGCACGAAGATCGTGGGGGC
>MUMD01000453.1 GCA_002155895.1 Streptomyces rochei
TCGTCGGCAGCGTCAGATGTGTAGAAGGGGCAGGAGTTCAGGGTGGGGGTGGGTCAGAACCTGAGGTCAGGTCAGGTGAGGGACTTCTGGGACGGCACCACGACTCCGTAGAGATCCTGGACCGTGGCGAGAGCCGCCTCGTGGACCTGCTGTGCCGGAATGCCGTTCGGGTTGCCCTTCAGCGGCAGCGGCCGGGTCGCGGAGGCGTCGGCGACCACGGTCGGGGCGTTGCCGTTGAGGAAGGCGCCCTGAGCGGTGAACAGGGTGCACATGTTCGTCATGAACCCGGCGATGATGACGTTCTTGTTACCGGCCTTCTTGACCTGCTCGGCGAGGTCCGTGCCGTGGAACGCGTTGGGGACGCTCTTCTCGACGACGGGCTCGCCCTTGTCCGGCTTCAGCGCCGGAATGATCTGGCCCGCCTGCGACTTCAGGTCGTATCCCTTGTCGACGATGTGGATGACCGGGGTGCCGGCCTCCCGGGCCCGCTTCAGGAGTGCTTCGGCGTTGTCCACGGCCGGCTTCCAGCCGTCGAGTTCCATCACACCTTCCGTGTAGGTGTTCTGGTAGTCGACGAGGATGAGCGTCGCGTCGGAGAGCGTGGCCGGGGTCTCGCCGAGTTTGTTGAGTTCACGCAGCGTCGTCGTGTCCTTCGCGACGTTCGTCGCCGTACTGGCGGAGGCCGAGGGCGCGTCCTTGGTGGTGGCCGCCTCGGAGTCACTGCTGCACGCGGTGGCGGTGACCGAGAGGACGGCGACGGCGGCGAGCGCGACGGCCGGACGGAGCAGCTTCATCAGGAGATCTCCTTCTGCGACGGGACGACGACCCCGTACAGGTCGGCGATGGTGGCGAGGGCGCTGTGGTGCACCTGGCGGGCGTCCAGTTCGGTGCCCGCGACCGGCAGTGCGCGGGTGGCGCAGGCGTCGGCGACGACCGTGGGGCGGTTGCCGCGCAGGAAGGCGCCCTGGGCGGTGAAGGCCACGCACATGTGCGTCATGAAGCCGGCGAGGACGAGGTCGGTGTGGCCGGCGGCGTCGACGTGCCGGTCGAGGTCCGTGCCGACGAACGCGTTCGGCGCCTTCTTGACGACCACGGGCTCACCGTCGAGCGGTGCGACCCTCGGGTGGATCGCCCCGATCTCGGCGCGGATGTCGTAAGGGGTGCCCTCGCCCCCGTCGTTGACGACGTGAACGACCTTCGCGCCCTCCTGGCGGGCCCGCGCCAGCAGTTGGGCACCGGCGTCGAGCGCGTACTGCCAGCCGTCCAGCTCCATCACACCGGTCGTGTAGGTGTTCTGGTAGTCGATCAGAACCAGGGTCGAGCCGGCGAGCTTCGCGGGGGTGTCGTCGAAACCGTTGAGCTGGCGCAGGGTCGTTCTGGGCATGGGAAACCGCCTCATGTGGCTTGTCGGGGAGGGCAGTTCACCGGCTCGGTGACCTGCGACCACGACGCTACGGATCATCGGCGGTGTCGGCAATGTCGTCTAGCATGCAGAAACCGACACCAGTGTCGTCGAGCGTGGGGGGTTCCTTTGCACACCGTCAGCCGACTGATCGTCATCGTCCTCTTCGAAGACGTCGACCTGCTCGACGTCACCGGACCGCCGGAGGTGTTCTCCCTCGCGCGACGGGAGACGGACGAGGCGGCGGACTACGACGTCGTCCTCGCCGCCGAGACCATGGACCCGGTCACCACCGGCGCGGGGGTCCGGGTCCTGCCCGACGTCACCTTCGACGAGCTGTCCGAGCGGAACATCGACACCCTGATCGTGCCCGGCGCGGTGGAGGTCGACGGTCAGCGCGGCGTCCACCCGCGCACCGACCCCGCCGTGGTGGACCGGGTGAGGCGACTGGCCGAGCGGACCCGGCGGGTCACCTCCGTCTGCGTCGGGGCCCACATCCTCGCCGCGGCCGGTCTCCTCGACGGCAAGCGGGCCACCACCCACTGGTCGACGGCGCAGCGGCTGGCCGCCGATCACCCGGCCGTCGAGGTCGACGCCGACCCGATCTTCATCCGCGAGGGCGACGTGTGGACCGGCGCCGGCATCAGTGCCTGCCTCGACCTTTCCCTCGCCCTCATCGCCGACGACCTCGGGGAGGCCGTCGCGCTGCGCGTCGCCCGGCAGCTCGTGATGTACCTGAAGCGGCCGAGCGGGCAGAGCCAGTTCAGCGTCCCCTTGGAGCAGGTCTCCACGACGCGGCGCGTCGAGGATCTCCGGCACCACATCCTGCGCCACCTCGCCGAACCGCTCACGGTCGCGGACCTCGCCGCCTGCGCCCACGTCAGCGACCGGCAGCTCACCCGGGTCTTCAAGAACGAACTCGGCACGACACCGCACGCCTACATCGAGTCGGTCCGCGTCGAGGCGGCGCGCCGACAGCTCGAATCCACGGACGCCACCCTGGAGCGTGTCGCCTCCACCTGCGGCTTCGGCACCGTCGACACCCTGGTCAGGGCCTTCCGCCGGCGACTCGACACGACGCCGACCGAGTACCGCCGCCGCTTCCGGACCGGCGCGACCGCACCCGGCCAGGCCGTCCCGCCCGGCTCCGACGGCGTGCGAAGGCGGCGGCCCCGGGGATCAGGGGGCCGCCGCCTTCGGTAGGGAGGAGCGGGGTGCCGGTCGCGTGGGCGGCGGGTCAGTACCAGCCGTTGGCCTGCCAGAAGCTCCAGGCGTCGCAGGCGCTGCCGTAGCGGTCCTTCATGTAGTCCAGACCCCACTCGATCTGGGTGGCCGCGTTGGTCTTCCAGTCGGAGCCGGCCGAGGCCATCTTCGAGCCCGGCAGGGCCTGGACCAGGCCGTAGGCGCCGCTGGAGGAGTTGGTGGCGTTGACGTTCCAGTCGCTCTCGTGATCGACGATCCTGGAGAAGCACTGGTACTCGGCCGAGTCGCCGATCATCTTCTTCGCGGTCGCCTGCGCCGAGGAGGCCGACGTCGCGGCCTGCGCGGGCGCGGCGGCGATCAGCGTGCCGCAGGTGGCTGCGGCCAGGGCGGCACCCGCGAGGGCCTTCTTCGGGGCGGCGACGGAGCGGAGGAGGGAGACGGCGGTCAACGGAGGGCCTTTCGTCGGGGACGGGGGGGCGTCGGCGCACGCCGGCCCGCGGGGGCCTCGCACGCGTCAGCGCCGCTGCCCGGGAGGGCGTCGGCGCCTGGCGACCGGTTCAGAGAAACAGGCGGGCCGGTCGTCCGCAATCGTCCCTTTTGCTAAGCGTGGTCGTAGGCCAGGGCGGGGGCGCCGCGCGCCGGGCGGCGTGGCGCGCCCGGGGAACGGTCGTCGGCTACGAAGCCGCCTCGTAGGTGAACCGGGTCACGTGGGGCGGCTCACCTCGCCGGACTCCTCGAACGTGACCGGCGCCTCGAAGGCCGCCCGGCGGGTGGCCCGGCGCAGCGCCTTGAGGAGAGTGGTGCCGAGCGTGAGGGTCAGGACGACCGTCATGGCGGCGCGGCCCCCGTCCCAGCCGAGGGACGTGGCCAGGCAGTAGGCGACGAAGCGGGCCAGGTTGTCCGGGACCGACGCGTCCGGGTCGAAGGCGATGTCCGAGGCGAGCGTGTTCATGAAGGTCCAGCCCGCCAGGTTCATCACCGTGCCGTAGGCGAAGGCGGCGAGGAAGCCGTAGGCGGCCAGCATGAGCAGCTCCGCCCGGCCGCGCAGCCGGTCGGGGCCGGGCAGCAGGCCCGCGCCCATCGTGAACCAGCCCATCGACAGCATCTGGAACGGCATCCACGGCCCCACCCCGCCCGTGAGCAGCGCGGACGCGAACATCGTGACCGAGCCCAGGACGAAGCCGAAGCCGGGGCCCAGGACCCGGCCGCTGAGGACCATGAGGAAGAACATCGGCTCCAGGCCGGCCGTCCCCGCCCCGATCGGACGCAGCGCCGCGCCCGCCGCCGCCAGGACGCCGAGCATCGCCACCGCCTTGGGGCCCAGGCCCGACTCCGAGATCGTCGCCGCCACCACGGCCACCAGCAGCACCAGCAGGCCCGCGAACAGCCACGGCGCGTCCTGCGCGTGCGCGTTCAGCGAGGCGTCCGGAGGGGCCAGGAAGGGCCAGCCGAAGCCCGCCACACCGACCGCGCTGACCAGGAGGAGGGCGGCGACCGAGCGGGGGCCGAGGCGGACCGCGCGGGCCTGGCGCTGGGGAGGGGCGCCGCCGGTCATGCCAGCGCCTCCCGTACCTGCGCGACCGTGAGCCACTTGCGCGGCGCCAGTACCTTGGCGACCTGCGGGGCGAAGGACGGGGAGGCCACCACCACGTCCGCCGCCGGTCCGTCGGCGATCACCTCGCCCTCCGCGAGCAGCACCACCCGGTGGGCCAGCTCGGCCGCCAGCTCCACGTCGTGCGTGGCCAGCACGATCGCGTGCCCCTCGGCGGCGAGGGAGCGCAGGATGCCGGCCAGCCGGGCCTTCGCCGCGTAGTCCAGGCCGCGCGTCGGCTCGTCCAGGAGGAGGAGGGGAGGGCGGGCGGTCAGGACGACGGACAGGGCGAGGGTCAGGCGCTGGCCCTCGGAGAGGTCCCGGGGGTGGGTGTCGTCGGTGACGCCCGGGAGCAGTTCGGTGAGCAGGGCGCGGCAGGTGCCGGGGGCCGCCTCCGCGTCCCGGTCGGCCGCCGCGCACTCGGCGGCGACCGTGTCGGCGTACAGCAGGTCGCGCGGCTCCTGCGGGACCAGGCCGACGCGGCGTACGAGGTCGCGGGGGGCCGTACGGTGCGGCACCGCGTCGCCGGCCCGGACGGAACCGGAGGACGGTTCGACCAGGCCGACCAGCGCGGAGAGCAGGGTGGACTTCCCGGCGCCGTTGCGGCCCATCAGGGCGACCGTCTCGCCCGGCGAGACGGTCAGGTCGACGCCGCGCAGGGCCTGGACGCGGTCCCGGCGCACGGCGAGGGAACGGACCCGCGCGGCGTGCGGGGCCGGGGCGGCGGCCGTCCGCGCCCGCTTCCCGCGCCGCCACCGGCGCTCGGCGGGGGGCCGGAGCGCGGACGGCCGCC
>MUMD01000454.1 GCA_002155895.1 Streptomyces rochei
GGGCGGGCCTCCGGGCTCGGCCGCGAGGTCCCACAGGGCGAGCAGTCGGCCGGGGGGCTCGTCCGCCAGCGCGCACAGCTCCTGGACCAGCGCACGCGGAGGCAGCAGTGTTCCGTTGAGGTAGCGGTGCCACGAGGACCTGCTCGCCGTGGTGCGCCGGGCGAGGGCGTCCAGGCTCAGACCCGTACGCGCCCGCAGCACGGCCAACTCGCGCGCGAGGACGAGAAGACCGTGTTCCGGCCCGCTCCGGCGCCTCACCGGCGCAGGGCTTCCCAGGTGTGGGGGCCCATGTGCCCGTCCGTGACGAGACCGGCCGCCTCCTGGAAGCGCTTGACCGCCTTCTCCGTCTCCGCACCGTAGGCGCCGTCGACCAGGCCCGGTGAGTAGCCGCGGTGTGCCAGGAGACACTGGGCCTCGACCACGTCCCAACTCGTGGAGATCTGCTGGAGCAGGGCGTCGCGCGTGTCGCTGTGCCCGGCGTGCAGGAGGCCGTCTTCGCGGTGGATGTCGCAGGCGTGGGTCCGGCCCGGTTCGAAGACGAACGCTGCCTTCTCACCGTGGCGGTCGTCGCCGTTCACGGCTCCGCTCGTCTCACGGGAGACCAGGAACACCGTGGCCGCGGCCGGCGCGCCGTACCGCCCTCGTCGCGGCCACGGTCGCCACGCTGGGGACACTGGCCGCGGCCACGGTGTTCCTGGTCTCCCGTGAGACGAGCGGAGCCGTGAACGGCGACGACCGCCACGGTGAGAAGGCAGCGTTCGTCTTCGAACCGGGCCGGACCCACGCCTGCGACATCCACCGC
>MUMD01000455.1:0-253 GCA_002155895.1 Streptomyces rochei
TCGAACCTTCCGTCGCCTCGCTGAAGAGGTAGATGCCCTTGAGGATGCCCTCGACGTCCACGTTCTCCGGCTCGGCCGGGTGCTGGATCGGCTCGTTGTAGACGGTGAGGTAGTAGAAGACGTCCTCGCCGTGCGGGTGCTGCTCGTCCGCACCGTACATCCGGCGCAGGCCGTCCTTGACGATGTGCGCGATCTCGAAGCCGAAGGCCGGGTCGTACGCCACGCACGCCGGGTTGGTCGAGGCGAGCAGCTG
>MUMD01000455.1:275-1262 GCA_002155895.1 Streptomyces rochei
GGCGGTGCAGCCCGCCTCCGAGATGCCGTCGTGCAGCATCTGCCCGTTCGGCGCCTCCTTGTAGGCGAGCAGCAGGTCCCGGTCCACGGACTCGTACTGCTGCCCGAGCGGGTTGTAGATCTTCGCGCTCGGGAAGAAGGAGTCCATGCCGAACGTGCGGTACTCGTCCGGCGCGATCAGCACGAAGCGCTTGCCGAGCTCCTTGTCCCGCATGAGGTCCTTGAGCAGCCGCACAAAGGCCATGGTGGTCGCGATGGACTGCTGACCCGACCCCTTCTTCACGGTCGCGTACGTCCGCTCCTCCGGCATGGGGAGCGGCTTGGAGCGCACGACCCGGGTCGGCACGTAGCCGCCGAGGCTGCGCCGGCGGTCGTGCATGTACTGCATCTCCTCCGTGTCCCGGCCCGGGTGGTAGTACGGCGGCGGGCCGGACTCCAGCTCCTTGTCGGAGATCGGCAGGTGCAGCCGGTCACGGAAGCGCTTGAGGTCGTCGACCGTCAGCTTCTTCATCTGGTGCGTGGCGTTGCGGCCCTCGAAGTTGGGGCCGAGCGTCCAGCCCTTGATCGTCTTGGCGAGGATCACGGTCGGCTGGCCCTTGTGTTCCAGGGCCGCCTTGTACGCCGCGTAGATCTTCCGGTGGTCGTGACCGCCGCGCCCCAGGTGCAGGATCTGGTCGTCGGTCATGTTCTCGACCATCGCGCGCAGCCGGTGGTCGTCGCCGAAGAAGTGGTCGCGGATGTAGGCGCCGGACTCGGTGGCGTACGTCTGGAACTGGCCGTCCGGGGTGGTGTTCATGCGGTTGACCAGCACACCGTCGCGGTCCTGGGCCAGCAGCGGGTCCCAGGTGCGGTCCCACACCAGCTTGATCACGTTCCACCCGGCGCCCCGGAAGACCGACTCCAGCTCCTGGATGATCTTCCCGTTGCCGCGCACCGGGCCGTCCAGGCGCTGGAGGTTGCAGTTGACCACGAAGGTCAGGTTGTCCAG
>MUMD01000456.1 GCA_002155895.1 Streptomyces rochei
ACCAGCCGGTCGGCCAGCTCCTCCAGCGGCAGCTCCCCGGCCGCGGCCAGCCGCCGCCCCAGGCCGGCGAGGGCGTCGTCGAAGTCGACGCCGGGGGACTCGACGAGGCCGTCGGTGTAGAGGGCGAGCAGGGAGCCCGGGGCCAACTCCACCTCGGTGCGCGGATAGTCGGCCGACGGATCGATGCCCAGCAAGGGGCCGCCGGGGACGTCGAGCACGTCCACCGCGCCGTCCGGCCGGCGCAGCAGCGGCGGCGGATGGCCGGCCCGCGCCAGCACCACCCGCCCGCGCCCCGGCTCCAGCCGCAGATACAGACAGCTGGCGAACAGCTCGGTGCCCAGGTCGATCAGCAGCCGGTTGGTGCCGCGCACCACCTCCTCGGGCGCTTGGCCGACCGCCGTGTACGCGCGGACCGCCGTGCGCACCTGCCCCATCAGCCCGGCCGCCGTCACATTGTGGCCCTGCACGTCCCCGATCACCGCCGCCGCCGAACCCCGGACCGGGACGAGGTCGTAGAAGTCGCCGCCGATGTCCATGCCGCGGGTGGCCGGCAGATAACGGGCCGCCGCCTCGATGCCGGGCAGCGCGGGCAGCGAGTGCGGCAGCAGGGCCTCCTGCAGCCCGTGGGCCAGCCGGTGCTTCGCGTCGTAGATCAGGGCCCGGTCCAGGGCCTGGGCCACCAGCCCGGCCAGGCTGATCAGGATCGCCCGTTCCTCCGTGGTGAACGAGTGCGGTCGCTCGTACGCCAGGACACAGGTGCCGACCGGCCGCCCGGAGGCGATCAGCGGCAGGAACGCCCACGCGGCGAAGCCGTCGTGCGTGCCCCGCCGGGCCGGGTACAGGCGTTCGAGCTGCTCCCAGGACTCGAAGAACGCGGGCACCCCCGTCCGCAGGACCTGCGTGCCGGGGAGCCGTTCGGTGAGCGGGGTGCCGTCGAAGCGTTCGGCGACCGCCGGGTCGGGATAGCCGCGATGCCCCAGCACGTGCAGCCGGCCGGCCCGCGAGCCGAGGACGACCAGGCCCTGGCTGCCCACGGTCGGGGCGATCTCGTCCGCGATCAGCTGCACCACGTCCCGCACGCCCACCGCCTCGGACAGCGCGCCGGTCAGGCTCACCACCCGGGAGACGGTCACCAGCCGGGCCGGCGGCACGGCGTCCTCGGCCAGGGGACCGCCCGGCCTCGGCCGTGACACGCCGCGGGCCCGGCTGATCCGGACGCTCAGTCCCGTGCGGGTCGGGTAGAGCCGGAACGACAGCCACCGGCCCGGTGGCCGCAGCGCGACGAACGAGGTCGTCTCCTGGCTGAGCAGCGCCGCCCGGTAGCGGTCCTCGTACACCGGGTCGTCGAGCCACGGCACCACCGTCCACAGCCGGCTGCCGATCAGCCGGGAGACCGGCACGTCCAGCAACCCGGCCGCCGCCGGATTGGCGTAGCCGACCCTGCCGTGCAGGTCGAGGGAGCACAGGCCGTACGGCAGCCGCCCCACCATCCGTACGGCCTCCAGGGCGCCGAGCGTGCCGGGCACGCCCCCGACCACCGGCGCGGCCAGCAGATCGGGCTCGGGGTGCACGGGGATGTTCGCCTCCGCCGCGCTCTCCAACCGCGTGGCGAGCCGCCCGCAGGCCGCCGTGAGGCGCTCGCGCTCACCCGGGGACAGGTCCGCGTCGCGCGCACCGGGCCAGGTCAGGAAGACGGCACCGTACGCCGTGGTGTCCGTGGCGAGGGGGAGCGCGGCCAGCGAGAACGGGTAGGGCAGCACCACGGCGACCCTGGGATAGCGCCGCGCCATCTCCTCGCCGTCCCGGACCCAGACCAGCCGCCGCTCGCGCACGGCGTCCGCCACCGGCACCGGGGCGTGCAGCGTCACCCGCTCCCAGGGCGCCGCGAACGCCCTCGGCAGCCCGGCCATCACCGCCATCTCCAGGACCGGCGGGTCGGCGCCCAGCAGGTACACCGCGCCGGAGTGGGCCCGTACGTCCTCCAGCATGGCCGCCAGCGCCAGGGAGAGCACCGGCCGGTCGGCCGGGTCCGGCGCGGCGACCCGCGCCGGTGACGACGACCGCTCGTCGGACACACCGACCACCTCCTCGCACGGCCGCACCGTGGCCCCGGTTCAAATCTCCTCCCCGGGAGCCCGTACCGCACGGTGGGGGAGCGGCGTACGGCGCGCGCGGTCGCGCCCTCCGCTCCTTCCGGGATTCCTCCCGCCCCTTCCGGGACTCTTCCCGCCCCGCAGGGGCTGCGCGGGCGTCCCAGGAGCGCTGTAATGGCGGCGTGGTCAGTGAGGGCGCGGTGGAACGCGGAGCGAGGTCGCTGCGTGCCGAGGGTGCCCTGAAGGCGGTCGCGTCCGTGCCGGACCCCGGGGAGCGGCTGCGCCGCGTCCTCGAACAGGCGCTGGTCTTCGCGGGGGCCTCCTTCGCCGCCCTCTACACACCCGGTGAGAACGGGGAACTGCTCTGCCTGGCGGGGTCGGCGGGCGTTCCGCGCACCCTGTACGGCGTGCGCGACGGATACCCCGTGTCCGGCGGCTCCCCGGTGGCGGACGTCCACCGGGAGGGTGCTCCGGTGTGGCTCGGCCCCGAGGAGTTCGCCGGTTCGGCGGAGTCGCGGCACGTTCCGTCCAGCGGCTTCTCCCTGGCCGCCCTGCCCGTGCGCGGCGGCGGAGGGGGCTGCCTCCTCGCCCTCACCGAGCGCCCCGAGGGCTTCGGCGCCGAGGACCGCGCGTGCCTGGAACTGGTCGCCGGGGCCGTGACCAGCCCGGCACCCGACGTGCTCCCCGAGGGCGAGGAGGTGCGGCCGGACGCCTTCTCCCTGGCGATGGACACCGGCCGGGTCGAGGTCGGCGACGACATCCTGCGCCTGTTCGGTCTGGCGCCCGGCGAGTTCGACGGCAAGGTCGAGACGCTCCTCGGCCTCACCGTGCCCGAGGACCTGCCCTCGCTGATGTCGGTCACCGAGGCCGACCACATGTCCATCGGCGACCGCGAGCTGGAGTTCCGGGTGCTGCAGCCCAGCGGCCCGCCGAAGTGGCTGCGGCTCAGCGGGCGCCTGCTGCCCGGCGGCGAGGGCCGGCCTGCCCGCCTCGTCGGCACCGTCGCCGACGCCTCCACCCTGCGCCCCGACGTGACCGACGTGGCCCGCGTCCAGCGCCTCGCCGCCGCGCTGGCCACCGCCGGCACCGTGCGCGACGTCAGCCAGGCCGTGGTCGCCGCCCTGCGCAGGCCGCTGCGCGCCGACCGGATCGCACTGGCCGAGCTGGAGAACGACCGTCTGGTCGTCACCGTCCTTGACCCGCCCGAGCCCGAGTCCTGGCCGGAGCTGTGGCGGTCGGAGTGGCGCACCGAGTGGCCCGACGCACCGGTGCGGGCGATGCCCACGCTGGCCGCCGCGCTGCGCGAGGGCCGCGCCCGGATCTGGCCCGCCGGGACCGGCGACGTGGAGCCCGCCCTCGCCGACGTCGGCCCCGGCGGCCTCGCGGTGCTGCCGCTGCCCGCCGGCGGCCGCATGGCCGGCGCCTGTCTGATCGGCTGGGACGCCCCGCACGACTTCGGCCCCGACGAACGCGCCCTGCTCACCGCCTCGGCGGGCCTCGCCGGACAGGCCCTGATGCGCGCCCACGCCTTCGACGCCGAGCACGAACTCGTCGGCATGCTCCAGCGCCAGCTCCTGCCGCGCCGCCTGCCGAAGCTGCCCGGCGCGGTCGCCGTGGCCCGCTACCTGCCCAGCACGGCCGGACTGGAGCTGGGCGGCGACTGGTACGACGTGATCCCGCTGCCCGACCACCACGTCGCCCTCGTCATCGGCGACGTCCAGGGCCACAGCGCGGGCGCGGCCACCCTCATGGGCCAGATGCGCACCGCGCTGCGCGCCTACGCCGCCGAGGGCCACCCGCCGGACGTCGTGGTCTCGCACGCCAACCGGCTGCTCATGGACATGGAGACCGACCTCTTCGCCACCTGCGTCTACGTCGACCTGGACATGGAGGCAGGCTCCGCCTGGTGCGTGCGGGCCGGGCACCCGCCGCCGGTCCTGCGCCATCCCGACGGCAGCACCGAGATCGCCGAGTCGGAGGGCGGCCCGCCGCTGGGCGTGGTCCGGCAGGCGGACTTCCCGATGAGCCCGCTGCGGCTGCGCCGCGGCACGCTGATCGCCCTCACCACGGACGGTCTCGTGGAGTCCGCCGAGGAGGACATCGACGCGGGCATGGACCGTTTCGCCCACGCGCTGGCCGTCTCCGACCCGGCCCACCTGGGGCTCGTCGCCGACGCCCTGCTGGGCAACGCCCGCCGCAGCGACGACGTCGCCCTGCTCCTGGTGCGCTACGACGGCATGGCGGTGCGGCCGCTGCGGGAGAGCTGGTCGGTGTGGCGGCTGCCCGAGGCCGTGCGGCACGCCCGCCGCTTCACCCGGCGCACCCTGCGCTCCTGGGGCGTGCAGGACGCCGACGTCGACGGCGTCCTGCTGATCGTCTCGGAACTGGTCACCAACGCCCTCGTGCACACCGACGGCACGGTCCGCCTCGACCTCGCCCTGATCAACGGCCGGCTGCGGGTCGCGGTCGCCGACGCCTCGCCCCGTACGCCCGTCAAGCCGACCAGCATCGGCTGGGAGGCCACGGGCGGACGCGGCATCCTCCTCGTCGAGGCGATGTCGGCGACCTGGGGGACCCTGCCGGTGGGCGGCGGCAAACAGGTCTGGAGCGAGATCCCGGTGCGCCGCGGCCCGGCATAGGTGCGGGCCCCGCCCGGGCGGTCGCGGAGGGCGGCGACCCGGAGCGCACCACCGTGGCCGGCGTGTGCAGCGACGAGGAGCTGGTCACCGTACGTCCCGACGACGAGCTGGAGCGCGCCGTCGAGCTGATGCGGGAACACGCCGTGCGCCGGGTACCGGTCGTCGACGACGGCCGCCCCGTGGGCATCGTCTCCCTGGGGGACCTGGCCCTGGAGCGCGACCCGGAGTCGGCGCTGGGCGACGTCAGCGTGGCCCGGCCCGACCCCTGAGGCCCGCCACCGGGGGTTTCGCGGGGACAGCCCTGGGGACCCGACGGGGCGACGACGGTGCCGGAAACAGAAGGAAGATGATGCTCCGTGACGACGGACACCAGCGAGAAACCCGCCGCCCGCCGACTGGAGACGGGCTGGTCCAAGGCCCGACGGCTGCGCCGCCGGGGCGCCGTGCGCACCTGGATACCGGCCGTCGATGACGGCAGCACCGCACACGCGCCGCGGACGGGTCAGGAGTCGAACATCGTCAGGGGCGAGGACTGACCGCAGGGGCCTCGGTACGGGGGAGACACCGGCGCGCCGGCCGAGTGCCGGCGCGGCGCGCGCCCGGGCCGCCCGCGGACCGCGCCGTCCGCGCGGGTAACGTCGGCGAAGGCTTCCCCCGGCCCGTACCGTCCGACCGCCCGACCGCAGCAAGGCACCGAAACCGTCCATGAACCTCCTGGTCACCGGCGCAGCCGGCTTCATAGGCTCCCGCTACGTCCGCACCCTGCTCGCCTCCGCGGCGCCCGACGCACCGCGGATCACGGTCCTGGACAGCCTCACCTACGCCGGCACCCTCGACAACCTCCCCCTGGGCCACCCCCGGCTGGACTTCGTGCACGGCGACATCCGCGACGCCGCGCTGGTCGACAAGCTGATGGCCGACGCCGACCAGGTGGTGCACTTCGCCGCCGAGTCCCATGTGGACCGGTCGATCGACGCCGCGGCCGGGTTCGTGCTCACCAACGTCGTCGGCACCCAGACCCTGCTGGACGCGGCCCTCCGGCACGGCGTGGGCCCGTTCGTGCACGTCTCCACCGACGAGGTCTACGGATCGGTCCGGACGGGCTCCGCGACCGAGCGGCACCCCCTGCGGCCCAGCTCCCCCTACGCCGCCTCCAAGGCCTCCGCCGACCTGCTCGCCCTCTCCTGCCACCGCACCCACGGGCTGGACGTCCGGGTGACCCGGTGCTCCAACAACTTCGGCCCGCACCAGTTCCCCGAAAAGCTGATCCCGCTGTTCGTCACCCACCTCCTCGACGGCCGGAAGGTCCCCCTGTACGGCGACGGCCGCAACGTCCGCGACTGGCTGCACGTGGACGACCACTGCCGCGGCGTCGAGCTGGTCCGCACCCGGGGCCGGGCCGGCCAGGTCTACAACATCGGCGGCGGCACCGAGCTGTCCAACCGCGAGCTGACCGGTCTGCTGCTGGACGCCTGCGGCGCGGGCTGGGACCGCGTCGAGCACGTCGCCGACCGCAAGGGCCACGACCTGCGGTACTCGGTCGACTGGTCCAAGGCCCGCGACGAGCTGGGCTACCGCCCGACCCGCGACTTCGCGGCCCGACTGGCCGGCACCGTCGCCTGGTACCGGGACAACCGGGCCTGGTGGGAGCCGCTCAAGCGAAGGGCCGAGTCCGCCGTCTAGGCTGGCCGTGTGCGACTGCTCATCATGTCCGACACCCATCTGCCGAAGCGGGCGAAGGCGCTGCCGGAGCCGCTGCTGGCCCGGGTCCCGCACGCCGACGTCGTCCTGCACGCGGGCGACTGGGTGGACACGGCCACGCTCGACCTGCTGGAGCGGCTCAGCCGGCGGCTGATCGGCGTGTACGGCAACAACGACGGCCCCGGCCTGCGTGCCCGGCTGCCCGAGGTGGCGTACGCCGACCTCGGCGGCCTGCGCTTCGGCGTCGTCCACGAGACGGGCGCCGCCCAGGGCCGCGAGCGGCGCTGCGCCGGCCGTTTCCCGGACCTCGACGTCCTGGTCTTCGGCCACAGCCACATCCCCTGGGACACCACCGCCGACACCGGCCTGCGCCTGCTCAACCCGGGCTCGCCCACCGACCGGAGGCGCCAGCCGTACTGCACCTACATGACGGCCACGGCCGCCGACGGCCGGCTCACGAACGTCGAACTGCACCGGCTGCCGCGGAAGTAGCGGCCACCGCGGGCCGGGTCAGCCGGCGGACGGGCCGGTCCAGTCCGCCGCCACGTGTCCGAGGCGCACCCGCTGGGGATGGTCGCCGACGGGGACGGACACCGACTTCTCGCCGGTGGCGAAGTCGATGGCGGTCACCCGGTCGGCGCCGCTCTCGGAGACCACGCAGTGGGTGCCGTCGCCGCTGACGGTGGCCCAGTACGGCTTCGCGGCGGTGACCAGCGGACCCTCCCGCAGCGTCGTGCGGTCCACGACGGTCGCGTAGTCGTCCATCGTGCCCGCGACGCACAGCTTGGACCCGTCCGGGCTCATGGAGAGGCCGTGGTGGCGCGAGTCGTTGACCCAGGTGGTGCGGTCCTCGCTGGTGGCCGGGTTCTTCGGCAGGGTCTTGGTGCGGGTGATCCGGTCGGTGGCGAGGTCGTACTCGAAGAAGCCGTTGAAGAACGACACCTGGAAGTACAGCTTGGACTCGTCCGGCGAGAAGACGGCGGGCCGCACCGCGTCGGAGTGGTCGCCGAGACCGATCGCGTCCAGCCGTTCGCGCATGTCGATCACCTTGACCTGCTCGTACGTCGTGGCGTCCACGACGGTGATGCGCCGGTTGCCCTTCGTCCAGTCCAGCCAGGGGGCGTCGAGCGCGGTGTTCACCTCGCCGATGGACATGTTCCAGAGGTACTTGCCGTCGCGGGTGAAGATGTTCTCGTGCGGCTTGTCGCCCGTCTTGAAGGAGCCCAGTTCCTCACCGGTGGAGATGTCCAGCACGTGCACGGTGTTGGAGGTGGAGGCCGACACCGCGACCCGGGAGCCGTCGGGGGACAGGGCCATGTGGTCGGAGCGGTAACCCGAGACGGGGAAGCGCCAGTTGATGTCTCCGGTGGCGAGGTCGACGGAGACCACGTCGGCGAAGCTCGGCCGGGAGACCACCACCGACCGCCCGTCCGGCGTGGAGTACATGTCGTCGACGAACTGGTCGTGTCCCTCGCCGACGCTGTTGCGGATGGCCTGGAAGTAGATCCACTTGATCGGATCGGCGTTGATCTCCGCCATCCGCCGCGCCTTGTCCGGAACGACGTCGATCCGGCCGATCCTCGCGAAGTCCCCGGTGGAGCGGATGACGTCCGCGGTGCCGTCCCAGTTGTTGCCGACGAACATGACCTCGCGCAGCCCGGCGGGCGCGTCCGGGGCGGCCGCCGCGCCGGTCGTGGGAGCGGCGGCGGTGAGGGCGAGGGCGGCGGTCACGGCGGCGGCGCGGAGGTGCCTGGTTCCGAAGGCAGGCATGCTGCTCTCCTCTGGCAGGGGGCGTGGGAAAGGGGGGTGACGCGCCGGAGCGACGGCGCGCGCATTCTGAACACAGCCGCTTTCAGAGTGAACTTACTGCAAAGTAAGGAAGAGCGGCCCTTCTCCACAAGACCGCGTACACGACAAAATTGGCCCGCGGGGATCCGTCGGCGGACGGAGCGACGACGGCGCGGGACGGGGGTGCGGGTGGCGGGCAGGCTCAGGGCACCCACGGGACGCTACGGCGGCAAGTCCGCCGCACAGCGCCAGGCCGAGCGCCGGCGGCGCTTCCTCGACGCCGCGCTCCAGCTCTTCGGCGACACCCCCGGCTACCGCGCCACCACCGTGGCGGCCCTCAGCGAGGCCGCCGGGCTCTCCACCCGCCAGTTCTACGAGGAGTTCCGCACCCTGGAGGACGTGCTCGCCGCCCTCCACCTCCAGGTCAACGACTGGGCCGAACAGGCCGTCCTCGCGGCG
>MUMD01000457.1 GCA_002155895.1 Streptomyces rochei
CCCCAGGCCCTCACCACCACCACCGCCACCAGCCGGGCGAGCAGGCTCTGCCACGGCGTCTCGCCCTGGTGCTCCGCCACTTCGCCCCCAGATCACCCAGCTTCCCTGCGGGTGTCGAAGGTGCGAATCCTGCCGGGGCACAGGAAGAAGAGCCTCACGAGGAATCTCCTCAAAGGCCGGCCTATGTCGCTTCCGGGACGTGCTCCGGTCAGTCCCTTCACCTGCTGCGCTTCCACGAAAGGAAACCAGCTGTGCGGAAAGGGGATTCGGAAGAGCATGTCTGTATGCGGGTAGGAGTGATCGGACTCAGGATGGGGCTTCACCTGGCGGACTGGTGCCACAAGGTGGGCCTGGAGGTCGTGGCGGCATGCGACCGCGACCCCGAACGCCGTGCCGTGGCGCGGGCGCAGTTACCCGAAGCAGCGCTCGTGGAACAGTGGCAGGAATTACTGGAGCACCGTCTAGACGGGGTCGTCCTGGCCAACGATGTCGACGAACACGCGCCGCTGGCCATCGCGTTCCTGGACCGTGGGGTGCACGTGCTGTCCGAGTCGGCGGCGTGCGTGGACGCCGCGGAAGGCGAGCGGCTCATCGCGGCGGCGGACAGGTCGTCCGCGACCTATTCCTTCGCCGAGAACTACGTGGCCCATCCGCATGTCCGTCTCCTCCGGCAGGCGACCGAAGCCGGAGAGCTGGGCCGGATCAGCCTCACCGAAGCGGACTGTCTGCACGGCATGTCCCCGGACGAGGTCGCGGGCCTGATCGGTGATCCGACGCACTCGGGCGCATCGCTCCCACGGCGTACTGCACGCACACCGTCTCACCGATACCGGCCCTCACGAAGGCCTGGCCGGTGCAGGTGCCGGCGTTTTCGGTTGACGAGGCGGATCCACGCGCCGCGGTCGTCATGGCTGTGCGCCTGTCCACCGGCGCACTGGCCCTCACCCGGCACGGGTTCCTCCAAGACGAGCCGACAGCCACTGGAGCTGGATCTCCGTACACGGCACCAAGGCGCTGGCCGAGTCCGTCCGGACCACCGGCGAACGGTCCTGGTCCGTCCGCGTCAGCACGGAAAGCTGGGCAGCCCCCGAAAGCCACGCACACGAGGAGGAACGCACCCCTTCACCCTCGCCGGGGAACCCGTAACACGCGGAGCCGAGGGCACCGTACGGATACTGCGCGCCTTCCGAGCCACGATGACACAAGCAGAGCCGCCCCTGGTACCAGTACGACCCGCCGTAGCCGCGTCACTGGCCGGCGCGGCCGGCGCGGAGTCCCTCGCCAACGATTCTCGCCCGCTCCCGGTACCCGTCATGACAACCGGCCGAACGGACCACAGACCACCGACCCTGCACAACAATGCACACAAGAAGCGCAACACCACCGAGCGGTCCAACAACCACCAGAAGCAAGGGTGCGACATCACCACCCGCTGATTGGCTCTAACAAAAGCCGCTGATCATGAGACTTTCGGCCTCTCTGCTCGTAGGTCTGGGCATGGGAAACCTTCAGTCGCGGCCGTGGATCGTGTCGGATGAACTGTGGTCGCTGGTCGAGCCGTTGCTGCCGAAGCCGGATCCGAAGAAGGCCCAGGGCAGACCGCGGGTGCCGGACCGGCAGGCCCTGTGCGGCATCCTCTTCGTCCTGCACACCGGCATCCAGTGGGAGTACCTGCCCCAGCAGCTGGGCTTCGGCTCGGGGATGACGTGCTGGCGGCGCCTCGCTGCCTGGAACAAGGCCGGCGTCTGGGACCAGCTCCACCAGCTGCTGCTGAACGAGCTGCGGTCGAAGAACCAGCTGGACTGGGAACGGGCGGTGATCGACTCCTCCCACATACGGGCCGCACGCAGGGGCCCAAAAGCGGGCCCAGCCCGGTCGACCGCGCACGGCCGGGCAGCAAGCACCACCTCATCGTCGACGGACAGGGCATCCCGCTCGCGGTATCGCTGACCGGCGGCAACCGCAACGACGTCACCCAACTCAAGCCGCTGCTCGACAAGATTCCCGCCGTCGCCGGACGGGTCGGCAGACCCCGCCGACGCCCCGACGCACTGCTGGCCGACCGCGGCTACGACCACGACAAATACCGCCGCCTGCTCTGGCAACGAGGCATCCGCCCCGTGATCGCCAGACGGGGCGAGCCCCACGGCACCGGCCTGGGCATCTTCCGCTACGTCGTCGAGCGCACCATCGCCTGGCTCCACGGCTTCCGCCGCCTGCGCATCCGCTGGGAACGACGCGACGACATCCACGAAGCCTTCCTCGGACTCGCCACCTGCCTGATCACCCACCGCCACGTCCAACGCCTTTGTTAGGACCTCTAAGTCCACCTGCCCTGTTGGACAGACGCTGTCAGAGCTCGCAGAACCCGGTCTCGACGGCCGCGTCCTCCAGTCGCTGCTCGCCCCAGTCGCCGTTGCGGTTCATGGTCATGACGCGCCGACCGTCCGCCGAGGCAAGCGTCCGGGTCGCGGAGCCGGGGATCATGCCGCCATGGCCCCATGCCCAGCAGTCCTCCTTGAGCTTGAAGTGCCGTATGCCAAGGCCGTAGCGGTCCTGCGGACCACCGTGCCCCTTGTCCCCGTCGACGGGGACCGCGTCGAGCAGCTGCCGCTGCTGGTCGGGCGGCAGCAACTCGCCGGCCAGCAGCTTGGACAGGAAGGTGTTCACGTCTCCGACGGTCGAGATCAGCTGCCCGGCGGAGAAGGCGACGGTGGGGCTGAATTCGGTGACGTCGCGCACCTTCGCCTCCGGCCCTTCCACGAACAGCGTGGAGTAGTGCCTCGCGTGTGGTGCGGGCAGTCGGGGTGAGGTACCCGGCACACTCGTGTCCCGCAGGTCGAGCGGCCGGATGACAAGACGCTCGACTGCCTGTGCGTAGGTGCCGCCGCTGGCCTTCTCCACAACCATGCCCGCAAGGACGTAGTTGGTATCGGAATAGTCCCACCTACCGGGCCTGCCGGGCCGGCTGCCCTGCTCCGGCTGGAAGTTGGGCGGATGGGCAAGCGCGATGTCCACCAATTCCTCCGGAGACCACCTGGTGTGGCGGTTCCGGTCGAACTCGTCCCCGGCGTACAGGTCACGGAAGCCCTCGTCCATGTTGTAGTCGAAGATGCCGCTCGTGTGGTTGAGCAGGTGCCGCACGGTGATGTCCCGGGGCCGGTAGCCCTTGCCGCGCACCACCCCGGGTAGCCATTCCTCCACGCTGTCGTCCAGCGAAATCCTGCCCTCGGCTTCGAGCCCGAGCAGCACCACGGCGGTGAAGGTCTTGGTCACGCTGGCGATACGGAACTTCTCGCTGGTGCTTCTCGGCCGCTCGGTACCCAGGTCACCGACACCGGCCCTGCCATCCCACACACCGCGCGCGTCTCGTATCCGGGCGATGACGCCGGGGGTGCCTTGCGCGACGATCTCGTTCAGTACAGCCTGAGTCTTCGCGTGCGTGGTATGGGCGTTCGGGCGTAATCGGGGCGGAGCATGGTGAGGTGGCCCGGCCGGGGCGGCGGTGGTGGCGGCGAGCGTTCCCAGTGCGACGGCTGCACCGACAAGGGCGATGGGGATTCCACGAGAGGGCTGTTGACGGCTCATGGATACAGCTGACCAAGTGCCCCGGCCCCACACCACCGGGAACATCCCGGAACCGGGTCGGGGACACCACCTAGTGGTTACCGGCCTCGCGAGAGGAGCGACGCACATCGACTGAATGTGAGCCCAGTCCTGCGCCGGTCTCACCTCTTCCCGTCCTTGCTGCCGGCACACGGCGATGAGTGCTCCCAAGAGTCACAGCAGGAGCATCGAACCGACAGCACCGAGAGAAGATGAATATCTTCATGTGCTCATCGACATTTCCAACGAACTCGGAACTGCTCTGGCAGCTGCTCCTCCAGTTGCTTCTGCGTGCCCTGACAGCGTCGCGCTCTGCCGGACGGGTCCGGGACGCGTCGCGCGCCCTGGCCCGTCCCGTACCGGTGCGGGTCAGCAGACCTGGACGGATGCGACCAGAGTGTTGAGGTCCGGCCAAAGCTTCTTGTTCGTCTCCGGCAGTACGACCCACAGTACCGAGGGGTGGACCCGCCCGGTGTCGACCACGAGGACCGCGTTCAGGTCCATCGTGGACGGCACTCCGCGTCTGTGGAAGTGGATCTCGCTGACCAGCAGCCAGGCGTCGTATCCGTCGACCTTCGACGGCTGCGAGGCGACGTCGACCCGGATCGCCTGGTCGCGGGGGTAGTCGTAGCGCCGCCGTTCGTCCATCACCGCGCCCGCCACGCCCCGCAGCTCCCCGGTGCCGCCGGCCGCGGCCATGATGTCCTCGTCGACCTGCGTGGACTTCACGAGTGCGCGCTGGCGCCCCTCCTGCTTGCGGGTGAAGCCGTCGAAGACCGGATCCAGCGGCTCGCTCCGGTCCCACGTCCCGCCCAGTTCCGCGTACTGCAGGGAGGAGTCCGTGACGGTGCCGATGACCGGGGAGCCCTGGCCCGGGTAGTCCCGTACCTTGACGGTCTCGGTGAGCCGCCGCTCCTCGGGCAGCGGGGAGGCGCCGGGGGTGAGAGTGGGCACGGGAATCCCCCGCTGCGGGGCGTCCGCGGTGCTGCCCGTGCAGGTGGCGGACGAGGAGTCGGGGGTGCTGTGCGCCTGCTGGACCACCTTGCCGTCGACCAGCACGGTGCGCGTGAGGGTGCCCCCTTCCTGGTCCTCCCGGCTTCTGACGTCCAGATAGAAGTCGGCGCCCGTCGCCAGCGTGACGGTCTTGCGGTACGGCAGGATGGCGACGCCGTAGGGGACGTGGCTGTCCGCCTCCCCGACGGTGAGGTCCACCGAGGGGTGGTCGCCCGTCGCGATGTAGGTGACCTCGACCTGCCGGGATCTCTTGTCCGGGGACGCCTCGGCGCCGCTCGGGTCGCCGACGGCCAGGGCCAGCCCGACCGCGCCGAGCATGACCACCTCGAAGAGGATCACCAGGGCGCCTACCAGGTAGAACCCGCCCGGGATCCGGTCGAAGGTCTTCCTGCCGCGGCCGGAGTGGAACTCGCGTCTGGGCTGGGGGGTCTGCGTCACGTCGTCCTCCCCCCTCACGCCCGGCTGCTGTCGCCGGAACGGCGCTCGGCCGGCTCGCCGGGGAACCGTGTGGCCAGCAGCCCGGCCTCCCGCGCCTCGTCCAGCATCCGGTGCAGGTCCTGGAGCCGGGACCGGTCGGCGAGCCCTTCGATCTCGGCGACGGCCAGCTCGTCCCGCACCGTGTTCACCACCAGCTCGTGCATGTCCTCGCCGAGTTGCTCCAGTTCCCGTACGGCCTCCCACTCGCGGTACGCCGCGTCCGCCGCGCGGGTGTTCTCGGCGTACCGCTCCAGCGCCTCCACCCGCTCCTCCAGCGCACTCGACGACAACCGCAGCGCCTGCCGTTGCACCCGCAGCACCTCCTCCACCCGCGAGCCGGAGGCGTCCCCGGCAGCGGTGCGCCCCTTCCGCGCCAGCCGGGTCAGCTCGGCCAGGCGCTGGGCGATCTCGTACTGCTGGGCCGGCAGCGTCACGTCGTTGGCGATGTCGTCCAGCAGCCCCTCCCGGTCGACCTGCGACTGGAGTACCGCTGTCACGGCGGCTTGGGCACGCTCCATCCGGCGCGGCGGCGAGTGGCCCAGCAGTTCGCGCAGGGAGTCGTCGCCGAAGTCCTCGGCCAGGTAATACCGGCCGTGACGCAGCCGGGCCACTCGCTGTCGCTCGTCGGTCCCACAGCCCAGGGCGACGATCAGCAGCCAGGCCAGCAGGTGCGCGCCCACGACGGTCAGGATGAACGTTTCGAACCCGAAGTGGACCCCGACCCAGATCAGCCCTGCCTGCGCTGCGAGTCCGACGGCCAGGCCGGGCCATACGCCGATCAGCGCCCACAGGATCGTCACCGGCAGTAGCGCGCACACCGCGGAGACTCCCAAGGCCGACCAGATGTCCGCCTTGGTGCGGCCGCCCAGTCCGGGCTCCTCGGGCAGCGGCAACGTGGCCGGGAAGAGTCCGTCGGCGGACTTCTCCAGCAGCGTGCGCTCCACGTCTTCGAGGACCGGATCCACCACCGGCCGCAGCGCGATGTCCTGCGCCATTCAGCAACACCCCCCACAGGTCGGGGGAGATCGTGGCACACGCCGGAGGACTTGCCCACGCCGCCCCTGTCCCCAGGCCGCCGGCCGAGACGGCGCGGACCCGAAGGCACACTGTCCTCCGCCCTTGGCCTGATGCCGCTGAGGCCGACGGTGTGCGACGCGCAGCGAGGCGGTCAAGGAGTGGACAGGTGTTCCCGAATTCCATCTCGCTCCCCCGCCGTCAGGCCGGGATCGCCCCTGACGGGTGGCCCCGGCCCTCAGCGTCGGCTCCGGCCCTGGAACGGATACCCACCAGTCCTGCGGTGCTCACCGGCCGCCCCCACCAGGCGGTCCGGCGGCGACCGGCCGGTCCACGAGGAGGCGCCATGACCGTGCCCAGAGATGCGGCGGTCCCCCGGGCCGGGGAGGCGGGTCCGGCGGGGCGGTTCCCGAAGCCATGGACGACCCCGCGCACGTCCTCACCCGGCTCGGGCGGTCCTGGTCCTGGTCGTGGACGGCGGCGAAGTGGGGTGCGGTCGGCGGGGCGAGTACGTGCCGGCCGGGGCTCGGGGTGCTCATGACGGGGGCCCTCCCGTGCGGTGCGGGGTCGTGGAGGAGGCAGAGCGACTGTCGACGGCCGGTGCGGACTCGGCGGTCTCGTCCGGGCAGCCGGTGTTGTGCGGGGTGTCGCCGTTCGGGCCGCGGGTGGCGATCAGCGACCAGCCGATGGAGACGGTGATCGTGACGACGATGACGCCCAGGGTCAGCGGGATGGGCAGCTTGCCGACGGGGGTCTCGGACAGGATGAGCTTGACACCGGCGAAGGCGAGCAACACCGCGAGTCCGTAGTGCAGGTACGTGAAGCGGCGCAGCAGTCCGGCGAGGCAGAAGTACAGGCTGCGCAGACCGAGGACGGCGAAGGCGTTGGCGGTCCACACGATGAAGGTGTTGGTGGTGATTGCGAGGACGGCGGCGACGGAGTCGACGGCGAAGATGAGGTCGGTGGCCTCGATCGCGACCAGAACCACGAACAGCAAGGTCGCGATGCGCTTGCCGCTGACGCGGACGAAGAACTTGTCGCCGTGGAACCGCGGATCGGTCGGGATGAGCTTCTTCACCAGGCGGACGACGGGGTTGCGGTCGGGGTGGACCTCTTCGTCCTTGGAGACGGCCATCTTCCAGCCGGTCCAGATCAGGAACGCACCGAAGAGGTAGGCGGTCCAGAAGAACACCTGGAGCAGTTCGGCGCCGATGAAGATGAACACCAGCCGGAAGGCCAGCGCCCCGATCACGCCCCAGAACAGCACCTTGTGCTGGTAGGCGTCCGGCACCGCGAAGAATGAGAAGACCAGTGCGAACACGAAGACGTTGTCGATCGACAGCGCCTTTTCGATCAGATAACCCGCGTAGTAGGTCGAGGAGGCGTCCCCGCCCTGCCACGCCCACAGGATGAGGCCGAAGCCGAGGCCGATGGCGATCCACAGGCCGCTCCACAGCGCAGCTTCTCGGAAGCCGATCACATGGTTGTCGCGGTGGGCGATCAGGTCGACGGCGAGCATCACGCCGATGCCGAGCGTGACCGCGGCCCACACCCACAGCGGGACGGCGAACGACAGTTCATTCATGTTGATCGGCTTCCTGGGAGGGAGACGGAGAGGGCAAAGACGGAAGGAGGAGAGGGCGGGTGCCGGGCCCTGGCAGACGTACGGAGGGAGAGCCGGGCCCGGGCCGCCGGTCGGGCTTCACATAGGCGTTCACCTCCAGGTCATGCCGGTCGCCGGGCGGTGGTTCGGCGGCGCGGGCGCATCGCGAGGGCGATGCACAGGCGGCGGAGGCTTCGATCAGGCTGTGTGCGTCCAGCCCGGCCGGCCCTCGGCTGGAGGCCACCACCAGCGGCGAATGATGGCGTGCGGCCAGGGCGAGCACCCTGCCCGCGGCCCGCGGGCGAGGCCAGCCGGCACCGGCTGGAACAGGGTGGACGACCGGGATGTAGCGGAGCGGTCGGCCGCACGGCTGCGTCCACCACGGCCAGGTCATCGGGCCGGCCGGTCACCAGCGCGGTGACCGGATGGGTCAGGGACAGCGGCAGCACCGGAGATCCGGCGCCCGCGGGGCGAGTCAGTGTCGGAGTTGAGGTCTGCGGGGACATCGTGACCCCTTTCGACGGGATAGCGGCGGTTGGTAGGGGTGTGTCCAGCGTCACCCGACCCGTCGATTGCCGTCAAGAGTTACGCGAAAACTATTTCGGCAATACTTTTTCGCGAACGATCTTCGGTCATACGAAGGCGGCTTCGTATGATGAGGGTCATGAGTCAGTCCTCCAGCCCGCGCGGCGACCAGTGGACCTTCCTGACCAACCACGCCAGGGTCCTGATCGCCCTCGCCCGTGACCCGGAAGCACGTGGCCGCGACGTCGCCGGCGCCATCGGCATCACCGAGCGCGCCGTCCAGCTGATCGTCGCCGACCTCGAAGCAGCCGGATACCTCACCCGCACCCGGGTGGGCCGCCGCAACCGCTACACCATCGACCCCACCGTCGCCCTGCGCCACCCCAGCGAGGCCGACCACCCCGTCGGCGACCTCCTGGCCACCTTCCTGCACCGCGAGGACACCCCCGCCACCACCGACGACCGCGAACCCGCCGCCCCATGAAGCAGACCGCCTCGCCGCGCCACAACCGAGGTGTGCGGCAACAGGTCACGGCCGCCCCGCTCTCCGCGGGACGGCCGTGACCTGCGCACACACAGCCATGCCGTGGACGGCGGCCGAGGCGAGGGCCGTGAGCAGCGCCCACAGGGCATCGATGCCCAGATCGTCCGCAGGCCCCGTGCGGCGCGTCGAACGCGGCGGCAGGCGCGCCGGCCAGGATCAGCCCGCACACTCCGCTGAACAGTTCCCCTGGCCTCCCACCGGCCCAGCAGGCCCCGCGGCGGAAAGCGGCCGCGACGGCGGAGGTCTTCCGCCATCGCCTCATCCCCTCGATCCGCGGCCCGAACTGCCTGCCGCGTCACGCGGGAGGGCAGGGCGCGCGGCCAGCGGCACCCACGGCACTGGTGAGGCCGCATGGACGAACGGGCCGCCGCGGATCGCGGCCGCCTGCATCACTGTGCACGCATCCAGCCCCGCCGGCCCGCTGCGCGAGACCACCAGCAGTGAGCAGCCGTGAGTGATGCCCACCTCCAGCAGGCCCTTCGCCTCAGCCAGGCGCCCATTGCGGCCGGCGGGGCGGTGGTAGACGGCGGGCTGGTACGCGATCCCGGCGCGGGCCAGGCGCGGCAGCGCCCTCCCCAGGACCGCTCGGGCCGCCGCCCCGTCCGGGCGGGGCGCCATCCGCGGCGACAGCGGCGGCATCACGGCGATCAGCAGCAGCGGTGCGCCGCGGGCGGCGGAAAGCCCGACCGCGACGTCGACGACAGCGGTGTCGTCGAGGCGGTCGG
>MUMD01000458.1 GCA_002155895.1 Streptomyces rochei
CCCCGACACGCTCCGACACACCGAGGCCCGGCGGTGGAACCGCCGGGCCTCGGTCTTGTCGTTCGGATCAGGTCGTAGGGACGGCGCGTGGCCGACGGGGGCCGGGCGCTAGCCCACGGACGAGTAGGCGACCACTCCGCGCAGCAGCCCCTCGACCGCCTTGCGCGCGTTCTTCGGGACCGTCGAGCCCTCGCCGGGCGCGGCCGCCGCGATCTGGCCGAGGACGTCGATGACCTGCTTGCACCAGCGCACGAAGTCGCCGGCCGGCATCTCCGCCTCGCGCAGCACCTCGTCGAGGCCCTTGCCGGAGGCCCACATGTACGCGGCCCAGGCGAAGCCGAGGTCGGGCTCGCGCTGGCCCACGCCCTCGGTCTGGCTGATCCGGAACTCCTCCTCCAGGGCGTCGAGCCGGCCCCAGATGCGGACGGTCTCGCCGAGCGCGGCCTTGGCCTTGCCCGAGGGCACCTTCGGCGCCATCGCGTCGTCGGCGGCCCGCGACTCGTACACCAGCGCCGAGACGCAGGCGGCCAGCTCGGCCGGGGACAGCCCCTCCCAGACCCCCTCGCGCAGGCACTCGCTGGCGAGCAGGTCCAGCTCCCCGTAGAGCCGCGCGAGGCGCTTGCCGTGCTCGGTGACCTCGTCGCCGCGCAGGTAGTCCATCTCCGTCAGCAGCGCCACGATCCGGTCGAAGGTGCGGGCGATGGTGTTCGTCCGGCCCTCGATGCGCCGCTCCAGCTGCGAGGTGTCGCGCAGCAGCCGGTGGTACCGCTCGGCCCAGCGGGCGTGGTCCTCGCGGTCCTCGCAGCCGTGGCAGGGGTGCGCGCGCAGCGCCTTGCGCAGCCGGGCGATCTCCCGGTCGTCGGCGGCCTGGGAGCGCTTCTTGCGGGCCCGCTCCGGCGGGATGTGCCCGGCCTTGGTCCGCAGCGCGGAGGCGAGGTCGCGGCGGGACTGGGGCGAGCGCGGGTTGAAGGACTTCGGGATGCGCATCCGGTCCAGCGCCTCCACCGGCACCGGGAAGTCCATCGACGCCAGCCGCTTGACCTGGCGCTCGGCGGTCAGCACCAGCGGGCGGGGCCCGTCGTGGTGCTCGAAGCCCCGGTGGCCGTTGGACCGCCCGGCCGGCAGACCCGGGTCCAGCACCAGCGCGAGGCCCGCGTACTTGCCCGTCGGCACGTGGATGACGTCGCCGGGCTTCAGCTTCTCCAGCGCCACGGCGGCCTCGGCGCGCCGCTGGTTGGCGCCCTGCCGGGCCAGCTCCGTCTCCCGGTCCTTCAGCTCGCGGCGCAGTCGCGCGTACTCCTCGAAGTCGCCGAGGTGGCAGGTCATGGAGGCCTTGTAGCCCTCCAGCCCCTCCTCGTTGCGCTGCACCTGCCGGGAGATGCCGACGACCGACTTGTCCGCCTGGAACTGCGCGAAGGACGTCTCCAGCAGCTCCCGCGAGCGGTGCCGGCCGAACTGCTCGACCAGATTGACCGCCATGTTGTACGACGGCCGGAAGCTGGAGCGCAGCGGGTAGGTGCGGGTGCCGGCCAGGCCCGCGAGGTGCTCGGGGTTCATGCCCCGCTGCCACAGCACTACGGCGTGGCCCTCCACGTCGATGCCGCGCCGTCCCGCCCGGCCGGTGAGCTGCGTGTACTCGCCCGGGGTGATGTCGGCGTGCTGCTCCCCGTTCCACTTGACGAGCTTCTCCAGCACGACCGAGCGGGCGGGCATGTTGATGCCGAGGGCGAGGGTCTCGGTGGCGAAGACGGCCTTGACCAGTCCGCGGACGAACAGCTCCTCGACGACCTCCTTGAAGGTCGGCAGCATGCCCGCGTGGTGGGCGGCGATGCCCCGCTCCAGGCCCTCCAGCCACTCGTAGTAGCCCAGGACGTGCAAATCCTCGGCGGGGATGGAGGCGGTGCGCTCCTCGACCAGGGCGCGCACCTTGTGCCGCGCCTCCTCGTCGTTGAGCCGCAGTCCCGCGTACAGGCACTGCTGGACCGCGGACTCGCAGGCGGCCCGGCTGAAGATGAAGGTGATCGCGGGCAGCAGGCCCTCGGCGTCGAGCCGCTCTATGACCTCGGGGCGGCCGGGCGTCCACATGCGCGAGCGCTGCCGGCGCTCCCGCTCCCGGTCCGCCTCACGCATGTGCCGACCGCGCCGCCGGTCCTGGTACGACGGGCGGCTGGCCTCCAGACGGGCCATGCGTGTGAGGTCCGGGTTGACGGCCTTCTTGTGGCCCTCGCCCTCCTCGAACAGGTCGTACATCCGGCGCCCGGCCAGCACGTGCTGGAACAGCGGCACGGGCCGGTGCTCGGAGACGATCACCTGGGTGTCGCCGCGCACGGTGTCCAGCCAGTCGCCGAACTCCTCCGCGTTGGACACGGTGGCCGAGAGCGACACCAGGGTCACGGACTCGGGGAGGTGGATGATCACCTCTTCCCAGACGGCTCCGCGGAACCGGTCGGAGAGGTAGTGCACCTCGTCCATGACCACGTATCCGAGGCCGAGGAGGGTCTGCGAGCCCGCGTACAGCATGTTCCGCAGGACCTCGGTGGTCATCACGACCACCGGGGCGTCGGAGTTCACGCTGTTGTCGCCGGTGAGCAGGCCCACCCGGTCCGCGCCGTAGCGGCGGCACAGGTCGGCGTACTTCTGGTTCGACAGGGCCTTGATGGGTGTCGTGTAGAAGCACTTCTTGCCCTGCTGGAGGGCGAGGTGGACGGCGAACTCGCCGACGATCGTCTTGCCGGAGCCGGTGGGCGCGGCCACCAGCACGCCCTTGCCGGCCTCGAGCGCCTGGCAGGCCTCGATCTGGAAGGGGTCGAGGCCGAAGTCGTACATCTCGCGGAACGAGGCGAGTGCGGTGGCCTGCTCGGCAGCGCGCCGCCGCGCTGCCGCATACCGCTCGGCCGGAGAGAGATCCTCTGTCATCGTGCTTTCGAGCGTACCGGGCCGCACTGACAACAGGACGATCATTATCGCGATCGGCTCCGCGGGGCCCGCCCCGAGGCTCCGTGAGGCCCTTGCCGGGGGCGGCGACGCGCGCCGTCACCGCCCCGGTGTGCCTCAGGTCACGTCGTCGTAGCCGTTGACCCGGTCCTTCGTGGCCTGCTCGGGCAGGGCGCGGGCGGTGGTCACGGGCTCGATCTCGCCGATGTCCTCGGGCGTGAGGTCCAGCTCGGACGCTTCGTCGTCGTCGGGCTCCAGGGCCTCGCGACGGGCCCTGCGGCGGTCGTTCAGCAGGGAGATGGTGACCGCGGCGAAGTACAGCACCCAGATCGGCCCCGCCAGCATGATCATCGTCAGGGGGTCGGTGCTCGGCGTGGCGATGGCCGCGAAGAGCGTGATGCCCATGATCATGGCGCGCCACCAGCCGAGCATCCGCTTGCCGGTCAGCACTCCGGTGAGGTTGAGCATGACCAGCAGCAGGGGAAGCTCGAAGGAGAGGCCGAAGACGATCACCATGCGGGTGACGAGGTCGAGCAGCTCGTCCAGCGGCAGCAGGTTGTCGACGTTGCTCGGCGTGAACTCGATCAGCACCTTCGCCGAGGTGGGCAGCACCGCGTAGGCGAAGTAGGCACCGACGAGGAAGAGCGGCGCGCCGGTCGCGACGAACGCGTAGGCGTACTTCTTCTCGCTCTTGTGCAGGCCCGGGGCGACGAACGCCCACAGCTGGTACAGCCAGACCGGGGAGGCCAGCACGATGCCGGCCGTCAGGGACACCTTCAGGGCCAGGGTGAAGGGGCCGAGCAGACCGTTGAGGGTGATCTGCGCGCAGGGCTCCGCGCCGGACTCGGCCCGGGCCAGCTCCGCGAACGACTTGTCACAGCCGACCGACTCGAGGATCGGCTCGGTGAGGACGTTGATGATCTCCTGGTAGAAGAAGGCGGCCGCGACCGTGACCACGACGATGGCCAGCAGCGCCTTCGCGAGCCGGTTGCGGAGCTCACGAAGGTGCTCCGCGAGGGGCATCCGCCCCTCGGGGTCCCTCTCCTTGTTGCGGGCAGACTTCAGCAACCCACGTTCCCATCTCGTGCGGCGGGCCGGAGGTCACCGGCCCTGCGTCAGCGCTTGGTCGTGTCCGTCGGCTCGGTGACCGGCCGGGAGCTGGTCACGTCGCCGGGAGCGGCCTGGATGGTGCGCTGCGCCGCGGCCTGCTCGGGGCTCGGCGGGTCGGCGGGGGCGGAGTCGTCGGTCTTGCTCTCGTTCTTCATCGCCTTGGCCTCGCTCTTGAGGATGCGGGCGGACTTGCCGAGCGACCGCGCCATGTCCGGAAGCTTCTTCGCGCCGAACAGCAGGATGATGACGACGAGGATGAGAATGATCTCGGGGGCGCCGAGCCTTCCGAACATAAGTCTTTACCTTCTCACCGAGGCGGCTGGGTGGGGGTGCTGTCCGACCGGTCGGACATGCGTCCGATCGATCGTCTTGTGCAGCGATCGTAACGCTCGGGGGTAAACGTGAGGCAATCCCCGTGCGTACTCCCGTCCGCGGCCGGGCCTCGTTTTCCGGACCGCGACCAGCAGCGTACCTTCAGGGACCTGTGAGGTGACAGGGCGAAGTGCCCCAAATCGCAACTCAGAGCGCGTCCACGGCGCGGGCGGCGCTCTCGGTCGCGCGTTCCAGGTCCTCCGCGGCCCGGTTGATCCGGCGGGCCGACTCCGTCACCTGCCGTCCCAGGCGCTGGGCCTCCACGAACACCTTCACGGCGAGCACCGCGAGGACGGCGAGACCCAGGAAACCCACGGCAACCGCGAACATCGGCCAGAACATGACGCCGAGCCTAGACGGTGGAGTGCAGCCGGAGCGTCCTGACCCCGCCGCCGGTGAGCAGCTCCACGACCCGCTCCCCCGCCGGTTTGCGGACGGCGGAACCGCATTCGGGGCAGGTGAAGGAGTAGAAGGTGGTGCGGCTCGTGGCGCCGATGGCCAGGCGCAGGGCGCTCGCGGCGAGTTCGAAGCGGCCGCGGCAGTCCGGGCAGCCGGCCTTGAAGACGACCGGTGAGACACGTCTCATGCCGGCGAACGCGACCGCCGCCGTCATGCCGCCCGGCGCACCCGGCGCCCCGGACTCGCTCACAGTCCTCGCTCCTGCCTGTCGTGCGCGTGCTCCGACTCGCCCGGCCCGCGCGGTGTCCCGGCCGCCTCGACCCCGTCGTACGCCGCCAGGGCCTCGCGGGCCGCGCGGCGGGCGCTGTCGGCCAGCTCGGGCGGGGACACGATCCGGCCGTCACGCCCCAGCCGCAGCGCCAGCCGCCGCAGGGACGCCGGGTCGGGGGTGCGCAGGGTGATGCGCAGGCCGCCGTCGGGGAGTTCGTCGGCGCTGTCGTGCGGATAGTACTCGGCGACCCAGCGTCCGCCGGGACCGACCTCGACGACGACCTCGGGGTCCTCGGCGGCGGGCTGCACCAGCCCCTCCGACAGGTCCCGCAGCTCCACCTCGGGCGGCGCCGACGGCTCGTCCAGGATGCGGATCTCGGCGACCCGGTCCAGCCGGAAGGTGCGCCGGGCCTCGGAGCGGCGGCACCAGGCCTCCACATAGGTGTGCCCGACGCTGACCAGGCGGATGGGGTCGATCTCGCGCTCGGTGACCTCGTCGCGGGCCGGCGAGTAGTAGCGGATCCACAGCCGGCGGCGCTCCGAGATCGCCCGGTCGACGTCGGCGAAGACACCGCCCTCGGACTCGAAGGTGACGGACAGCCGCGCACTGGCGCCCGCGGCTTCGCCCGCCGCGGTCTCCACCTTGGCGGTGGCCCGCAGCAGCGCCTGCCGGTCGCTCTCGCGCAGCCCGGGCAGGGTGGCGACGGCGCGGGCGGCCACCAGCAGCGCGGTCGCCTCGTCGGCGGCCAGCCGCAGCGGCTCGGCGGCGTCCGCGCCCAGGGCGGCCGGGTTGTGCCACCAGATGCGCTCGCCGTCGGTGTCGATGTCCAGGAGGTCGCCGCCGCGGAAGCTGGTGCCGCACATGGGCAGCACGTCGAGGTCGGAGACCAGCTCGTCCTCGGTGATGCCGAAGGCGCGCGCCACGTCCTCGACCCGGGCGCCGGGGCGCTCGCGCAGATACGTCACCAAGGACAGCATCCGCCGGGTCTGGTCGATGGCGTTCACGGGCCTGACCGGTTTGCCTGCCACTGTGTTGTCCGCTCCCCCTCAGCCCTTGGCCACGGCACGCAGCCGGTCCACCACGTCCGCGCGCAACTCCGCCGGCTCCAGCACCACCACGTCCGGCCCGAACTCCACCAGCCAGGCGTCCAGCCCGTGCCCGTACGGAATCTCCAACTCGTCCCAGCCGTCGCCGAGTTCCCGCACGGAGGTGGCCTTCGCCCGGAGGGGGTAACCCGCGCCCGTACGCAGGCGGATCAGCGCGGAGCGGTCGGCGGTCTCGCCCGCCCAGCTCGCGACCGTCTCACGGACGGTGACGACGTCGGGCACGGGGGCGGTGAACCGCGCCCCGCGCGAACGCACCTTGCCGGTGATCCGCGACAGCCGGAAGACCCGCTCCGCACCACGGTCGCGGTCGAACCCGGCCAGGTACCAGTGGCCGCGCCAGCACTCCAGCGCCCAGGGCTCCACGTGCCGGGCCTCGGGCTGCGCGGCGTTCGCCTTGCGGTAGTCGAAGACGACCGGCCGGCGGTCGCGGCAGGCCAGCATCAGCGGCTCGAAGGCCGCCTCGTGCACCGGGATGCGGGGCTCCAGCGCGCTGTGCGGCTCGTACGGGTCGACCTCTTCGGGCAGCCCGGCCGCGCGCAGCTTCTGCAGCGCGCCGCTGGCGGCACCGGCGAGCCGGGCCTGCTGCCACACCTTGGCGGCGAGCCCCAGTGCGGCGGCCTCCTCGGCGTCCAGGGTGATCGGCGGCAGCCGGTTGCTGTCACGGCGGGCGAGATAGCCCACCTCGCCGTCCAGGCTCTCGACCGTCTCGATGACGAGCCCGAGTTCCCTCAGGTCGTCCTTGTCGCGCTCGAACATGCGGTTGAAGGAGTCGTCGGAGCCCGCCTCCAGGTAGGCCTCGATGGACTGGCGCAGCTCACGCTTGCTGAGCGGCCGCCGCGTCCCGAGCAGACACAGCGCCAGGTTCATCAGCCGCTCGGCCTTGGCAATGGCCATCGACGCCCTTCTCCCTATGGTGCTTACGACGGATGACCGTACCGCCCCGCGGTGGCGGGGCAAAAGCCGAGGGTCCATGCCCGGACGGGCATGGACCCCAGGTGACCGGGTCTGATCACTCTCCGCTCGGAGTGTGATCGGACTTCGGACGTCGATCGGGTGCGGGCCCCGGTCAGACTCCGAGAAGGTCGACCACGAAGATCAGCGTCTCGCCGGGCTTGATCGCCGGGGTCGGGCTCTGGTTGCCGTAGGCCAGGTGCGCGGGGATGGTCAGCTGGCGACGGCCGCCGACCTTCATGCCCTGCACGCCCTTGTCCCAGCCCGCGATGACGCGGCCGCCGCCGAGCGGGAAGCGGAACGGCGTACCGCGGTTCCAGCTGGCGTCGAACTCCTCGCCCGTGCTGAAGGCCACGCCCACGTAGTGGACGGTCACGGTCTGACCGGCCTCGGCAACCGGGCCGTCACCCTCCCAGATGTCCTTGATCTCGAGGTCCGCCGGGGGCTCGCCGCCCGGGAAGTCGACCTCGGGCTTGTCGATGCTCACGTGTTCAGCTCCTGCTTGTCTGCGGAAAGGCAACGGCCCAAGTCTTACATCTCCGGGGCGTCACATCTTCGCGAGGATGTCCACCGAGAACACCAGCGTGGAGTCCTTCTCGATACCGCTGCCCTGCGGCGGGTTGTCGCCGTAGCCCAGGTCCGGCGGGATGACGATGAGGACCCGGCTGCCGACCTTCTTGCCGGTCAGACCCTGCGCCCACCCCTTGACGACCTGCTGCAACGAGAACGACGTCAGCTGCTTCCTGCCGTACGTCGAGTCGAACTCCTTGCCGCCGTCCCAGGTCACGCCCTTGTACTGGACGAGCACGCTGTCCTCGGCGCCCACCTCCGCGCCGTCGCCCTCCAGCACGTACTCGGCGACCAGCTTCTTCGGCGCGTCGGCCTTCGGCACCTCGATGGAGGGGGCCTTGCCGTCCGTGCCGGTACCGACCTTCGGCAGCGCCGCGTCGTCCTGGGGGACCTTCTTCCCCTGGGCCGAGCTCTTGGCGTTGAACGTGTCCCGCACGTCCACGACGAAGACCAGCGTGTCGTCGCCCTTGATACCCGCCTGCTCATTGCCCTGCTCGCCGTATCCCCAGGTGGGCGGGACGGAGAACTGGACGCGGCTGCCCGTCTTCTTGCCCACGAGCGCGTACCGCCAGCCGTCGATGATGCTGCCCTGTGCGAGCTGGATCACCAGCGGGGTCTCGCGGTCGTAGGAGTTGTCGAAGACCTTCGCGCTCGCCCACACCTGGCCCAGGTAGTTCGCCGAGACGAAGTCGTTCTCCGCGACGGTCCTGCCGCTGCCGGCGATGACCGTCTTCACCGCGAGATCCTTGGAGGGCTCCCCGCTGCCCTTGGCGACGGTCGGCTTCTCGTCGAACTTCGTCCCGGCCGTGATCGCGGGCAGCGGCCCGTCCACGATCTTCGGCGACGGGGCCGCCGAGGTGGCCGACGCCTCCGGCGTCGCGCTGTCGCCGGCGCTGCTCGAGCCGGAGTCTTCGTCGCCGCAGGCGGCGAGGGTGACCAGTCCGGCGGGTACGGCGATGAGGAGTGAGCGTCGGCGCACGGTGGGGGCCTCGTATCGGTGTCGGTCGGTGTTCATGTCAGGGGCGTGCGCGCAACTCTACGGCGTGAGAAGGGCACCGTACGGCTAACGTACGGTGCCCCTGTGACGTTCCGCCCTTTCGACGGAAACGTCCGACTCACTCGTGTGCCGGGGTCACATCCCGGCGATCAGCTTCTCCACCCGGTCGTCCACCGAACGGAACGGGTCCTTGCACAACACGGTGCGCTGCGCCTGGTCGTTGAGCTTGAGGTGGACCCAGTCGACGGTGAAGTCCCGCCGCTGCTCCTGCGCACGCCGGATGAAGTCGCCGCGCAGCCGCGCCCGGGTGGTCTGCGGCGGCACGGACTTGCCCTCGAAGATCTTCAGGTCGTTGGCGACCCGGGCGGCCTGGCCCTTCTTCTCCAGCAGGTAGTAGAGACCACGACGACGGTGGATGTCGTGGTAGGCGAGGTCTATCTGCGCGACCCTCGGGTGCGACATGGTCATGTTGTGCTTGGCCCGGTACCGCTCCAGGAGCTTGTACTTCATGACCCAGTCGATCTCGGTGTCGATGCGGTCGAGGTCCTCGTTCTCGATCGCCTCCAGCGTGCGGCCCCACAGCTCCAGCACCCGCTCCACCGTGCCGGTGCGGATGCCGCGGCGCTCGCAGAAGTCCACCGCCTTCTCGTAGTACTCCCGCTGCACCTCCAGGGCGGACGCCTCGCGGCCGCTGGCCAGCCGCACCTTGCGCCGACCGGTGATGTCGTGGCTGACCTCGCGGATCGCCCGGATCGGGTTCTCCAGGGTCAGGTCGCGCATCACCGTGCCCGCCTCGATCATGCGCAGCACCAGATCGGTGGCGCCGACCTTCAGCAGCATGGTCGTCTCGGACATGTTCGAGTCGCCCACGATGACGTGCAGGCGCCGGTAGCGCTCCGCGTCCGCGTGGGGCTCGTCACGCGTGTTGATGATGGGCCGCGAGCGGGTGGTCGCCGAGGAGACCCCCTCCCAGATGTGCTCGGCCCGCTGACTGACGCAGTACACGGCACCCCGCGGCGTCTGCAGCACCTTGCCCGCGCCGCACAGCAGCTGCCTGGTCACCAGGAACGGGATGAGGATGTCCGCGAGCCGCGAGAACTCCCCGTGCCGGGCCACGAGGTAATTCTCGTGGCAGCCGTAGGAGTTGCCGGCGGAGTCGGTGTTGTTCTTGAAGAGGTAGACGTCGCCCGCGATTCCCTCCTCGTGCAGGCGTCGTTCGGCGTCCACCAGGAGTCCTTCGAGAATGCGCTCGCCCGCCTTGTCGTGGGTGACGAGTTCGATCACGTTGTCGCATTCGGGTGTGGCGTATTCCGGATGCGATCCCACGTCGAGATAGAGGCGGGCCCCGTTGCGCAGAAAGACATTGCTGCTGCGGCCCCATGACACGACACGGCGGAAGAGGTACCGCGCCACCTCGTCAGGCGACAGGCGGCGCTGTCCCCTGAACGTGCACGTGACGCCGTACTCGTTCTCCAGCCCGAAAATGCGGCGGTCCATGACTGAACATTACGCCTGATGACCCGAACTGAAACGGGGTTCGACGGCACGGTTCGGATCATTTTCCGATGAAGCCGCAACCACCGCCCCCCGCACGGGAGCTGCGAGGACCCGCCCGGTACCGGCCAGGACGAGCAGGGAGACGACGCCCGCCGCGCCCGGCACGGCGAACCCCCACAGCACCCCGCCGTGCTCCACCACCGGCCCCGCCACGCCCGTCCCCACCGAGGCGCCCACCGTGAAGGTCGTCACCAGCCACGAGAACGCCTCCGTCACCGTCCCCCGAGGCGCGTGCAGATCGACGAGGACGAACGCACAGGCGATGCACGGCGCGAGGAACACCCCCGCGACCACGGTGAGCGCCACCATCGCCACCACCCCCGGCGTCAGCGTCAACGGCAGGTAGCACACCGCCAGAAGCGCCACCAGCAGCCGCAGCCGCCGCGCCGGATCACCGGTCCACCGCCGCGCCCCGTACACGACCCCGCCCACCAGCGCGCCCAGCCCCAGGGCGGCCATCAGCCAGCCGTAGACGGCGTCACCACCGTGCTCGTCCGCGTACGGCACCGCCGCCACGGTGATGGAGCCGAGCGCCATCCCGATGAACAGGAAGGCCCCCAGCAGCGCCAGCAGCCCCGGCGCCCGCAGAGCGCCCAGCCAGTGCGCCTCCCGCGGCGCCGACCGCCACGCCCGCGAGGGCGGCGACACCACCACGGACAGCGCCCCGAGGACACCCACCGCGTTCAGCACCAGCAGCGCAGCCTGCGGCGACCACAGCGACACGCACACCGTCACCAGCAGCGGCCCGACCGTGAACATGACCTCCTGGGCCACCGCGTCCATCGCGTACGCCGTGTGCACCTGGTCCTCCTCGCGGAGCACACTGGGCCACAGCGCCCGCAGGCCGCCCTCCAGCGGCGGCGTGAACAGGCCGGCGGCCCCCACCGAGAGGTACGCCACGGCCACCGGAGCGGTCCCGGCGAGGGCGAAGACGCCCATGGCCAGCGCCGACAGCACCGCGGCCGGCAACTGCACCCGCGGCTGCCCGTACAGGTCCACCAGCCGCCCCAGCACCGGCTGGCCCACCGCGTTGGCGACGCCGTACACCGCGGCGAGCGCGCCCGCGAGGCTGTACGAACCGCCCTCCGCGCGCACGAACAGCACGATCGCGATCGCGGCCGTCGCGTTGGGCAGCCGTCCCACGAGCGTGCCGACCAGCAGCCGGACGGCGTGCCGCGCCCGAAGAATGTCCAGGTACCCGGCGACCACGACCAGCCCCTTCCCGACGAACCCCATCAAGTTTTACGTATAACGTGCTCCGTCATACGTACCATGGCGCCTGTTCACGAGTCCAGACGAAAGCGCAGGCGAACGGTGGCACGAGGCAGCACCCGCCCCACCAGCCGGGACGTCGCCCAGGCCGCCGGCGTCTCCCAGGCCGCCGTCTCCCTGGTCCTCGGCGACAAATGGCGCGGCCGGGTCTCGGAACCCACCGCACAACGGGTCCGCGACGCCGCCCGCCGGCTCGGCTACCGCCCCAACCTCGCCGCCCGCAACCTCCGCCTCGGCCGCACCCGCACCGTCCTGCTGGTCGTCCCCGCCCTCACCACGGAGTTCTTCGCGGAGGTCTACACCGGCGCCGCACGCGTCGCCGCCCAACACGGCTTCGGAGTGGTCCTCTACCCCTCCCCCGAAGGCGTCGGCCCCGCCAGAGACCCCTTCGCCTCCGCCCAGGCCGCCCTCGACGGCGTCATCGCCTCCTCCATGGCCGCCGACGCCCTCACCGCCATCCGCGGCGACCAACTCCCCCTGGTCATGCTGGACAGCGACCCCGAAGGCAGCCTCGGCGCCGCGACCGTCAACCTCGACATCACCGACGGCATCCGCCAGGTCGCCGAACACCTGCTCGCCCTCGGCCACCGCCGCTTCCTGCACCTCGCGGCCGACGTCCCCTCCTGGACCTTCGAGATCCGCGCCCGCGCACTGGCCGCACGACTGGCGGACACCCCCGGCACCACCCTGCGCACCGCCCGCGCCCCCATCTCCGTCGACGGCGCCCTGGCCGCCACCGAGACCGCGCTCGCCGCCCCCGGCCCCCGGCCCACCGCACTCGTCTGCGACGACGACAAACTGGCCGTCGGCGCCTACAAGGCCGCCCGGCGCGCCGGACTCCGCGTCCCCGACGACCTCTCCGTCACCGGCCTCGACGACCTCGGCCTCGCCACCGCCATCGACCCCGAACTGACGACCGTCCGCCTCGACGCGGAACTCTTCGGCGAACGCGGCATGCGCGCCCTGCTCGCCGTCATGGAGGGACGGACGCCCGAGGAAGGCGACATCCCCGTCCACCTGGTCGTACGAGGCTCCACCGCACCGCCACCGCATGACTGAGCGGCGCCGGGCACCCCTGGCACCCGACGCCGCTCGAAGCCCTCACCCAGCGGCTCCCGCTACTCCTCGGCCTTGCCGCCGTCCTCGTCCTCGTCCGGCAGCGACAGATCTTCCGTACCGGCACCAGCACCGGCACCGGCACCGGCACCGGCACCCGAGTCCAGCAGCCGCGACAGCTGCGCGCCCACGATCCGCTTGAACTTCCGCTTCTGCGGCCGCGTACGGTCCAGCACCGCGACCTCCAGCCGCTCCGCCGGAATCTCCCGCTCACTGCCGTTCGTGTCCCGCGACAGCGCCTGCACCGCCAGCTTCAGCGCCTCGGCCAGCGTCATGTCGTCACGGTGCCGCTGATCCAGGTAACCGCTGATCTGCTCGGCGTTGCCCCCGACCGCGACCGAACCGTGCTCGTCCACGATCGAACCGTCGTGCGGCAGCCGGTAGATCTGGTCCCCGTCGGCAGTGTCACCGACCTCGGCGACGACCAGCTCCACCTCGTACGGCTTCTCGGCCTGACTGGAGAAGATCGTGCCCAGCGTCTGCGCGTAGACGTTGGCCAGACCGCGAGCCGTCACATCGTCCCGGTCATAGGTGTAACCCCGCAGGTCGGCGTAGCGCACACCGCCGATCCGCAGATTCTCGTACTCGTTGTACTTACCGGCGGCCGCGAAGCCGATCCGGTCATAGATCTCGCTGAACTTGTGCAGCGCACGGGACGGGTTCTCGCCGACGAACACGATGCCGTCGGCATACTGCAGCACGACCAGGCTGCGGCCACGGGCGATGCCCTTGCGGGCGTACTCCGCCCGGTCCGCCATCGCCTGCTGGGGTGAGACATAGAACGGCGTCGACACCGGTTATCCGTCCCTTTCTGGAGAAGTCACTGAACCACCTGACAACACGACCGACCGCGCCCGCTACAGCAACGCGGCCCGCGGGCCGTCGGGCTGCTCCAGCCGCCGCTCCAGCACCGAGCGGGCGAGTCCCGAAGCCTCGTCCTCACTCAGCCGACGGAAGCCGTCCTCGGTGATCACAGTGATGATCGGGTAGATCCGGCGCGCGACATCGGGACCACCGGTCGCCGAGTCGTCGTCCGCCGCGTCGTACAGCGCCTGCACCACGAGCGTCGTGGCCTGCTCCTCGGTCAGGTCCTCCCGGTAGAGCTTCTTCATCGCGCCACGGGCGAAGATCGACCCCGACCCGGTGGCCGCGTAGCTCTGCTCCTCCGACCGCCCGCCCGTCACGTCGTACGAGAAGATGCGACCCCGGCCGCGGTCCACGTCGTAACCGGCGAACAGCGGCACCACGGCCAGCCCCTGCATCGCCATGCCCAGATTCGAGCGGATCATCGTCGACAGACGGTTCGCCTTGCCCTCCAGGGACAGCTGGGCGCCCTCGACCTTCTCGAAGTGCTCCAGCTCCAGCTGGAACAGCTTCACCATCTCCACGGCCAGACCCGCCGTGCCGGCGATGCCCACCGCCGAGTACTCGTCGGCCGGGAAGACCTTCTCGATGTCCCGCTGGGCGATCATGTTGCCCATCGTGGCCCGCCGGTCACCGGCGAGGACCACGCCTCCGGGGAACGTCACCGCCACGATCGTCGTCCCGTGCGGCGCCTCGACGACGCCCTGCACCGGCGGCAGCTGCCGGTTGCCCGGGAGCAACTCGGGCTGGTGCTCACCGAGGAAGTCCATGAAGGAGGAGGACCCAGGCGTCAGGAAGGCAGCTGGTAGACGCCCGGTGCTACGAGTGTTGGCTTCCACGCGATTCCTTCCACGTAAGCTGCAGCCCGCCTTATGGCATCGGGCCGATCCTTGAACTGCGCCAGGGCTGCGTTGCAGCTGAAGCACAGTACGCCACGGACCCTACCCGTCCCGTGGCAGTGATCCACATGTGCGGCGGGGGCCGCGGGACCGAGCCACGCGAGCGCGGCAGCGGGTCCGCGGGCCGTCACGCGGCTCGGTCGGCGGCGAAGGCCGCCCGCGGTGTGACCTCTCCCCACCGCGAGCAGCGCTTCTCCACGTGCCCCTCCCCTACGGACCCCCACAGTCGTCCTTCGTCGCGAAGGCGGACGCGGCCTACTGGCCGCCCTTTTGCACGAAGGAACGCACGAAGTCCTCGGCGTTCTCTTCCAAGACATCGTCGATCTCGTCCAGGACGGAGTCCACGTCGTCGTTCAGCTTCTCCTGGCGTTCCTTGAGGTCCTCGGAAGCCTGCGCGTCCTGCGCCTGCTCCTCGACCTCCTCGTTGGACCGGGTGGCCTTCTGCTGCCCGCCGCCGGTGTCCTTGGTCGCCATAACCCTCACCCCGCTCGGTTCGCCCGACACAGTTGCTCGGTCAAGATCAGACCCTACAAGCCGGGTCCGACATCGGCCCCGCGTTTCTCCAACGAACGGGGGCCATCTCGATGGTTCCCGGACGGGGTGGGTTTCCACCCCGTCCGACGGTCTCGTTCGTGTACCCGTTCCGCGCGCTCACCCGCCGGTCAGGACCCTGACCAGGTCTTCCGCGGTGCGGCAGCGGTCCAGCAGCTCCTTGACGTGATTACGCGTTCCGCGAAGCGGTTCCAGGGTTGGGACCCTCTGGAGGGAGTCCCGGCCCGGCAGATCGAAGATCACCGAGTCCCAGGAGGCCGCCGCGACGTCGTCCGCGTACTGCTCCAGGCAGCGTCCGCGGAAGTAGGCGCGGGTGTCCTCCGGCGGCTTGGTGCGGGCCCGCTCGACCTCGGTCTCGTCCAGGAGCCGCTTGATGCGGCCGCGCTCCACCAGTCGGTTGTAGAGGCCCTTGTCGGGCCGTACGTCGGCGTACTGGAGGTCGACGAGGTGCAGCCGGGCGGCGTCCCAGTCGAGGTCGTCGCGGCGCCGGTAGCCCTCCATGAGTTCCCGTTTGGCGACCCAGTCGAGTTCGCCGGCGAGGCTCATCGGGTCGTTCTCGAGCCGGTTGAGGGTGTCCTCCCAGCGGCCGAGGACGTCCTTGGTCTGGTCGTCGACGTCGGCGCCGTAGCGTTCCTCCACGTATTTGCGGGCCAGCTCGTAGTACTCCATCTGGAGCTGTACCGCGGTGAGCGTGCGGCCGCTGCGGAGGGTGACCAGGCGCTTCAGGGACGGGTCGTGGGAGACCTGGTGGAGGGTGCGTACGGGCTGGTCGACGGCGAGGTCGACGGCGATGAAGCCGTCCTCGATCATGGAGAGGACGAGGGCGGTCGTGCCCAGTTTCAGGTAGGTGGAGATCTCCGACAGGTTGGCGTCGCCGATGATCACGTGGAGGCGCCGGTACTTCTCGGCGTCGGCGTGGGGCTCGTCGCGGGTGTTGATGATGGGCCGCTTCAGCGTGGTCTCGAGGCCGACCTCGACCTCGAAGTAGTCGGCGCGCTGACTGATCTGGAAACCGTGTTCGTGGCCGTCCTGGCCGATGCCGACGCGGCCGGCGCCGGTGAAGACCTGGCGGGAGACGAAGAAGGGCGTCAGGTGGCGCACGATGTCCGAGAAGGCGGTCTCCCGCTTCATCAGGTAGTTCTCGTGCGTGCCGTAGGAGGCGCCCTTGTTGTCGGTGTTGTTCTTGTAGAGGTGGATGGGCTGGGCGCCGGGCAGCTGGGCGGCCCGTTCCGCGGCCTCGGCCATGATCCGTTCGCCGGCCTTGTCCCAGAGGACGGCGTCGCGGGGGTTGGTGACCTCGGGGGCGCTGTACTCGGGGTGGGCGTGGTCGACGTAGAGCCGTGCTCCGTTGGTGAGGATGACGTTGGCGAGGCCGATGTCCTCGTCGGTGAGCTGGCTGGAGTCGGCGGTCTCCCGGGCGAGGTCGAAGCCTCGCGCGTCCCGCAGCGGATTCTCCTCCTCGAAGTCCCAGCGGGCCCGGCGGGCCCGGTGCATCGCCGCCGCGTAGGCGTTGACGATCTGGGACGAGGTGAGCATGGCATTGGCGTTGGGGTGGCCGGGGACGGAGATCCCGTACTCGGTCTCGATGCCCATTACTCGCCGTACGGTCATGCGGCCCTCCTTGCCCGGCGGTGCCCGTGGTGGGCGCCGCTCAAGTACCGCTGGCGCTCCGATGCGTGTGCGGTGCCCGTCCCCGCACTGCGCGACTCGGCGGTACGGAAGAGCCTAGAACGCCTTTGCGCTGGTGGGGAGATCATTTGCGGCATTGCCTTGCTCCAGTCGGGGCTCCGGAAAACAGTCGGCTGCGGGTACCCACCGAGGGCACCCGCAGCCGCCCCGCCTTTTACAGGTATTGTCCGGTGTTCGCCACCGTGTCGATGGAGCGTCCGGTGTCGGCGCCCTGCTTTCCGGTGACGAGCGTACGGATGTACACGATCCGTTCGCCCTTCTTTCCGGAGATGCGGGCCCAGTCGTCCGGGTTGGTGGTGTTGGGCAGGTCCTCGTTCTCCTTGAACTCGTCCACGCAGGCCTGGAGGAGGTGGGAGACGCGGAGGCCCTTCTGGTTCTTCTCGAGGAAGTCCTTGATCGCCATCTTCTTGGCGCGGCCCACGATGTTCTCGATCATGGCGCCGGAATTGAAGTCCTTGAAGTAGAGGACTTCCTTGTCGCCGTTGGCGTAGGTGACTTCCAGGAAGCGATTCTCCTCGGATTCGGCGTACATCTGTTCCACCGCCGTCTGGATCATGCTCTGGACGGTGGCCGCCTTGTCCTTGTCGTGCTCGGCGAGGTCATCGACGTGGAGCGGGAGGCGCTCGGTGAGGTACTTGCCGAAGATGTCCTTGGCCGCCTCGGCGTCCGGACGTTCGATCTTGATCTTCACGTCGAGCCGGCCGGGGCGCAGGATGGCGGGGTCGATCATGTCCTCGCGGTTGGAGGCACCGATGACCACCACGTTCTGCAGGCCCTCGACGCCGTCGATCTCGGCGAGCAGCTGCGGGACGATGGTGTTCTCCACGTCGGAGCTGACGCCGGAGCCGCGGGTGCGGAAGAGGGATTCCATCTCGTCGAAGAAGACGATGACGGGGGTGCCCTCGCTGGCCTTCTCGCGGGCTCGCTGGAAGACGAGGCGGATCTGCCGCTCGGTCTCGCCGACGTACTTGTTGAGGAGCTCGGGTCCCTTGATGTTGAGGAAGAAGCTCTTGCCGGCGGCCTGGCCGGTGACCTCGGCGACCTTCTTGGCCAGCGAGTTGGCGACCGCCTTGGCGATGAGTGTCTTGCCGCATCCGGGGGGGCCGTAGAGCAGGACGCCCTTGGGCGGGCGCAGCTCGTGCTCCTTGAAGAGGTCGGGGTAGAGATAGGGGAGCTCGACCGCGTCGCGGATCATCTCGATCTGTCCGCCGAGGCCGCCGATCTGCTCGTAACCGATGTCGGGGACCTCTTCGAGGACGAGTTCCTCGACCTCGCTCTTGGGGACGACCTCGTAGACGTATCCGGAGCGGGGCTCGAGCAGGAGGGCGTCGCCGGGGCGGATGGTGACGCCGAGCAGGGGCTCGGCGAGTCGTACCACGCGCTCTTCGTCGGTGTGCCCGAGCACGAGGGCTCGCTCGCCGTCCTCGAGGATCTCCTTGAGGGTGACGATGTCGCCGACGCTCTCGTACTCCATGGCCTCGACCACGTTGAGCGCTTCGTTGAGCATCACTTCCTGGCCGCGCCGTAGCTCGTCGAGCTCGACGCTCGGGCTGACGTTCACCCGGAGTTTGCGGCCGCCGGTGAAGATGTCGGCGGTGTCGTCCTCATTGGCCTGCAGGAAGACGCCGAAGCCGGCCGGTGGCTGGGCCAGCCGGTCGACTTCCTCCTTGAGGGCCACGATCTGGTCGCGGGCCTCGCGGAGGGTGCTGGCGAGTCGCTCGTTCTGGGCGGACACGCCGGCCAGATTGGTCTGCAGTTCGACGATCCGCTCTTCGAGAATTCTCGTGTGTCGCGGAGATTCGGCGAGCTTGCGTCGCAGGACGGCGATCTCCTGCTCAAGGTAGGCCACCTGCCCGGCCGGGTCGTCGGACCCGCGTCCCGGGCGGATGCCGCGGTTCATGTCGTCGTCGTGGGCTGCCACGGTCCTCACCTCCTCCAAGGGGAGCTGGACGCTTCCAGACCCTACCTGGGTGGGTGTCGATTGAAACCCCTAGATCACAAAGACTGTCGGGGTGTGTCCGATCTTCACCCTTGCGCTCTCCCTCACGCCAGGGGAATACCCACGGAACGTGGATGGAACCCAGGCGGGGGTAGGCTCGAAGTGTTCAACACCCGTCAGAGCTGGCCGGATTCCCGAACGGCTCGACGCAGGAAACGGCAGGAAAGACATGAGCGTGCAGCAGGAGGCCGGAGTCGAGGGCGAGGCCCTGGAGGTCTGGATCGACCAGGACCTGTGTACCGGTGACGGCATCTGCGCGCAGTACGCGCCGGAGGTGTTCGAGCTGGACATCGACGGTCTGGCGTACGTGAAGGGCGCGGACGACGAGCTGCTGCAGAGCCCGGGGGCGGCAACGCCCGTGCCGCTGCCGCTCCTCACGGACGTGGTCGACTCCGTGAAGGAGTGTCCGGGCGAGTGCATCCACGTACGTCGGGTTTCGGACAGGGCCGAGGTCTTCGGTCCGGACGCAGAGTGACCGAATCGTGACTCGATCCGCACCCTCGGTGACGAGTGTGTGGCGGGTCCCATCTTCTGCCTCAGGGGCACCGGTCAGACGGTGCGTGCCTGGGAGGGTGTGTCGCGGACGAACGTGCCGTTCTTCCACTGCCACTTCACCTCGTCGGTGACGTCGGGGCAGCAACTGGGCACGTCGGCCGAGGAGTAGCCGAGGAGCGTGGCGTGGATCTCGCCGTCACGCAGGGCGAAGTCGGTGACCGTCCGGCGGTCGGCCGGATCCACGAGGGTGGCGACGACGCGGGGCTTGCCGTCGTCCGCGCGGGTGAGGACGTAGACGCCGTCGGGCGGGGTGCCCATGGGCGCGTCGCAGTGGACGACGGCCGCCGTCTCGGGCCGTCCGTCGCCGTCGAGGTCGCCGGTGGCCTTCTTCTGGACCACGGCGTCGACCGGGCCGCACTGGAGGGGGAACGTGACGGCGCCCGGGTCGGGCGGCGCGGCGTGCGCGGGGGCCTGCTTCGACTCGGTGCCGTGGGGCTGGGCCGCCGTCGCGGCGTCGGGCTGCAGGACCGAGGAGAGGGCGACCACCGCGGCGAGGGCTGTGGCGGTGGCGACCCAGTGGATGGGGCGGGTGTGCGTGTGGGACAGGTCCGGAACGGCGGGGTGCTGCACGAGGAGTGTCTCCTGTGAGGGCTGTGCCGGCGGGGGGGTGGCCAGCATCGTGCCACACGTCACAGTGCGGGGGAACGGCGTGGTGGGTATCCGGAATGATTCCCCGGTCCTCCCCACCCCCCGCGCGGCCCGGCCCCTCTCGTCGCGGGGTTGGGCAAAGCGGCG
>MUMD01000459.1 GCA_002155895.1 Streptomyces rochei
TCCTCGCCGGTGTTCGCGGAGTCGATGCGGGAGTGTGCGGCGGCTCTGTCGCCGTTTGTGGACTTTTCTGTGGTGGATGTTCTGGGTTCGGCTGGGGAGTTGGGTCGGGTCGAGGTGGTTCAGCCTGCGTTGTGGGCGGTGATGGTGTCGCTGGCGCGGGTGTGGCGGTCGTGGGGTGTTCCGGTTGCTGCGGTGGTGGGTCATTCGCAGGGTGAGATTGCCGCGGCGACGGTGGCGGGTGCGTTGAGTGTGGGTGATGCGGCGCGGGTGGTGGCGTTGCGGAGCCGTTTGATCGCGGAGCGTCTGTCGGGGCTGGGTGGGATGGTTTCGGTGGCGTTGTCGCGTGAGCGGGTGGTGTCGTTGATCGCGGGTGTGCCGGGTGTGTCGGTGGCGGCGGTGAACGGTTCTTCGTCGACGGTGGTCTCGGGTGAGGCCGCGGGGCTGGAGAGGGTGCTGGCCGCGTGTGTGTCGTCGGGGGTTCGGGCGCGTCGTATCGATGTGGATTACGCCTCGCATTCGGTGCAGGTGGAGTTGATCCGTGAGGAGTTGTTGGGGGTTCTGGACGGGATCGTCCCGCGCTCGGGTGAGATTCCGTTCGTGTCCACGGTGACGGGTGAGCGGATCGACACTGTCGAGCTGGGGGCGGAGTACTGGTACCGCAATCTCCGTCAGACAGTGGAATTCCAGTCGGTGGTGGAGGGTCTGGTCGCTCAGGGGTGTCGGGTGTTCCTGGAGTCCAGTCCGCATCCGGTGTTGACGGTCGGCATCGAGGAGTCCGCGGATCGGGTCGTGGCGTTGGAGTCGCTGCGTCGTGGCGAGGGTGGTCTGCGGCGGTTGGTGGATGCGGCCGGTGAGGCGTGGGTGCGTGGGGTGCCGATCGACTGGGCGGGGATGCTCGCCGGCGGCCGGCGGGTCGACCTGCCCACCTATCCCTTCCAACACCAGCCCTACTGGCTCGACTCACCACGACACCCTGCCGGAGACGTGACCG
>MUMD01000046.1 GCA_002155895.1 Streptomyces rochei
CCGGCGCCCGGCATGCAGTCGGAGCACACGGCGATCCTGAGGATGACCGAGGCGCCCACGGCCGTGGTCGAGATCGCCGCCGAGCTGCGGCTCCCGGTGAGCATCACCAAGATCCTGCTCGCCGACCTGCACGCCGCGGGCCGCGTGAGCGCGCGCCATCCGCGCACGGCAGCCGTCCCCGATCCCGACATCCTGGAGCAGGTGCTCGTTGGACTCCGCAACCTCTGACGCCCGCGCCCCGCTGGGCGCGTCCGCCGACAACGGCCTGAAGATCGTGGTCGTGGGCGGCTTCGGCGTCGGCAAGACGACCATGGTCCGCTCGGTCAGCGAGATCCGCCCCCTCAACACCGAGGAGACGATGACGCAGGCCGGCGAGGCGGTCGACGACATCAGCGAGGTGCGCGGCAAGACCGCGACGACCGTGGCCTTCGACTTCGGCCGCATCAGCCTCGACGCGCGCAACGTGCTGTACCTGTTCGGCGCGCCCGGACAGGAGCGGTTCTGGTTCCTGTGGGACCGGCTGTTCTCCGGCACGCTCGGCGCGGTGGTCCTCGTCGACACCCGGCGCATCGACGACTCCTGGTACGCCATCGACCGGCTGGAGCACCACGGGACGCCGTTCATCGTCGCCTGCAACGACTTCGGCGGCCCCCGGCACGCGCCCGAGGCGATCCGCGACGCCCTCGACCTGGACCCCCGCGTGCCGCTGGTCTTCTGCGACGCCAGGTCGCGGGAGTCCGGCAAGCAGGTGCTGATCACGCTGGTCGAGCACCTCCAGGCCCACTACGCCGGCCGGGCGGGCCGGCCCCGACAGGAGTTCGTGTGAGCACCGACGCCAGCGACGCCACCGGCGTCCCCGACACCGCGGACGCCGTGCCGCTGTCCGGCCCGCGCTTCCGGACCGACCCCGCCCTGCTCTACCGGCGGATGCGGAGCGAGCACGGCGCGGTCGCCCCGGTGCTGCTGGACGGGGACGTGCCGGCCTGGCTGGTGCTGGGCTACCGGGAACTGCATCAGGTGACCGGCGATCCGGTGCTGTTCAGCCGGGACTCGGAGCTGTGGAACCAGTGGGAGAACATCCCCGACGACTGGCCGCTGCTGCCGATGATCGGCCGTCGGCAGCCGTCGATCCTGTACACGGTCGGCGAGCGGCACCGGGTGCGCGCGGCCATGATCAGCAACGCGCTGGAGGCCGTGGATCCGCATGTGCTGCGCGGCCACGCCGAGCGGTTCGCCGACGAACTCGTCGACCGGCTCTGCGCCGAGGGCGAGGCCGACCTCGTGGGCGACTACGCCATGCTGCTCCCGGTCCGCGTGCTGGCCCGGCTGTACGGCTTCTCCGACGAGGAGGGTCCCGCGCTGGTCACCGCCCTCAACGACATGATCGACGGCCGGGAGCGGGCCATCGCCGGGCAGCGGCACCTCGCCACGTCGATGGCCGCGCTCCTCGCCGACCGGAAGGCGGCGCCCGCCGACGACGTCGCCTCCCGGATGCTGGCCGACGAGGGCGGTTTCAGCGAGGAGGAGGTCGCCCAGGACCTGATGGTGATGCTGGCCGCGGGCCACCAGCCGACCGCCGACTGGATCGGCAACTCGCTGCGCCTGATGCTCACCGACGACCGTTTCGCCGCGTCCCTCTTCGGCGGCCGCAACAGTGTCGCCGAGGCGATGAACGAGGTGCTGTGGGAGGACACCCCCACGCAGAACGTGGCCGGCCGCTGGGCCACCCGCGACACCCGGCTCGGCGGGCGCCGCGTCCGCGCCGGCGACCTGGTGTTGCTCGGACTGCAGGGCGCCAATTCCGACCCGCAGGTCCGCACCCACGGCTCCGCGCTCACCGGCGGCAACAACGCCCACTTCTCCTTCGGCCACGGCGAGCACCGCTGCCCCTTCCCCGCGCAGGAGGTCGCCGAGGTCATTGCCCGCACCGGCATCGAGGTCGTGCTCGACCGGCTGCCGGACATCGACCTGGCGGTGCCCGCCGCCTCCCTCACCCGTCGCCCCTCGCCCTGGCTGCGGGGGCTGACCGAGTTGCCCGTGCGGTTCACTCCGACCCCTGCCCCGAAAGGCGCGTCAGCATGACGACCGGCATCGAAGAAGCGCGGATCCCGCTGGACCCGTTCGTCACCGACCTGGACGGCGAGAGCGCCCGGCTGCGCGCGGCGGGACCGCTCGCCGCCGTGGAGCTGCCGGGCGGCGTGCCCGTCTGGGCGGTCACGCACCACGCGGAGGCCAAGGCCCTGCTGACCGACCCCCGGCTGGTCAAGGACATCAATGTGTGGGGGGCGTGGCAGCGCGGTGAGATACCCGCCGACTGGCCGCTGATCGGACTGGCCAATCCCGGCCGCTCGATGCTCACCGTGGACGGCGCCGAGCACCGCCGGCTGCGCACCCTGGTGGCGCAGGCGCTCACGGTGCGCCGGGTGGAGCACATGCGGGGACGGATCACCGAGCTGACCGACCGGCTGCTGGACGAGCTGCCGGCCGACGGCGGCGTCTTCGACCTCAAGGCGGCCTTCGCCTACCCCCTGCCGATGTACGTCGTCGCCGACCTGATGGGCATCGAGGAGGCGCGGCTGCCGCGGCTCAAGGTGCTGTTCGAGAAGTTCTTCTCGACCCAGACACCCCCCGAGGAGGTCGTCGCGACCCTCACCGAGCTGGCCGGGATCATGGCCGACACGGTCGCCGCCAAGCGCGCCGCTCCCGGCGACGACCTGACCAGCGCCCTGATCCTGGCCTCGGAGAACGGCGACCACCTCACCGACGAGGAGATCGTCTCCACGCTCCAGCTGATGGTGGCGGCCGGTCACGAGACCACGATCTCGCTGATCGTGAACGCGGTGGTCAACCTGTCCACCCACCCCGAGCAGCGCGACCTGGTGCTGTCGGGCCGGGCCGAGTGGTCGGCGGTGATCGAGGAGACGCTGCGCTGGTCCACGCCGACCTCGCACGTCCTGATCCGCTTCGCCACCGAGGACGTCCCGGTCGGCGACCGGGTGATACCCGCCGGGGACGCGCTGATCGTGTCGTACGGCGCGCTGGGCCGGGACGAGCGGGCGCACGGACCGACCGCGGGCGAGTTCGACATCACCCGCGACTCGCCGAGCCGGCACATCTCCTTCGGGCACGGCCCGCACGTGTGTCCGGGCGCGGCCCTGTCCCGGCTGGAGGCCGGGGTGGCGCTGCCCGCGCTCTACGCCCGCTTCCCGCGCCTGGACCTGGCGGTGCCGGCGTCAGAGCTGCGCAACAAGCCGGTGGTCACGCAGAACGACCTGTTCGAACTGCCGGTCAGGACGGCCTAGCGCCGCCCGGCCCGGACCCCTACCGTCACCCGTGGGGCGTTTGCTCCCCGCCCTGCGGGTAACTCCGGCATTCCGGACACCGGTCCACCGGAGTCGGCACGGTCGTCCGGCATTGTCCGGCATTCCGGGAGGCGCCATGTGGAAGCGCAAGGGCAGGAAGGGCCGTCGGGCGGCGAAGCCGGTCCCCGTGGAACTGTGCGACCTGTGTGCGAGGGTCTTCCCCGAGGACCGGTCCGTGCGCGGTTACGTGCCGGACTCGTCCGCGGCGCGGGTGGCGCACGAGTGGTGCGACGGGCTGCGGCTCATCACCGCCTGCTGCGACGAACACTTCGACGTGATCAAGGACGGCTACGCGCACCGGCCCTTCGTGGAGGAGGAGCTGTGGGCGGCGAAGCTCACCCGGGCGCTGACCTCGGGCCCGTCGGAGCTCTCCATGGACCAGCTCGGCTGCCGCACCGGTCTCCAGGAGCCGCAGATACGGGCGGCCATCGCCTGGCACAACGAGCGGATGCGCGAGCAGCAGCGCACCGACCCCTGACCCGGGCCGCGGGTCCCGCCCGGTACGCGGCCTCGTCCGGGAAGCCGGTGGCCGGCCGGTCCCGGGGGTAGTCGGCGCCCCGCTCTCCCGGCCCGCTGTCCGAGGGCCGGTTCCCCGCGCCGGCGAGCCCGTGCGGGGGCCGTCGCCGGGCGTCCGGGTGGTGTCACGTTTGCCGGGGCCCGCCCGGGGTCACTCAGTTGCGCGTCCGACAGCCGCGGAAGGACCGCCCGAGGAGCACCCCGTGAACCGGTTATGGCAGCCGTTCCACCGTGCGTGGGACCGGCTGGCCGCGTCCTCCCTCGTCCGGCGCGGTCGGGACCTGGAGCTGATGCACCGCGCCATGGGGTTCGCCACCCTGGCCCTGGTCACGCTGGCGCCGCTGCTGATCGTGGTGGCCGCCTTCGATCCCCTGGGAGGCGGCGGTTTCGCGTCGTGGCTGGCCGACGGCATGGGACTGTCCGGACGGTCCGCCAAGGTGCTCACCGACATCATCAGCCCGCCCACCAAGGTCATCGGCACCACGAGCGTGTGGGGCGGCATCGCCCTCGCGGTGTTCGGCGTGTCCTTCGCGGCGAGCGTGCAGAACGGCTACGAGCGCATCTGGGAGCTGCCCTCCGGCCCCTGGCACCGGGTGTGGCGCCAGCTGACCTGGGTGATCGTACTGACCTGCTACCTCTACCAGGAGGTGCAGACGCGCACCGCGCTGCACGGGTCGGTGCGGATCGCGCTGTCGACGGCGACGGGCATGCTGTTCTTCTGGTGGGGGCAGCACTTCCTGCTCGGCAGCCAGGTCCGCTGGCGGGACCTGCTGCCCGGAGCCGTCGCGACCATGATCGGCCTCATCGGCCTGCGGGGCTTCTCGTACCTGGTCTTCACGCCGCTCATCCTGGACAACGCGATCAGCTACGGCACCGTGGGCATCGTGCTGGTGGTGGAGTCCTGGCTGATCGGCGTCGGGTTCGTCGTCTTCGGTGGCGCCATGGTCGGCCACTGGTTCTGCGAGCACCACTGGTGGACGCGCACGATCGACCGCGAATGAGCCGCCGCCTCCCCGGCCGGCCCGCCCCGCACCGGGAGGGCGGGCCTCGACGGGGAGGG
>MUMD01000460.1 GCA_002155895.1 Streptomyces rochei
CGGCGCCCCCGCCGCCCGCGGCGCCCTCGCCCGGGTCGGCGCGGGCGGCGGGGGCGCCGGAGCAGCCGCGGACGGCGTCGGTGCCGGCGCGACGGCCGGAGTGCCGAGGATGTCCCTGGGGATCAGCATCAGTACGCCGGTACCGCCGCGCGCGGACGGCCGGAAGGAGACTTTCAGCCCGTACTTGGCCGACAGCCGGCCGACGACGGCGAGGCCCAGCCGGGTCCCGGTCAGTCCGCCGAGCCCGGCCGACTCCCCGGACACCGCCTGCTGGGCCCGACGCAACTGCACCTCGCCCATCACCAGCCCGCTGTCCTCCACGGACACGATGACGCCGGCGGGCACCTCCTCGACATACACGTGGACCTCGGCGGTCGGCGGCGAGAAGTTCGCGGCGTTGTCCAGGAGTTCGGCCAGCGCGTGCATCACACCCTCGGCGGCGTGCCCGGCGACCGAGGCGTCGCCGGCCGCGTGCACCCGCACCCGCTGGTAGCCGGCGATGCGGCCCATGGCCCCGCGCAGGATGGACTCCATGCCGATGGGACGCGCCCAGCGGCGCCCCGAGCGGGCCCCGGTGAGGACGGCGACGGAGTCGGCGAGCCGGCCGGCCTGCGCGGTGCGGTGGTCCAGGTGCAGCAGGTCGGCGAGGACATCCTCGTCGCTGTGCCGTTCCTCCATGGCCCGCAGGTCGGCGAGCATCCCGGTGGCCAGCGCCTGCATCCGGCCGGCCGCGTTGGCGGTCGCCGACACGGCGGCGGCCCGCTCGCCGGTCGCCCGGTCCAGCCGGGCCCGCAACCGCGCGGTCTCCTCGGTGAGCCGGGCGACCTCCCGGTCCCGCTCCTCGGTGAGCAGCGCCCGCTCCCGTGCGAAGTCCGCGGTGAGCCGGTCCGATTCCCGCTCGAACTCCTCGGCGAGCCGCCTGCGCTCCTGCTCGAACCCGTCGGCGAGACGGCGGCGTTCCCCGTCGAACTCCGCCAGGAGCCGGTCCCGTTCGCGCTCGGCCTCCGCGCGCAGCGCCTCCTGGTCCCGTGCGGCCCGCTCGGCCAGCCCTGCCCGGTCCCGCACGAGTGCCTGGGCGTCCGCGCGGGCCGTGTCCAGCAGCCGGCGAGTGGCCCGTTCCGACCGCACGGCGTGCACGGCCACGGTCACGGCCACACAGAGCAGGATCGCGGCGGCGCTCGCCCCGAGGGCGAGCGGAACACGGACCGAGGACGGCGCCGCGGCGACGGCCCCGCCGACGGCGAGTGCCGACACCACCGCGCACGGCAGGGCGACGGTCACGAGGGGAGGGGGAGCGGGGCGGTCGCCTGAGCGGGCGGGCGCGGTCATCAATCGGGTCCTCGCCAGGCCGCCGTCGGCGGCCTTCCTGTCGTCCTTCGGGGCGGATACGCGGATACGCGGATACGCACCGAGAACTGTCACACGGCACGCAACAGGCGATCACTATAGGGGAGTTAGTGATCTCGTTGAGTAGGCTTTCGCTCAAATATCCAGGGTTCGTGATCCGTCGCGTGCCGCGCGTCCAGCCGCGCCGGGGACGGGGTCACGGCCGGTCGGCCGCCGGGCGTCCGCCGGCGCCATGGGCCGAACGGGACGGCTCAGGCGAGACCGCCCTTCTCGCACACCCGGCGGGCGACCTCGCGGAGCTTCACGTTGTGGTCCTGCGAATAGCGGCGCAGTGCGGCGAAGGCCTGGTCCTCGGTGAGGCGGTGCCTGCCCATGAGGATGCCCATGGCCTCGCCGATGGTGTGCCGGGTGTCGATGGCCTGCTCCAACTGGGCGTGCGTCCGGGCGCTGGAGAAGGCCACCGCGGCGTGCGAGGCGAGCAGCCAGCCGGCCGTCTCACTGGCCTCCGTGAACGCCCCGGGCCTGAAGGAATAGAGGTCAGCGCACCGAGGTCCTCCTCCTCGGTGAACAGCAGGAAACCCATCATGCTGCCCAGACCCAGCTTGCGTGCCTCGGGCACGTACTTGGGCCAGCGCCGGGCCTCCCGGGTGAAGTCGGCGATCCGGAACTGCCGCTGTCCTCGCGAGGTCCGGGCGGCGTCGAAGCAGGGCCCCTCGCCGACGCGTCCCTGCAGTTCGTCGCTGTCGGCGACCACCTGGTCGGTGGGGGCGAGGGACCGCACCCGCCCGCCGCGCAGGATGAGGATGCCGGCGGCGTCGCAACCCTCCACCAGTTCCGTCGCGGACGAGCTGATCCGCTCCAGCGTGCCGTTCACCGACTCCTGGGCCAGCAGATCGCGCGCCAGCCCCGCCATCTGCTCGGCGAATCCGCGCCAGTCCTCCATGCCGCCTCCTCCTCGCTCCGTCGCAAGGGTTCCCGCACGGGGCCCGACGACAACCGGGGGCGGGCCATTCCCACCCGGGCCCGGTAGGCCGCCGGGGGGCAGCGGCCCACGCTGCGGGGCGCCGCCGTCGACCTGCTCGCCCGCCTCGGCCGGGAGCGGGCACCGTCACCGTGCCGGTCGCCACGACCACGCCCCGTCCGGCCGCGGCCGACCGGGTCACCGAGGTGCGCGACGGACGCCTGAAGCCCGCCCGCGCCTGCGGACCCGCCCGCGCCCGTGGACCGCCCGTGCCCGTGGACCGCCCGTGCCCGTGGGCCCGGTCGGGCTTCAGCCGCCGGGCCGCAGGCGGTCGGCGGCGTCCGGGGGCTGGATCCGCATCCCGGGCCGCCGCCGGTGCACGGTGAGGTACGTCACCCCGTTCGGCCCGGCGGCGATGCCCCGCGCCGAACCGTGCGGCAGCCACGTCAGGGCCCCCGCGCGCAGCGGCCGCTCACCGTCGGCGCGGACCAGGGCCGCCTCACCGTCCAGCACGAGCAGCAGGACGTCGAGGTCCGGCTCGGTGTGGGTGCCGACCCGTCCTCCCGGGGGGACGCGGACCACGTTGGCGTCGAGCTGCCGCCCCGCCTCCGCGAGCCGCCACAGGGCGCCGCCCGGCGCGTCCCCGCCGAGCGAGAGGAGTTCCGCCGTGTCGCACAGGACACGGGGGAGTGGTGTGTCCGCCGCGTCCCGGGTGGGGGAGCCGTCGTCGTCCGCCGCCATCCGCTGTCACCGTCCGTTGCGCGTCCCGTGGCGCACTCCACAAGATCATGGCCTCATTCAAATAAGAATCTAACATGCGCATTTGATAGCGTCCGGACCGTGCGGCTGACGAAGTTCACCGACCTGGCGCTGCGTTCGGTCATGCGCCTGGCGGTCCAGAAGGACGGCGACGAACCTCTGACCACCCGTGAGGTGGCCGAGGTCATGGGTGTCCCGTACACGCACGTGGCCAAGGCCGTCACCCGTCTCCAGCACCTCGGTGTGGTGGAGGCGCGGCGCGGCCGGGGCGGCGGGCTGACGCTGACCGGTGCGGGGCGGCAGGCGTCGGTGGGCCGGCTGGTGCGTGAACTCGAAGGGGACGGCGAGGTCGTCGCCTGCGAGGACGATCCGCCCTGTCCGCTGCGCGCGGCCTGTCGACTGCGCCGGGCCCTGCGGGACGCGCAGGAGGCCTTCTACGCCGCGCTCGACCCGTTGACCGTGGCCGATCTGGTGGCCTCGCCCACCGGTCCGGTCCTGATCGGCCTGACGGACCGCCCCTCGGGGTGAGAGCGGACCGACCGACCCGGTCGACCCGCACCCCGAAATACGAAGATCATCTACCAATTAAGGAGTCGCCGTGCTCTCCGAACAGTCAGTCCCCGTGGTCCGTGCCACCCTCCCGGCGGTGGGAGCGGCCATCGGGGAGATCACCACGCTGTTCTACCGGAAGCTGTTCGACGCCCACCCCGAGCTGCTGCGCGACCTGTTCAACCGCGGCAACCAGGCCAACGGGGAGCAGCAGCGGGCGCTGGCCGGCTCCATCGCCGCCTTCGCCGGCATGCTGCTGGAGCGCCCCGACGCCCGTCCGGACGCGCTGCTGTCCCGCATCGCGCACAAGCACGCCTCCCTCGGTGTCACCTCGGACCAGTACAAGATCGTCCACCGTCATCTCTTCGCCGCGATAGCCGAGGTGCTCGGCGACGCCGTCACCCCCGAGGTCGCCGCCGCCTGGGACGAGGTCTACTGGCTGATGGCCAACGCGCTCGTGGCCGCCGAGGCCCGCCTCTACCAGGAGGCCGGGGTCGCCGAGGGCGACGTCTGGCGCCGCGTGGAGATCGCCGAGCGGCACGAGGAGACCCCCGACGCGGTCTCTCTCGTCCTCAGGCCCGCCGACGGCCGCCCGGCCCCGTCGTTCCGCCCGGGGCAGTACGTCGGTGTGCGGTCCTCGCTGCCCGACGGCTCCCACCAGATCCGCCAGTACAGCCTGTCCGCGGCGCCGGGCCGCGCCGACTGGCGCATCACCGTCAAACGCGTCCGGGGCGGCGCGCGTCCCGAGGGGGAGGTCTCCTCCTGGCTGCACGCGCACGCCCGGCCGGGCGACGTCCTCACCGTCTCCGCGCCCTTCGGCGACCTGGCGCTCGACGAGGGGGACGGCCCCCTGCTGCTGGCCTCCGCCGGCATCGGCGTGACGCCCGTGCTGGCCATGCTGGACCACCTGGCGGCCACCGGCTCCACCCGCCCGGTGACCGTCGTCCACGCCGACCGCGGCCCGGCCGACCACGCGCACCGGCAGGAGCAGCTCGACCTCGTGCGCGCCCTGCCCGGTGCCCGGCTCCACCTGTGGTACGAGGAGCCCGGCGACACCGCGCCGGAGGCGTCCGCGGGCCGCGCCGACGTCTTCGGCCTCGACCTGCCCGCCGGTCTCACGGCCTACCTGTGCGGTCCTGTGCCCTTCATGCGCGCCGTCCGGGGCGACCTCCTGCGCCGGGGGGTCCCGGCGCAGGAGGTCGCCCC
>MUMD01000461.1 GCA_002155895.1 Streptomyces rochei
CCCGGCACGCGGCCGTCCCGGCGCCGACGACGAGGGACGCGCCGAGCCCGTCCCGGCGGGCATCCCCGCCCAGGCGCGCAGCGGTGGCGCCGACGACGAGGACGAGGTGACGGGACTCCAGACGGTGCCGCGCACCGGCGAGGCCCCCAGGCCCGACGACGGCCCGACCACGACGCCGGACCCCGGCGTCCGGGCGGACCTGCGGACCGGCCACCGCCCGCCGCCCACCGCCGACGCGTGGGAGGGACTGACGAAGCGTCCGGGACTGCCGGCCTGGATGACCTGGGCGACGCTGCTGGCCCTGGTCCTCGTCGAAGCACCCATCTACTGGGCCGCGTTCCAGCCGTTCCACGGGGTGGGAACCGTCGACGCCGACACCCAGACGATCACCCTGGCCGCGGCCGCCGCCGTCGTCATGGTGCTGCTGCCGCACCTCGCCGGGCGCATGCTGCGGTGGCGCGCCACCACCGGTTCCGTCCGTGCCTCCTGGCTGCCGGCCCTCACCCTGCTCGGCGTCTGGGTCGGGCTGACCGTGCTGTTCGGTGTCCTGCGCGCGAAGTTCGTCACCCAGAGCGAGGAGGCCGACCCGGCGCCGGCCGAAGGGGCGGAGGGTTTCGCCGGGGTGGACACCGAGCAGGCCGGCACCCTGCTCGACCGGCTGGACCTGGCGCCGCAGACGGTCACCGCGATGTTCTGCGCCCTGCTGCTCCTGTCCGGCGGGATCGGCTTCCTGCTGGGGCTCTTCCGGGAACACCCCTTCCTCGACGCCTACCGGACGGCCGTGGAGAACCGGGCCGGGCTCGTGCGGCGGCTGGAGGAGAGCATCGCGGCGACCGAACGCGCGCGGGGCGCGCAGGAGACGGCGGACGCGCGGCGCGAGGACCGCCGGCAGGCCACCGAGGAACGGCTCGACTCGGTGCACGCGCTGTACAACGCCGCCGCCGCGGCCTACCTGGACAGTCTCGCCGCCCAGGCCGGCGACCCCGCGGTGACCGAGGCGGCCATGAAGCTGAGCAACACCTGGCCGCTGCTGCCCGTCTCCCGAGCCCGCCGGTAGCCGACGTCGGTCCGCCGTCGGCCGACGGCGGTCCGCAGGGGGCCGCTGCCCGGCGTCGGCGGCGGCGTGGCGTCGCCGGTGCCTCGCCGGGCCGGGGGCGTCAGCCGACGGGCTCCGACACCACGGCGCGCAGCGGACCCAGCAGCCGGTTGACCGCCCGGACCCCCGCGGGGGCGTCCAGCCGGTGGCACTCCTCGGGCCCGCCGGCGAGCAGGTCGCCGGGGCACCGGTCGCCGAACAACTGCAGTGCCCGGCGCGGCATGCAGCGCTTCGACGTCCAGGCCAGACCCTGCGCGAGAGCGCTGTGTTCCCGGATCAGCCGGACCCAGTAGCGGGTCTGCGCGTACTCCGTGCTGGTGACCAGCCAGTCGTCCTGCCACACGGCCGCCAGCCCCTCGGCCCCGGTGAGGTCCACCAGCGTCACGTCCGCGCGGGTGCGCACCGCCGACAGCAGGTACCGCGACGCCTGCGCCCACGGGATCTGCCGCACGGCCGTCCGCCCGTCGAACTCCACCGAACGCAGCAGCACTTCCGCGAGCGCCGTCACCGGATCGAGCGCGGCGTACAGGTACGGGTACGGGTCCTTCTCCGTGGAGTCGAACCGGCTCCCCTTGAAATGCTCGTGCGCCGGTACGGGGTTGAACTCGTCCACCGCGTAACGGCTCAGGTGGCAGCGCCAGAGCAGCGTCCCCGCCGGGACCACGGTGAGCAGCGGCTCCATGGCGACCCCCTCGGGCGGGATCTGCCCGGTCATCCGTCGCCCTCCACCAGCTCGGCCGCGGCCCGCACCAACTCGTCGTCGGGCAGCGTGCCGACGAGGTCGGCGGGGACGCCGCGCAGCCACGCGTTGCCGCCCAGCCACCAGTCGGCGGCGCCCCAGGGGTCGCGGTCGGCCCGCAGCAACTCGTTCACCCGCCGGACGACCGGCAGGGGCTCGGCGGTGCCGGGCCGGAACTGGAAACGGGGGTAGCGGGCACCGGACCGGGGGTCGTCGAGCCGGATCACGCCCGGGGGCACGGACGTGCCGGCCGGTGGCCCGCCGGGCAGCCGCTCGTGCTCCCGGGACGACAGCGCCGGCGCGGCCAGCAGCCGGGCCCGCGCGGCACCCAGCAGGGCGCCGGGGTCGGGCGGGGGTTCACCGAGGATGTCGATCAGCTCCGACACCGACGCGGCCGACGGCGGGCGGAACGCTTCGGTGGCGTACCGCCGGCCGCCGAGGTGGGCGGAGACCGGATGCCCGGGCGGGAGCACCGACAGCGCGCGGGTCAGGCGGCGCAGGGCACGGGCGACGCCCCGCGCCCGGCCGGCGGCGGTCTCCTCGTGGAGCAGCCGCAGCGTCGCGACGACCTCCTCACGCGTCTCGTCGTCGAGTTCGCCGCGCAGCAGCGCGGCGTGCTCCCGCAGCGACGCGAGCAGGTCCGTGGGGTTCACCGTGTGCCCTCCCTGGGTGCGGCCGGAGCCGGCGCCGCCGGCGCCGGGTTGCCCTGGTGGACGAAGGCGGCCCAGGCTTCGGGCCGGTCACGGAAGTCCTGGCGCAGACGGTGGCCCGCGACGCTCCGCAGACCGGGCGGCGTGGGCCGCCGGCCGGGCGGGGCCAGCATCCAGCGCTGGGCGGCGCGCAGGGCGTCCGGCGGGGCGAGACCGGCGGCCAGCGCGTCGTGCAGGGCCAGCATGAGCAGTTCCGAGGCCCCGTCGGGAACCCGCCAGCGGGAGCCGATGGCGTCCGCGGCGAGCCGGTGCACCAGTACCGAGGTCACGGTGAGCGCCTCGTCGTGGTCACGGGTCGTCAGATCCGTCTCGCACGCGCTGCACACCACCAGCGGCCCGGACCGGCGGTCCGCCGTGCCGTCCGCGCGGGTGTCCAGAAGCGCGCTCAGCGTGAGGTCGGCGCCGTCCGCGCCGTCCGCCGCCTCCGGTTCGCGGGGCGCCAGCCGCAGCGCCGAGGCGGTCGGGTCGGGCCCGGCCAGCCCGTGGCAGGCGAGGTGCACCAGGGAGGCGGGAGCGCCGTCCGCCTCGCCGAGGACCGCCAGCACCCGTTCCGGGGTGGGCGCGGCGCTCCCGTGCTCGTCCTCGCCCTCGGACAGCACGGTGGCCCCCGGGTAGTGGACCTCCCCGAGGATCTCGACCTCCTCCTCCGCCCACGGCAGGTCGTCCCCGTGGAAGACCAGCACCGGGTGCTCACCCGGTGGCATCCGCCGCCGGGCCGCCGCGCGCAGGAACTCCCCGCCCGAGGCGGCGTGGGAGACGACGGCCACCTCGCACAGCCGCACGGCGGGCGGAGCGCCGTACCGCTCGGGCGGCCGTACCAACGCCGCCTGCCACGGCACCACCCCCAGCTCGCCCCCCGGCACGAGCACCAGCCGCACGGCCGCGCACGCGTGCCCCGCGCCGCCCTCACCGACGAGGCCCGCCCCGCCGACGACGCCCGCCGCGCCGGGGGCGTCGCCCGCGTCACCCGCGCGGTGCGTGCCGGACGCGGTGACCGAGGCGTCCCCCACCGCCGCCGGACCACGGGCGTCGTCCGCGAGCATGGCGCCCTCCGTACCGGCGGCGGTGGGCGTGGGCTTCGGGACCGGGGCCGTCTCCGGGGTGCCGGACCCGGCGTTCTCACCGGGTGAGTCGGCCCTCGTGGCCGTGGCCGTAGCCGTGGCCGTGTCCGTGTCCGGGACTCCTGGGGACGGGCGAGGGTGGGCCGGGCAGCGGGCGAGGCCCGACTCGCACAGGGCCCGGGGCCACAGGTCCAGGCCGTCCAGGACCGGGGTCAGCACCTCGCCCGCCCACGCGCACAGGTCGTCCAGGGAGGCCGACCAGGCCCGTTCCGCCCGGTTCCACTCCTGGTGGGACGCCTCGACGCCCGGCGCCTCCAACCGCTGCCTGGCCGCGCCCGCCGCCAGGAAGGCGGTCACCGGGGACCGTCCGCCCACGGACAGCCCGGGCGAGGGCACCACCCGCACCGGTCCCTCCGGCGTGATCAGCAGCAGCGCGCCGTCCTGCGTGCCGGAACCCGGCAGCAGATGGACCAGGACGTCCGCCCCGGACCGGGACAGTCCGGCCCGCAGCGCCGCCACCGTCCCGGCCGCCGGTTCGCCGGCCGGGCGCTCCCGTCCCCGCAGCAGGGCCAGCGACCGCCGGCGCACCTCGCCGGACAGGACGGGACCCCCGTCGGCGGCGTTGGACAGCAACGCGTCGAGGGGCGAGCCGTCTTCCGCGCCCGGCAGCGCGGCGAGCCCGCCCGCCGGGGCGGCCCGCCAGCGTGCCGCGAGGTCACCGGCGCCCAGCGCCTCCAGCCGGTCGGCGACCGAGGCGGACACCGCCGCCGCGCGCAGCACCAGGGAGCGGCCTGCCTCCAGACACCCCACCGCTTCCTCGGCGTCGCCGGTCCGCAGCGCCCACAGGGCCGCCGCACGCCCGAGGTCGGCCCCCTGCCGCGCCATCCGCAGACCGTGCCGCACGCCCACCTGGAGCAGCACGTCGTCCGCCGCCGACCGCAGCGCGTCCCGGGCGGCGGCCACGGCGGCCCGCAGGTCCGCGACGGCCGCGGGCGTGCCGGGCCGGGCGTCCGCCCGGTCGGCCAGCCGCTCGGCCAGCATCACGTGGACGGAGGTCTCGCCCGGGGAGTCCGGCGCCATGGCCGCACGCGCCTGCTCGATCTCCGCCACCGCCTCCTCCAGCGCCGCGACGTCCCCCGTCAGGTCGTACAGCGAGCGCAGCGCGATGGCGAGGCCGCTGTGCACCCGGGCCTCGAAGTCGAAGGTGACGCTGGGCCGGCCCAGCACCGACCGCGCGCGTTCGATGCCCGCCGCGATCCGGCCGGGGTCCTTCTCGACCGTCGCGATCAGCGCCAGCAGCGGCGCCCAGGACGCGTCCATCAGGTTCTGCAGCGCCGGAGGCGTCACCGCCGCGTCCAGGACCTGCTCGTAGTGGTGGGCGGCGGCGCGCACGTCCTCGACCGTCCGGGTGAGCGAGGCCAGCCCCAGGGACGCCGTGCCCAGCGTGTACGACAGGAGCACCGACAGCCACTCCAGGCCGTCGTCGGCCACGGCGTCCAGGTCGTGCAGGTCCAGCAGGACCGACTCCACGCCCTCCACGTCCTTGGCGTCCAGGGCCTGTTGGAGGGTGATCTGGAGCCGGGCGATGCGGGCGCAGCAGTGCATCGTGATCGCGTCCGGGTCGTCCGTGGAGGGAGCCGCCCGGTCGAGGTCGCGCAGGACGGCGTCGGCCAGCTCCTCGTCCTGGAGGCTGCCCCCGGTCATGCTGCCGGCGAGGAGGACGCCGCCCACGACCGGCAGCAGCCAGTCGGTGCGCTTCGCGGCGTCGATCTCCCCGGCGGCGAAGGCCTCCTGCATCAGCCGGAGCGCGTCGCCCATGGCCTCCATGTCACCGGTGCGCGTCCCCTGGCTCAGGTACGTCAGCGCGGCGATCATCCGGCTGGACAGCGTCGCGGGGTCCTGTGCGGCATCCGGGTCGGACCCGGTCAGCGCGGCGATGAGCGCGGGCGCGTCCGCCTCGTCCAGGGTGCCGGGGTTCATCGCCTCGGCGAGCGCCATCAGCTCCCACAGCGGGGTCAGGCCCGCGTCGTCCGGACCCGTGGGCTGCGGACCCCGCGGAAGTTCGCCCCCGGGGAACGCCGACTTCAGCGCGGGCACCACCGAGTCCAGCAACCGGGGCAGCATGGGCGGCGCACCCCCGCCGGGCTGCGGCAGCCGCCCGGACCGCAGCAGCCGCTCCGCGAACGCGAGCACGGCCGAGGTGTCACCCCGCCGCAGCGCGTCGATGCCGTGGGTGAGGCCGTCCAGCAGCTCGCCCAGCTCCGGGGGCAGGCTCCCGCCGGGCTCCTCGCGCAGCAGCCGGGCCAGCAGCTCGGTGTCCTCCAGCATCCCCGACCCGCCGTGCTCGGCGGGCCGCCCGAGTTCCGTGGCCCACTGGAGGTCGGCCAGCCGCAGCGCCTTCGCGTCCGCCATGCCCGACGCCCGCACATGCTCCTGCACCCGCGCCATCCGCGACCCCAGCATGCGGACCAGACCGCGGCGGGCGGCGGCCCGGCCGGCCGCGTCCAGGTGCTCCGACACCCGGGCCCGGTCGAGCAGTTCACGCGCGCGGCACCGGTCGGCGTCCCGCTGACCGAGGGCGTACCTCGTGGCCGTCAGGAGCCCCAGGCGGGCCTCCACCCGCGCCAGCAGCCCTTCCTGACCGGCGAGCGGACGCAACTCCTCGGCCACCGAGCCGAGTTCGTCGCACAGCGCGTCGAGGGCCGGGCCGTGCGGCCCGTCGTACTCCCCGACCAGCACCGGGACGTCGAGGTCCGTCACCCGGGCGAGAACGGCCTCGGCCCGGGCCGGCGGCGAGTCGTGCGAGGCGTCCGTCATCGGCATCCCCTCCCCAGGCCATGATGCCCGTTCGGCCCGCGGGGCAGGGGCGGTTGACGCGGGCCGGTACCGTGCCGCCGGAGATCGACCGGTTCCCGCACGGAATCCGACCACTGTCCGTGCGGACCGGGCGATCTCCGGGCGTCCGGCCCGGAACACGGCCACCGCGTGGTCCCCTTGGTCCTGGGCCGGCCGCGCGCCGGCGCGGCGGAGGGGACGGAGGGACGCGCATGACGGGATCGGACGGCACCCTGCGGACGGATCAGGGCCCCGCCACCCGGGAGCCGGTGCCGTACCGCGAGGTGACGGAGGACCACTACGCGCCGACGTACACGGCGGAGGTCACCGTGACGCCCGTCGACGCGGAGAGCGTGGTGCTCAGCGGCCGCTGCCCGCGGTGCCGGTGCCCGGCGGTGTTCCTCCACGCCCCCCGGACCTTCCGCGCCGCCCCGCGCCGCGCCGACCGGAGCGACATCCCGGTGATCTGCACCTGCACCACGCCCCACCCCGACCGTCCGGAGGACGAGACGGGCTGCGGCGCCTACTGGAACGTACGACTGGAGCGGGCGTGACCGCCGGGCCGCGCGTGACGCCCGGCCCGGCGGCCACCCCGGCGGACCGCCGGGCCGCCCGTCGCGCGCAGGACCTGCTGGCACACGAACTGCCCCGGGTCCGCGAGGCGGCGCACGCCTGGCGCAACGGACTCGCCGGCCTCTTCGTCGGACTGCTGGGCTTCGGCCTCGTCAAGGGCCGTACCGACGTCAGCAAGCTCGCCCCGCCCTACGGCGCCCTGGTCGGCGCGGCACTGCTGCTGTCCCTGCTCTGCGGCACGGTGGCCGTGCTCCACCTGCTGCGCGCGGCGCACGGCGCGCCCCGCACGGTGCCCCTGACCACGGGGACCGGGGCGGACGCCGCCCTGCTGCCCGCCCAGGACCACCTGGAGACCCTGCGCAGCGTCCGGGCGCTGCGCCTCGGCGTGGCGCACACCCTCCTCTGCGCGGCCGCACTGGTCACGGCGGTCGCCCTCACCTGGTACGGGCCGGTGCGCGAGGCGCCGCGCCTGCTGGTGCGGACCGCCACGGCCGACTTCTGCGGACAGCCCGTGCGGGTCGCCGACGGACGACTGACGCTCAAGACCTCGACCGGAGAGGTGACCGTGTCCCTCGCGGACGTCATCGGTCTGGGCGCCGTCGACACCTGTCCGGCCCCGGCCGCCCGCGGCGCGGAAAAACCGGTGGCGTCCCCGCCCCGGCTCTCCTAAGGTGACGGACGTGGTCACGCGCACCGGACGTGAGCACACATCGGCCGCCGTGCCGTGACCGAGCGAGAGAGGAGGTGTGACCGATGGCTGTCTTTGCGATGGGCCCTGCCCGCTTCCCGACACCGTCCGTTTCATCCTCCTCCGTGGTCGCCGGCCGGCAGACCAGCTGACTCCGCGCGCCGACGCGCGCCGGCCGGGGCCGCCCTCGTGAAGGGTCCCCCCTTGACTTCCACCTCCCGTTCCACCGCCCACTCCGCCCTCAGTCCCTACGGCTGGGACGAGGACTGGGCCGACGCATTCGCCCCGTACGACGCCGAAGGGCTGCTGCCCGGCCGCGTCGTCCGGGTCGACCGCGGGCAGTGCGACGTCGTCACCCCCGACGGCGTCCTGCGCGCGGACACCGCGTTCGTCACCCCGCACGACCCACTGCGCGTCGTCTGCACCGGCGACTGGGTCGCCGTCGAACCCGACGGCAACCCGCGCTACGTACGGACGTACCTGCCGCGCCGTACCGCCTTCGTGCGCTCCACCTCCTCCAAGCGGTCCGAGGGGCAGATCCTCGCGGCCAACGTCGACCACGCCATCGTCGCCGTGTCCCTGGCCGTCGAACTCGACCTCGCCCGCGTCGAACGGTTTCTCGCGCTCGCCTGGGAGTCCGGGGCGCAGCCCCTGGTCGTGCTGACCAAGGCCGACCTGGTGCCCGATCCGGTGACCCTCGCCCACCTCGTCCAGGACGTGGAGACCTCCGCGCCCGGGGTGACCGTGCTGGCGGTCAGCGCCGCGCTGGGGGAGGGGCTGGACGTCCTCGCCGCCGTCGTCGGCGGCGGCACCGCCGTCCTGCTCGGCCAGTCCGGCGCGGGCAAGTCCACCCTCGCCAACGCCCTGCTCGGCGAGGACGTCATGGACGTCCAGGCCACCCGCGACGTGGACGGCAAGGGCCGGCACACCACCACCACCCGCAACCTCCTCGTCATGCCCGGCGGGGGAGTGCTCATCGACACCCCCGGGCTGCGGGGCGTCGGACTGTGGGACGCGGGCGGCGGGGTCGGGCAGGTCTTCGCCGAGATCGAGGAACTGGCGCGCGACTGCCGCTTCCACGACTGCGCCCACGAGAGCGAGCCGGGCTGCGCCGTCCTCGCCGCCATCGACGACGGCGAGCTGCCCGAACGGCGGCTGGAGAGCTACCGCAAGCTCATGCGGGAGAACCAGCGCATCGTCGCCAAGACCGACGCCCGGCTGCGCGCCGAGATCCGCAAGGAGTGGAAGCGGCGGGGTGCCATCGGCAAGGCGGCGATGGAGGCCAAGCGCGGACACCTGCGGTAACGGGCGGGCGACCCGCGTCACGTCGCCGACGCGATGTCCGATTTCCGCCGGACCGGCTCGCCGGTCTGGCGGAGACTGGACGGCATGACGACGCGGAGTGTGGCGCCGGCGACGGCGTCGGACAGCAGGTACGAGGCCGTGCGCAGCCGGGACGCCCGGTTCGACGGGGTGTTCTTCTTCGCCGTCGAGACCACCGGGATCTACTGCCGGCCCAGCTGCCCCGCGGTCACGCCGAAGCGGAGCAACGTGCGGTTCTTCGCGACGGCCGCCGCCGCGCAGGGCTCCGGCTTCCGGGCCTGCCGGCGGTGCCGCCCGGACGCCGTGCCGGGCTCCGCGGAGTGGAACGTCCGCGCCGACGTGGTGGGCCGGGCGATGCGCCTGATCGGCGACGGGGTCGTCGACCGCGAGGGCGTCACCGGCCTCGCCGGCCGACTCGGCTACAGCGCCCGCCAGGTACAGCGGCAGCTCACCGCCGAGCTGGGCGCCGGGCCCGTGGCCCTGGCCCGCGCCCAGCGGGCGCACACCGCGCGCGTCCTGCTGCAGACCACCGCCCTGCCGGTCACCGAGATCGCCTTCGCGTCCGGATTCGCCAGCGTGCGGCAGTTCAACGACACCGTCCGGGCCGTGTACGCGGCCACCCCGAGCGAGCTGCGCGCCGCCGCGCCCGCCCGGGACCGCGCCGCCTCCCGGCACGCCGCAACCCCGTCCGCCGGCATCCCGCTGCGGCTCGCCCACCGGGGCCCCTACCGGGCGGGGCCGGTCTTCGACCTGCTCCAGCGGGAGGCCGTCGCCGGGGTCGAGGAGGTGAGCGGCCCGCCGGACCGCCGCGTCTACCGGCGCACCCTGCGGCTGCCGTACGGCACCGGCATCGTCGCCGTCGACGAACGCCCGGGCCGCCCGCGCACCGGCAGCGGCGGCTGGCTCGACGCCCGCCTCCACCTCACCGACCTGCGGGACCTGACCACCGCCGTACAGCGGCTGCGCCGGCTGTTCGACCTCGACGCCGACCCGTACGCGGTCGACAGACACCTCGGCGCCGACCCCCGCCTCGCCCCGCTGGTCGCCGCCCGCCCCGGGCTGCGCTCGCCGGGGGCCGCCGACCCCGACGAGTTCGCGGTGCGCGCCCTGGTGGGGCGGACGGAGGCCGAGCGGCTGGTCCAGCGGTACGGCAAGACGCTCGACGCGCCGTGCGGCACCCTCACCCACCTCTTCCCCGAACCGGGCGTCCTCGCCGGGGCCGAGCCGCACGGCACCCTCGGGGCCCTCGCCGCCGCCCTCGCCGACGGCGTCGTACGCCTCGACGCCGGCGCCGACCGGGACGCCGCCGAACGGGCGCTGCTCGCCGTACCCGGCGTGGACGCGGCCGTGGCCGCCGCCGTCCGCGCCCGCGCCCTCGGCGACCCGGACGCCGCCCCGCCCGGCGCCGCCCTGCCCGACACCTGGCGCCCCTGGCGCTCCTACGCCCTGAACCACCTGCGCGCAGCGGGAGAACCGGAGAACGACCGATGACGACGACCACCACCGCCACGTACTGGACCGAGCTGGACAGCCCCGTGGGCCGGCTGCTGCTCACCGCCGCCCCGGACGGCGCGCTCACCTCCCTGTCCGTGCCCGGTCAGAAGGGCGGACGAGCCGTCCGGGAGGACTGGCGGCACGACGCCGGGCCCTTCCGGGCGGCCGGTGAGCAGCTCGCCGCCTACTTCGCCGGGGAGCTGACGGAGTTCCGGCTGCCGCTGCGCGCCGAGGGGACCGCCTTCCGGGAGCGCGTCTGGGCGGCCCTGGACGACGTCCCCTACGGAGAGACGACGACCTACGGGGAGATCGCCGCGCGCATCGGGGCCTCCCGCCCCGCGGTACGCGCCGTCGGCGGCGCGATCGGCGCCAATCCGCTGCTGATCCTGCGCCCCTGCCACCGGGTGATCGGGGCCGACGGGTCCCTGACCGGGTACGCGGGCGGCCTGGAGCGCAAGACGCGACTGCTCGCCCTCGAGGGCGTCCCGGCCCCGGCCCCTAGCCGGCCAGTACCGCCCCCAGCCACGCCCCGGTGATCAGCAGGCAGGCGAAGAACTCCGTCAGCACCCCGTAGCCGCCCGAGCGCAGCGCCGTCCGCAGCGCCGCCACCGCCTCGCCGTGCCGGCCGAGCCGCAGCCGCTCGGCGAGGTAGATGCCGCCCATGAAGCCGGGCACCGCGCCGACCACCGGGATCAGCACGAAGCCGAGGACGGCTCCCGCGCCCCCGTACAGCGTGAGCCGGCGGGTGGCGTCGTCGGCGCGCAGCCGCCGTCGGGACGGCAGCGCCCAGCGCACCGCCAGGGACAGCAGCAGGACGACGGTCGCGCCGACCAGCACGGCCCACGCGAGCGGGCGCGGGTCCTTCAGCGCCCACCACAGGACCCCGGCCCACACCAGCCACGATCCGGGCATGCCGGGGAAGAGCACCCCGCACAGTCCGAGCAGGATGACCAGCCCGGACAGCAGGAGGTCCCACGCTCCCATCTGTCCAGGGTGCCGGACCCGGGCGCGGTCCGCAGATCCCCGGGCGGGGCCGGCGCACCGGTCAGGACTTCCTGGCCACCCACTCCCTCTCGTACGCGTGCCAGCCGAGCTGGAGCCGGGTGGTGACGCCGGTCAGCTCCATCAGGCGCTTCACCCGCCGCTGCACGGTCCGCAGCCCGAGATCGAGCTGCTTGGCGACGCTCGCGTCGGTCAATCCGGCCAGCAGCAGGGACAGGATCTCCAGGTCCGTGCCGTCTGGCCCGTCGGGGCCGTGCTCGCTCACACCGGACGCCCCGAGCCGCAGCGGCAACGCGTCCCGCCACACCGTCTCGAACAGGCCCGACAGCAGCTCCAGCAGGCCGCTGGCGTGCACGACCAGCGCGGCGGGCTCCGACGAGTGCGCGGTGAGCGGCACCAGGGCGAGGGACCGGTCGGCGACGACCAGCTTCGTGGGGACGCGGTCCACCACCCGCACCTGTTCGTCCCGGCCCAGCGCGGCCGTCAGCTCGGTGATGCCGGTCGGCAGGTCCAGCACCGCCCGTTCCACCACGACCCGGTAGCGCACCCCGCGTCCGGTGGCCTGCTCCTCGGCGTCGTTCTCCATGCCGGTCACGGCGACCGGGTTGCCGGTGACCAGCGCGCACACCTCGTCGCTCGCCCCGAGCTGGAGCTGGAGGAAGCGCTGGGCGACGGCCCCGGCGCCGGTCACCACCTCCACCAGATCGTGCACCGCGGGCTCGGCGGCGGCCGCGCGGTACTCCTCGGCCAGCAGCGCCGCCGGGGGTGGCGCTGGGGGCGCTCCTCACCCAGCAGCGGCACGAGCTGGAGCGGGCGGAGCTGGCGGCGGCGCTGCTGGCCGAGG
>MUMD01000462.1 GCA_002155895.1 Streptomyces rochei
TGCTGGAACGGCTCGCCGACCGCTACACGCGCGTGGTGGTCGGCGTGGCGATCCAGCAGCACGCCGAGGACCGGACCTTCGCCGACGTGGCCAACCCGGGTCTGCGCATCCGGGAGGAGTACACCGACCTGGCCACGGACGACTTCTCCGGGGTCCGGGGCGCGACCGCGGCGACGGTCGCGGAGTTCGTGCGGGACGAGACGGGGGCGTGGGAGTTCCGCGCCGGGGTGCACGGCTTCGAGGGCGACGCGGCCGCGTTCGCCGCCACGATGGGCGCCGCGCGCCCGCGCTGACGGCACCGGAGCATGAGGAAGGGGCGTCCGCCGTGACGGACGCCCCTCGCTCATGTGGCCCTACAGGTCAGCTGCAGCCGCTCGTCGAGCCGCAGCCCTCGCAGATGTAGCAGGAACCGGCGCGCTGCATCTTCGTGCCGCAGGAGAAGCACAGCGGGGCGTCGGCCTGGATGCCCAGCTGCATCTCCACCAGCTCGGCGCTGGTGTGCGCCTGCTGCGGAGCCGGCTTGGCGGCCTCGACCTCGGCCTTCGGCGTGGCGACGGCCTTCAGCTCCTGGGCGCGCGGCGCCGACTGGGCCAGGCCCTCGACGTCCAGCTCGTCGTCGGACGGCTCGTACGAACCGGTCTCCAGGTGGCGCTGACGCTCCTCGGCGGAGTGGATGCCGAGCGCGGAGCGCGTCTCGAAGGGCAGGAAGTCCAGCGCCAGGCGGCGGAAGATGTAGTCGACGATCGACTGCGCCATCCGCACGTCCGGGTCGTCCGTCATGCCGGCCGGCTCGAAGCGCATGTTGGTGAACTTCGAGACGTACGTCTCCAGCGGCACGCCGTACTGGAGGCCGACGGAGACCGCGATGGAGAAGGCGTCCATCATGCCCGCGAGGGTCGAGCCCTGCTTGGACATCTTCAGGAAGACCTCGCCGAGACCGTCGTCCGGGTAGGAGTTGGCGGTCATGTAGCCCTCGGCGCCGCCGACGGTGAAGGAGGTGGTGATGCCGGGACGGCCCTTCGGGAGGCGCTTGCGGACCGGGCGGTACTCGACGACCTTCTCGACCGTCTCGCGGATGGTCGCCTCGGCCTTCTCCGTGACCTCGGTCTTCTCCTTCTCCTTGGTCTTCGCGGAGAGGGGCTGGCCGACCTTGCAGTTGTCGCGGTAGATGGCGAGCGCCTTGACGCCCATCTTCCACGCCTCGAAGTAGACCTCCTCGACGTCCTCCACGGTCGCCGACTCCGGCAGGTTGACCGTCTTGGAGAGCGCGCCGGAGATCCACGGCTGGATGGCGGCCATCATGCGGACGTGGCCCATCGCGGAGATGGAGCGCTCGCCCATCGCGCAGTCGAACACCTCGTAGTGCTCGTGCTTGAGGCCGGGGGCGTCGATCACGTTGCCGTGCTCGGCGATGTGGGCGACGATCGCCTCGATCTGCTCCTCCTGGTAACCCAGGCGGCGCAGGGCCTGCGGGACGGTGCCGTTGACGATCTGCATCGAGCCGCCGCCGACCAGCTTCTTGAACTTGACCAGGGCGAGGTCGGGCTCGAGGCCGGTGGTGTCGCAGGACATCGCCAGACCGATGGTGCCGGTCGGGGCGATGACGGACGCCTGGGAGTTGCGGAAGCCGTTCTTCTCGCCGAGGCGCAGCACGTCCTGCCAGGCCTCGGTGGCGGCGGCCCAGATCGGCGTGTCCAGGTCGTCCATGCGGACGGCGGTGGCGTTCGCGTCGGAGTGCTGCTTCATGACCCTGAGGTGCGGCTGCGCGTTGCGGGCGTAGCCGTCGTACGGGCCGACGATCGCGGCGAGCTCGGCGGAGCGCTTGTACGACGTGCCGGTCATCAGGGAGGTGATGGCGCCGGCCAGGGCGCGGCCGCCGTCGGAGTCGTAGGCGTGGCCGGTCGCCATCAGCAGGGCGCCGAGGTTGGCGTAGCCGATGCCGAGCTGACGGAAGGCGCGGGTGTTCTCGCCGATCTTCTGCGTCGGGAAGTCCGCGAAGCAGATGGAGATGTCCATCGCGGTGATGACCAGCTCGACGACCTTCGAGAAGCGCTCGACGTCGAAGGACTGGTTGCCCTTGCCGTCGTCCTTCAGGAACTTCATCAGGTTCAGCGAGGCGAGGTTGCAGGACGTGTTGTCCAGGTGCATGTACTCGCTGCAGGGGTTCGAGCCGTTGATCCGGCCGGACTCCGGGCAGGTGTGCCAGTGGTTGATGGTGTCGTCGTACTGGATGCCCGGGTCGGCGCAGGCCCAGGCGGCCTCGGCCATCTTGCGGAAGAGCGCCTTGGCGTCGACCTCCTCGATGACCTCGCCGGTCATGCGGGACGTCAGGCCGAACTTGCCGCCGTCCTGCACGGCCTTCATGAACGTGTCGTTCACGCGGACCGAGTTGTTGGCGTTCTGGTACTGGACGGACGTGATGTCGTCGCCGCCCAGGTCCATGTCGAAGCCCGCGTCGCGCAGGGCGCGGATCTTCTCCTCCTCCTTGACCTTGGTCTCGATGAAGTCCTCGATGTCCGGGTGGTCGACGTCGAGGATGACCATCTTGGCGGCGCGGCGGGTGGCACCACCGGACTTGATGGTGCCGGCGGAGGCGTCGGCGCCGCGCATGAAGGAGACCGGGCCGGAGGCGTTGCCGCCGGAGGAGAGCAGCTCCTTGGAGGAGCGGATGCGGGACAGGTTCAGGCCGGCGCCCGAACCGCCCTTGAAGATCATGCCCTCTTCCTTGTACCAGTCGAGGATCGACTCCATGGAGTCGTCGACGGACAGGATGAAGCAGGCGGAGACCTGCTGCGGCTGGGGCGTGCCGACGTTGAACCAGACCGGGCTGTTGAAGCTGAAGATCTGGTGCAGGAGGGCGTAGGCCAGCTCGTGCTCGAAGATCTCGGCGTCGGCGGGCGAGGCGAAGTACTTGTAGTCCTCACCGGCCTTCCGGTACGTCTTCACGATGCGGTCGATGAGCTGCTTCAGGCTCACCTCGCGCTGCGGGGTGCCGACGGCGCCCCGGAAGTACTTGCTGGTGACGATGTTGACCGCGTTCACCGACCAGAACTCGGGGAACTCGACGCCACGCTGCTCGAAGTTGACCGAGCCGTCGCGCCAGTTGGTCATGACGACGTCACGACGCTCCCAGGCCACCTCGTCGTAGGGGTGGACGCCGGGAGTGGTGTGGATGCGCTCGACGCGGAGTCCCTTGCTCGCCTTGGTGCCCTTGGCGCGGGAACTCCGTGCCGGACCGCTCGCCGTCTCTGTCATGCCGCCTCCCTGTACGGGCGAAAACGCCCTGAAGTGCCCCGTTTGTTCCCGTGGCACGGTGTTCTGTCTGGTGTTGCGGGCATCGCTCACGCCGCCCGCAACAGGTCTTCTTCTCTCGCCGCCGACCGGCCGGGCCCGGGCGCCGAAGTCCGGGTCCGGCCCGCCGGTCAGTCGGCGGCGCCAGCGGGCTCGGGGACCTGTGCCGCCCCCGTGGACCCGCGGTCGTTCTCCTGGCTCCCCGCGTCGGCCCCGTCGCCGTCCGCGCCCGGGCGCCCCGTCGCCTGCCTCAGTTCCGCGATCGCGGCCTCGAAGTCCTCGAGCGAGTCGAACGCCCGGTAGACGGAGGCGAACCGCAGGTAGGCGACCAGATCGAGTTCCTGCAGCGGGCCGAGGATCGCCAGCCCCACGTCGTGTGTGGTCAGCTCGGCGCTTCCGGTGGCCCGCACCGCCTCCTCGACCCGCTGGCCGAGCTGCGCGAGCGCGTCCTCGGTGACGGGCCGGCCCTGGCATGCCTTGCGCACGCCGTTGATGACCTTGGTGCGGCTGAACGGTTCGGTGACCCCGGACCGCTTCACCACCATGAGCGAACACGTCTCCACGGTCGTGAAGCGACGGGAGCAGTCGGGACACTGGCGGCGCCTGCGGATCGACGTGCCGTCGTCGGTCGTACGACTGTCGACGACACGGCTGTCGGGGTGCCTGCAGAAGGGGCAGTGCATGTACTCCGAACCCTCCTCACAGCAGACTCAATAGCCACAAAGAGCCCTTCAGGCCCCTCGAAGCAGCCCCCAGCATAGGCGATCGCGGCGGGCCCGAAGACCCGGGGGACCACAACTTATGGGCTGCTGCCGCAATCCAACCACTAGATGTGGGGATTGGCTCATACATACACGCCCTGCACGCGTGTCGCGCCGGTCCGTACAGGTCCCGCGCGCGACACACCCACGCGCACATGCCCCCGCGCGCTCGCGCCACACGGGGGCATGCGGAGATACCGTGGGCGCCGCGAGGAGGGGGCGTGGGACTACCGCACAGATGCGAGGGCCCGCCCCGTCGAACGGGAAGTCGGATGGCAGACTGGGGCGACATCCCCGAGGTTGTCACCACGGCGGTGAAGAGTACAGCAATGAGCGCTTTTGTCCGTCGGGCACGGCGGTAGCCATACACCCAGACACGCAATCCAGGCGAGCGATTCACCTTTTTTCACTCGAACGTGTGTTTGGCGCAACCTTTCGAAAGCTACTACCGTTGGGCAGCAGGGAGACCATCGAGAGGGGCCGACGTGACCACCACCGCCGACAGTGCCACCATCACTGCCCAGGACCGCCCCCAGGGCCGACCTGAGCCGATGCAGGCGATGAGCGACGCCACGAGTCCAGAGGGGCACAAGCGCTCCCTGCCGGGCCGACCTCCCGGCATCCGGGCGGACAGCTCGGGACTGACCGATCGCCAGCGCCGGGTGATCGAAGTCATCCGCGACTCGGTGCAGCGTCGCGGCTACCCGCCGTCGATGCGGGAGATCGGGCAGGCCGTCGGCCTCTCCAGCACCTCCTCCGTCGCGCACCAGCTGATGGCGCTGGAGCGCAAGGGCTTCCTGCGCCGCGACCCGCACCGCCCGCGCGCCTACGAGGTGCGTGGCTCCGACCAGGCCGCCTCCGTGCAGCCCACGGACACCGCCGGCAAGCCCGCCGCGTCGTACGTCCCCCTGGTCGGACGCATCGCCGCCGGTGGCCCGATCCTCGCCGAGGAGTCCGTCGAGGACGTCTTCCCGCTGCCCCGCCAGCTGGTCGGTGACGGCGAGCTGTTCGTCCTCAAGGTCGTCGGTGACTCGATGATCGAGGCCGCCATCTGTGACGGCGACTGGGTCACCGTGCGCCGCCAGCCGGTCGCCGAGAACGGCGACATCGTCGCCGCGATGCTCGACGGCGAGGCCACCGTCAAGCGCTTCAAGCGGGAGGACGGCCACGTGTGGCTGCTCCCGCACAACGCGGCCTACGAGCCCATCCCCGGTGACGACGCGACCATCCTCGGCAAGGTGGTGGCCGTACTGCGCCGCGTCTGAGCGCCGCGGCGAGCGGGTACGCGGCGCAGTACGGCCACC
>MUMD01000463.1 GCA_002155895.1 Streptomyces rochei
ACCGACACCGCGCACCGCCCCCGCCGTCTCCTTCTCCGGGGCGGTGAGGACCTACGGCGCCGTCCGCGCCGTCGACGGCGTGGACCTGACGATCGCGCGGGGCGAGACGGTCGCGCTGCTCGGGCGCAACGGCGCGGGCAAGTCGACGTTGATCGCACTGCTGCTCGGCCTGTGCGCGCCCGACGCGGGCCGGGTGGAGCTGTTCGGCGGGCCGCCGGAGGCGGCCGTGCGCGCCGGACGGGTGGGCGCCATGCTTCAGGAAGCGCGGGCGGTCCCCAGGGTCACGGTGGGCGAGCTGGTCGCGTTCGTCGCGGGCCGCTACCCGGCCCCGCTGCCCGTGGACCGGGTACTGCGGCTGGCGGGCGTCGCGGGACTGGCCGGGCGGCGCGTGGACCGGCTGTCCGGCGGGCAGGCCCAGCGGGTGCGGTTCGCGGTGGCGCTGGCCGGCGACCCCGACCTGCTCGTCCTGGACGAACCCACCGCGGCCCTCGACGTGGAGGCCCGGCACGCCTTCTGGCAGTCGATGGGGGCGTACGCCCGGCGCGGCAGCACCGTCCTCTTCTCCACCCACCACCTGGAGGAGGCCGAGGCGCACGCCGACCGCATCCTGGTCGTCGACCGGGGGCGGATCGTCGCGGACGGCACCGGCGCACAGCTGCGCCGGGCGGCGGGCGGCGGCCGGGTCTCCGTCGACCTGGCCGGCCGTTCCGCCGCCGGCCTGGACCTCCTGCCCGGCGTGCGCGCCCTCGAGATCCGCGGAGACCGCGCCCACCTGCGCACCGAGGACTCCGACGCCACCGTCCTCGCCCTGGCGGAACTCGGCGCGATCCGCGGCCTGGAGGTCGCCCCGGCGTCCCTGGACGACGCCTTCCTGGCCCTGACCGCACACGCACCCGTGGAGAGACGATGAGGGACTACGTGCTCCTGGAGGTCCGCCGCACCCTGCGCGACCCCGGCTTCGTCGCGGGCGGCGTCGCCGTGCCCGTCCTGATGTACCTGCTCTTCACCAACCTCGGGGGCGGTGACGCGGGCGGCTGGAGGACGGGCGCCATGGTGGGCATGGCCGCCTACGGCGCGGTCGGCTCGGCCCTCAACACCGGCGGCGGGGTCGCCGAGGACCGGGCGATCGGCTGGCTGCGGCAGCTGCGGGTGACACCGATGCGCCCGCACCAGGTGGTGCTGGGCCGGACCCTGACCGCCTCGGTCACCGTGCTCCCCGCCCTCACCGCCGTCCTCGCGGCCGGCGGCCTGGTCAACGGCGTACGGCTGGCCCCCTGGCAGTGGGCGTCGCTCGCGCTCCTGCTCTGGCTGGGTTCCGTCCCCTTCACCCTCCTCGGCCTCGGCAACGGCTACCGCCTGACCGGCCAGACCACGGGGGTGGTGAACATGGTGGCCAACCTGGGCCTGGCGGTCCTCGGCGGCCTGTGGTTCCCGCTCGCCCTCTTCCCCGAGTGGCTGCGCACGGTCTCGGCGTACACCCCGGCCAACCGCTTCGCCGAACTGGGCACCTCCGTCGCCGCGGGGCACGCGCCGCCCCTGGGTGGGATTCTCGTACTGACCGTGTGGCTGCCGGCGTTCGGGACGTACGCCCTCCTGTCCTACCGCCGCACCACCGGACGCGACTGAGCGGCGAACGGCACACACGGGAAGGAACCGACGGCCATGAGCGGGAAGCAAGGCCGGCTGCGCACACTCTCGTGCCGCCTGGACGCGTGGCGACTGGCCCGGGAGCCCGACCCCTCCGAGGCGCACCTCGGGCCCCCGCCCACCGGTTTCACCCTCCTGCCCTGGCTCCTGCTGGGCCTGGGCAGCCTCGCGAGCGTCCTCCAGGGCGGCACCTCCCACCCCTGGCTCGGCGGCCTGGGCCTGCTCGCCTTCAACACGCTCTACATCTACGTGGCCATGCGCTCCTTCCACCCGAAGCTGCGCACCTCCCCGTCCACCCGCCTGGCCCTCCTCGCCATGGCCCTGCTGACCTGCACCCTCTCCCTCGCCTTCGGCGGCACCTGGCTGCTCTTCTTCCTCCTGCTCGGCCTGTCCGCGGGCGCCGCGCTGCGCGGGCGCCGACTGGCCCGCTGGGGCTGGACGCTGGCGGCGCTCGCGGGGGTCGTGGGCGGGATCAAGGACGGCTGGAGCGGCCTGAACATCGCCTACGGGACCCTCCTGTCGACGATGGTGACGGCCGCGATCCTGAGCCTGTCCGACGCCGTACGGCAACTGCGCGCCGCCCGCGAGGAACTGGCCGCCCGCGCGGTCGCGGAGGAGCGGCTGCGCTTCTCCCGCGACCTGCACGACCTCCTGGGCCACACCCTGTCGGTGATCGTCGTGAAGTCGGAGGCGGCCCGGCGCCTGGCGCCCCGCGACCTGGACGCGGCCCTGACCCAGATCACCGACATCGAGGCGGTCGGCCGCCAGGCGCTGACCGAGGTCCGCGAGGCGGTGACCGGCTACCGCGAGGGCAGCCTCGGCACGGAGCTGGACCGGGCCCGCTCGGCACTGAGCGCGGCGGACGTGGAGCCGGTGGTCCACCGCTCCGGCCCCCCGCTGCCGCCCCAGGCCGAGGCACTGCTGGGCTGGGTCCTGCGGGAGGCGGTCACCAACGTCGTACGGCACAGCGGGGCGAGCCGCTGCGAGATCGCGGTGTCGGGCGGCACGGAACGCGTCCGGCTGACCGTCAGGGACGACGGCACGGGCCCGAACCGCGCACCCCAGGGCCCCGGCACCGGACTGACCGGCCTGACCGAACGGCTGGCCACCGCCGGTGGCTCCCTGACCGCCGGCGCCGAGCCGAGGGGCGGCTTCGCGGTGACGGCGGAACTCCCGGTGGGCGGCTGACGGTCCGCGCCCCGCACGGCGGGACAGCCGCGTACGGCGGGAAGGGGACGTGTCGGGGGGTGTCCGCCCGCAGCGGTTGGCGCGTCCGCACCGTTCACCCCCGTAGCC
>MUMD01000464.1 GCA_002155895.1 Streptomyces rochei
GTACGAGGCGGCGGGCCGGGGCCGGGCAACGACGGGCGGGCCGGGTAAAACCGCTGGGTCGCCGGGCGGCCCGGTTGGCAGGATGCGGTACATGCCCTATCTGACACGCCCGGTCCTTCCCGCCGGCACCCTCTCCCGTTCCCCGCAGCCCACGATAGCCACCGGCGACGGCCTGCTGCTGCGCCCGTGGCGCGCCGAGGACGCACCCGCCGTCCACGCGGCCTTCCAGGACCCGGTGATGCACCAGTGGCACATCCGCGCCGCGGACTCCGAGGAAGAGGTGCGCGGCTGGATCAGCGAGTGGCAGCGGGGCTGGGAAGCGGAGCGGGACGTGCAGTGGGCGGTCGCCGACGCGGCCGACGACCGGCTGCTCGGCCGGGTGGCGCTGCGGCAGGTGCAGCTGGGCGACGGAGTGGCCGAGGTCGCCTACTGGACCACGGCGGCGGCCCGCGGCCGGGGCGTCGCCGCCCGCGCCACCGGCGCGCTGTCGCGGTGGGCGCTGGACGGCATCGGCTTCCAGCGCCTGGAGCTGACCCACGCCGTGGCCAACGAGGCGTCCTGCCGGGTCGCGGCCAAGGCCGGTTTCGCCCTGGAGGGGACCAAGCGCCGCGCCCTGCTGCACCCCGACGGCTGGCACGACATGCACCTGCACGGACGGGTGCGCGGCGACCCGGGGCGCCGTCGCCGGCCGGCGACGCGGGGCGCTACGCGGCCGGCGCCGCGCCCTCCTGCTCCGCCTCGATGCGGGCGTTCCAGTCGCGCTTCGACGCCTGCCAGCCGTCCTCGTTGTGGCCGAGGCGCCAGTAGCCGGAGATGGAGAGGTCCTCGCGGGGGATCTCGCGCTCCACCCGCAGGAACCTGCGCAGCTCCTTCACGCAGCCCGCCTCGCCGTGCACGAACGCGTGCACCCGTCCCTCGGGGAAGTCCAGGCCGCGCACGGCCTCGACCAGGGCCCGGCCCACCGGACGGTCGCCGCGGTGCAGCCAGACCACCTCGACGTCGGAGTCGATCTTCTGCTCCTCCTGGGGCCCGTCGACCTCGATGAAGGCGAAGGCGCGGGCGCCGTCGGGCAGCGCCTCCAGGGACCGGGCGATCGCGGGCAGCGCGCTCTCGTCACCGGCGAGCAGGTGCCAGTCGGCGGCGGGGTCGGGCGCGTAGGCGCCGCCGGGGCCCATGAAGCGGACGGTCTCACCGGGCCGGACGCGCCTGGCCCACGGTCCCGCCAGGCCCTCGTCGCCGTGGATGACGAAGTCCAGCGTCAGCTCGCGGTGCTCGGCGTCCCACTGGCGCACCGTGTACGTCCGGGTCACCGGCCAGTGCTCGCGCGGGAACTCCTCGCGGATGCGTTCCATGTCGAAGGGTTCCGGGTAGGTCACGCCCTCGGCCGGGAACAGCAGCTTCACATAGTGGTCGGTGCAGGTGTCCGCCGAGAAGGCGGACAGCTCCTCGCCGCCGAGCACCACGCGCTGCATGTGCGGGGTGAGCCGCTCGGTGCGCACGACCCGCGCGGTGTGCGGCTTGCGTGGCTTGCGTCCCGGACGGTCTGCCATGGCGGCCTCCCTGCTCCCTGCGTGCGGTCCCTGAGTTAGGTAAACCTAAGTTAGCACCCGTGGCCCGCTCGTCGCTCCATGACGTCGGGCCGCACGGCACTGCCGCGCGCAGAGTACGGTTTCCCCTCCCCGGAACTCCGATGCACCGCCCGTGCCGCGCCCGGTCGCCACGGCACGGCACGGCGCGGCCCTGCCTCAGGCGCCGAGCGTCGTCAGCAGCCGCTGCAGCGACCCGCCCAGTCCCCAGCGCGTCGCCAGCCCCTCCAGTGCCGCGGCGTCGCGCGGCGCACGCGGCAGCGTCGTGTCCACGTCGGGCAGCGGGACGTCGTCGGCGACCCGGACCACCTTCGGGGCGACCGCGAGATACGGCGCGGCCTCGGTCAGGCGCTTGCGCTGCGTGGGGGTGAGCCGGGCCCGGGGGTCGTCGACGGCCGCCCGGATGCCGGCCAGGTCCCCGAACTCGGCGAGCAGCTTGGCGGCGGTCTTCTCGCCGATGCCCGCCACGCCGGGCAGGCCGTCGCTCGGGTCGCCGCGCAGCAGCGCCAGGTCGGCGTACCCGCGCCCGTCGACGCCGTACTTCTCCCGCAGTGCGGCCTCGTCGGTGAGGGCCAGGGTGCCGACGCCCTTGAGCGGATACAGCACCCGTACGCCCCGGGCGTCGTCCACCAGCTGGTAGAGGTCGCGGTCGCCGGTGACGATGTCGACCGGGCCCGTCGCCCGCGCGGTGTACGTGCCGATGACGTCGTCCGCCTCGTAGCCGGCCACGCCCACCCGGGCGATGCCCAGCGCGTCGAGGACGGCCTCGATCACCGGGACCTGTGGCGAGAGGGTGTCGGGGACCTCCTCGGTGTCGGGGCCCGACGCCTGTTCCTCGGCGACGCGGTGTGCCTTGTAGGTGGGGATCAGCTCCACCCGCCACGCCGGGCGCCAGTCGGCGTCCATGCAGGCGACCAGGTGGTCGGGCCGGTGGTCCTTCACCAGGCGGTCGATGAAGTCGAGGAGTCCGCGCACGGCGTTCACGGGGGTGCCGTCGGGTGCCTTCACGGAGTCCGGCACGCCGAAGTAGGCGCGGAAGTAGAGGGAGGCGGTGTCGAGGAGCATCAGTCGTCCGGTCACGCCTCGCATCATGCCGCAGGGAGTGCGGGCGGGAGGCGGAGGGCGTGTGAGCTGGATCACTCATATGTTTGGGTCATAAGGATCGGGGCAGGCGCGCACCCGGGCCGAAGCTGGTTGATGCATTCAACTGTTAGCGAGACTTCGTATCTGACTCCGGGTCATTCTCCGTGTCAGTCCGCGCGTCACTTCTCGTGTCAGTCCTCGCGTCGACCGGACCTCGCGCCCCTGCCCCTGCCCCCGATCCAAGAGGTAAGCGTGTCAGCCAGGCTAGAGGCCGAGAACCTGTACAAGGTCTTCGGCAGAAAACCGGACCAGGCGGTCGAACGACTGCGCAAGGGAGCCGACCGGGAGGAACTGCGCGCGGACGGCACCACGGCCGCCGTCATCGACGCGTCCTTCACCGTGGAGCCCGGAGAGATCTTCGTGGTCATGGGGCTGTCCGGATCCGGTAAGTCCACGCTGCTGCGCATGCTCAACGGCCTGCTGGAGCCGACCGCCGGACACGTCCGCTTCGGCGGCGAGGACCTCACCGAGATCAGCGGGCGGCAGCTGCGCGAGGTCCGCTCCAAGAAGATCAGCATGGTCTTCCAGCACTTCGCGCTCTTCCCGCACCGCAGCGTCCGTGACAACGCTGCCTACGGCCTTGAAGTGCAGGGCGTGCCCCGCGCCGAGCGCGAACGCCGCGCCGACGAGGCGCTCGCCCTGTGCGGCCTGGCCGGCTGGGAGAAGTCCTGGCCGGACGAGCTGTCCGGCGGGATGCAGCAGCGCGTCGGCCTGGCCCGCGCGCTCGCCACCGACGCCGACCTGCTGCTGATGGACGAGTCCTTCAGCGCCCTCGACCCGCTGATCCGCCGCGACATGCAGGACCAGCTGATCGAGCTGCAGAAGACCCTGAAGAAGACCATCGTCTTCATCACCCACGACCTCAACGAGGCCATGCGCCTGGGCGACCGCATCGCCGTCATGCGGGACGGCGAGATCGTGCAGATAGGCACGGCGCAGGACATCCTCATACGCCCCGCCAACGACTACGTCGCCTCCTTCACCCAGGACGTCGACCGGTCCCGCGTGCTCACCGCCGGTGCCGTCATGGAGACCGACCTGCGCGGCGACGAGGCCGACTGCGGCTGCGAGACGGCGACGCCCGAGACGCCGTTCACCGAGCTGTGCGCGATCAGCGCGCGCGTGCCGCACGCCGTCGCGGTCGTGGACGGCGAAGGCGACCTCGTGGGCGTGGTCCCCTCACGCCGTCTCATCGGCTTCCTGGGCGACGAGCAGGCCGAGGCCGGCACCTGCGACTCCCCGCGCGACAAGGGCCCCGAGAAGGTGATGGCCCGTGCCTAGGATTCCGCTCGGCGACTGGGTCAACAACGCCGTCGACTGGCTGCTCGAACACGTCGCGTGGCTCTTCGACTTCCTCAAGACCGTCTTCACGGGCACCTACGACGGCATCAACGCCGTCCTCCAGGCGCCCGAACCGCTCCTCCTCGTCGGCATCTTCGCGGTCATCGCCTTCTGGCTGCGCGGCACGCTCGCCGGTGTTCTCACCTTCCTCGGATTCGCGTTCATCGTCTCCATGGAGCTGTGGGAGAACGCGATGATCACCTTGGCGCTGGTGCTCGTCGCGACCCTCATCGCGCTGGTCGTCGCGGTACCCGTCGGCATCTGGGCGGCCCGCTCCGACCGGGTCAGCGGCATCGTCCGGCCGGTGCTGGACTTCATGCAGACGCTGCCCGCGATGATCTACCTCATCCCGGCCATCCTGTTCTTCGGCACCGGCGCCTCCGCGGGCATCGTGGCCACCCTGATCTTCGCGCTCGCCCCGGGCGTGCGCATGACCGAGCTGGGCATCCGCCAGGTCGACAAGGAGCTGGTCGAGGCCGCCGAGGCGTTCGGCACCACTCCCCGCAACACCCTGCTGCGCGTCCAGCTGCCGCTGGCCCTGCCGACGGTGATGGCGGGCGTCAACCAGGTGATCATGCTCGGCCTGTCCATGGCCGCGATCGCCGGCATGGTCGGCACCGGGGGCCTCGGCGGCGACGTCAACGAGGCCATCGGCCAGCTCAACGTCGGCCTCGGCTCCGAGTCGGGCGTGGCCATCGTGATCCTCGCGATCTACCTGGACCGCATGACCAGCGCCCTGGGCACCCAGGTCTCACCGCTCGGCCGCCGTGCCGCCGCCAAGGCCCGCAGCCTGGGCGGCATGAAGATCTGGTCCTACCGGCCCCGCCCGCAGGTCGCCGTCATCGGCGTCGTCATCCTCGGCCTGGTGGCCGGCGGCATGGGCGTGTTCGGCGGCTCGGGCGACTCCGAGTCCGTCGCGAGCGGCAAGAACGTCGGCCAGGGCAAGAAGATCACCCTCGGCTACGTGCCCTGGGACGAGGGCGTCGCCTCCACCTTCCTGTGGAAGGAGATCCTCGAGCAGCGCGGCTACGAGGCGGAGGCCAAGCAGTTCGACGCCGGGCCGCTCTACACCTCCCTGGCGCAGGGCGACATCGACATCGTCACCAATGCGTGGCTGCCGACCACCCACGAGCAGTACTGGAAGAAGTACGGCGACCGGCTCGACGACCTCGGCTCCTGGTACGACGAGACGTCGCTGGAGCTGACCGTCCCCGCCTACATGAAGGACGTCAACACGCTGGCGGACCTCAAGGGCAAGGCCGACCTCTTCAAGGGCAGGATCACCGGCATCGAGTCCAGCGCCGGCGAGATGGCCCTGCTGAAGAGCAAGGTCATGGGCGCCTACGGCCTGGAGGACGAGTACAAGGTCGTCGACAGCTCCACCCCGGCCATGCTGGCCGAGCTGAAGCGGGCGATGAGCAAGAAGGAACCCATCGTCGTCACGCTCTGGTCCCCGCACTGGGCGTACAACGACTACGACCTGAAGAAGCTGAAGGACCCCGAGGGCGCCTGGGGCAAGGGCGACGGCGTGCACACGCTCTCCCGCAAGGGCTTCGCCGCCGACGACCCCACCGCCGCCCGGTGGATGAAGGACTTCGAGCTCACCGAGAAGCAGCTCACCAGCCTCGAGGCCGAGATCAACAAGTCCGGCAAGGGCAAGCAGCAGGAGGCCGTGCGCACCTGGCTGAAGGCCAACCCGGGCCTCGTCGACAAGCTCGCCCCGGTCGAGGGCGGCTCCGGCGCCACCCCGGCCGAGGCCAAGCGTCCGCTGGACGTCGCCTGGTTCCCGTGGGAAGAGGACGTCGCCGTCACCTACCTGTGGAAGAACGTCCTGGAGCGGCGCGGCTACAAGCTGAACCTGAAGCAGATGGACGTCGGCCCGGTCTACACCGGCCTGGCCACCGGCGACCTGGACCTCAACTTCGATGCCTGGCTGCCCCACGCCCAGAAGAACTACTGGGAGAAGAACAAGGACGACCTGACCGACCTGGGCACCTGGTACGAGCCGACCTCACTGGAGATCGCCGTCCCCTCGTACGTGAAGGACGTCAAGTCCCTCGCGGACCTGAAGGGCAAGGCCGACCTCTTCGACGGGAAGATCATCGGCATCGAGCCCGGCACCGGTCAGATGCAGCTGGTCAAGAACGACGTCCTGCCGGCCTACGGTCTGGAGGACGAGTACGAGGTCGTCGACGGCTCCACGCCGGCGATGCTGGCCGAGCTGAAGCGCGCGCTGGCCAAGAAGGAGCCGGTCGCGGTCACGCTCTGGTCCCCGCACTGGGCGTACAGCGAGTACGAGCTGACCAAGCTGAAGGACCCGAAGAAGTCCTTCGGCGAGAACAACACGATCCACACCATCTCCAGCAAGGCGTTCCCCGAGCAGTACCCGCAGCTCACCGAGTGGATCAAGAACTTCCGCATGAGCGAGGACGAGCTGGGCACGCTGGAGGCCGAGATCAAGGACCGCGGGCAGGGGCACGAGGAGGAAGCCGTGGCCGCGTGGCTCGAGGAGCACCCGGACATGGTGGGCCGGATGACCCCGCAGTAGGACCACCGTGACGGTCCGGCACGCCACACCGTGCCGGCCGCCCGAGGGTGGGCCCGGGACGCGCCTTCGCGACGAAGCGCGCCCCGGGCCCACCCTTTTGACGTGTGCGCCCGGCACACGGTAAGGATTCGGTCAACCACGGAGCGCCAACCCCCCGCCCGAGCCTGACTCCACCGGGGCGGGAGAGGCTGGCGGGAACACGCGGGACCGTCCCACCCTTGAAGCGGTAGGGCGTCCGGTACCGCGCGCACCCGGCGCGGGCCGTGGCGAGAACTGTGAGGTCGCGGCCACCGCACCGTGACGTCGATGTGACGGCCGCATGAAACGGTTTGCCGAACATGCGTAGGGTGCAGAGAACTCATCAGGGAGGCGGCGCCCGCACCGGGGCACCGCGGCGGTGACGACGACGGGCGAAGGAGGGAGCCGGAGCGATGGGCGACCACAAAGACCAGCACCTTCGGGTGGGCGCGGCCGTGCGGCGACGGCGCCGGGCCCTGGAGCTCACCCTCGCCGTCGTGGCCGAGCGCAGCGGCCTGTCCGTGCCCTTCCTGAGCCAGATCGAGAACGACCGGGCGCGGCCCAGCCAGAGTTCCCTGGAGAAGGTGGCCGACGCCCTGCGCACCACCGCCGTCGAACTGCTGGCCGCCGCCGACCCCGCGTGCAGCGTGGACGTGGTCCGGGCCGAGGACCCCGACCCCGGGCTGGCCCCCAGGGTGCGCTCGCTGGTGCGGGGACACCACCAGATGCACGCCTCGGAGTTCACCGGCGACCACGACGCGGGCCGCGAACTCCAGTACCGCAACGACCAGTTGATGTTCGTCACCGAGGGCGCCGTGGAGATCGAGGCCGAGGGCCGCGCCTACCGGCTCGGGCGCGGGGACACCCTGTACCTCACCGGTGGTGTGCGGCACCGCTGGCGCGCGACGGTGCCCGACACCCGGCTGATCGTGGTCGCCGTCGCCGAGCACATCGAGGCGGTGCGGGAGGGGCCTCGCCGGTGAGGGTGGTCTCCCTGGTGCCGTCGCTGACCGAGGCCGTGGCCCGCACGGTCCCCGGCGCCCTGGTCGGCGCCACCGACTGGTGCACCCACCCGGCGGACCTGGACGTCGTGCGGGTCGGCGGGACCAAGAACCCGAAGACGGACCGCGTCCTCTCCCTCGCCCCCGACCTGGTGATCGCCAACGAGGAGGAGAACCGGGCCCCCGACCTGGACGCCCTGCGCGCGGCCGGCGTGGAGGTGCTGGTGACCGAGGTGCGCACGGTGGCCCGGGCCTTCGCCGAACTGACCCGCGTGCTCACCGCCTGCGGGGCGCCGGACCGGCCCCGGTGGCTGGACGAGGCGGAGGCCGCCTGGTCCTCCGTGCCCCGCCCCGAGCGGCGCACCATGGCTGTCGTGCCGATCTGGCGCAGGCCCTGGATGGTCCTGGGCCGGGACACGTTCGCGGGCGACGTACTGGCCCGCCTGGGCGTCGACCACCTGTACGCCTCCCACCCCGAGCGCTACCCGAAGGTCCCCGTCGAGGAACTGCGGGCGGCCCGCCCCGGCCTCGTCGTCCTGCCGGACGAGCCGTACCGCTTCACCGCCGGCGACGGCCCGGAGGCGTTCCCCGGCCTGCCCTGCGCCCTCGTGGACGGGCGGTACCTCACCTGGTACGGGCCGTCGCTGACCGAGGCGCCGCGGGCGCTGGGCGCGGCCCTGCGAGCAGCGCTCCGCTGACCAGGCCCCGCGCGGTGTGCGCGGCGGCGACGGCCCAGGCGGTGACGAGGCCGGCGTACAGGACGACGCTCAGCCCGTCGTAGACGGCCAGCCCGGTGTGCCGGGCGAGCGCCTCGGCGCCGGTGACACAGGTGCCCACCGGGAAGGTGAACGACCACCACGTCATCGAGAAGCCCATGCCCTCCCGGCGCGCCCGCACGACGTGCGCGACGGCCAGACACAGCCACAGCAGCGCGAAGCCCATCACGGGCACGCCGTACAGGACGGCGAGCACCTCGAAACCCCCGGCGTACGGGGCCGGGACGACGCCCGGGGCGACGTCCGCGAACTTGCCCACGGCGGTCGTCGACTGCCCCAGCGGACCCAGCACCAGGAACAGCGACGGGGTCAGCGCGAGCGGCAGCGGACCGCCGGTGAGCAGCCGGCCGAAGATCAGCGGCAGTGTCACCAGGGTGGCCAGCAGGCTCACCCCGAACAGCGCGACGCAGGCCAGGAGCAGCGTCTCGCGGGGCTGTCCCGCGGGGAGGTGCGGCACGAGCAGCGGCCCCACGGCCGCGGACACCATCGGCGCGACCAGCGGCAGCAGCCACACCGGACTGGCCTGCTCCGGTGCCGTCCGGTGCCGTACGGCCATGAGGTACGGCACGGCGACCGCCGCCGCCAGCCCGACGACCGTGCCGACGGTGAACAGCACGGCGTCCAGCGCCACCGCCGCCGGGGTGCCGAGCCAGTCCCGGCCGACGGTCAGGGCGCCGCCGCCGACGGCCAGCAGGGCCATCGACAGACAGCCGTAGAAAGGGGCCGCCGTCGGGTCGAGCAGCTGGGCACGGGCCTGGTCGCGGTGGTGCCGCCAGTGCAGGGACCGGGCCACCAGCAGGACCGCCAGCAGCGCGAGCGACAGAGCCCAGACGGCGGTGCAGACGGCCCGCAGCCCGGACGCCTGCCAGGGGAGCGCGGCCCCCGCGGTGCCGACGATGGCGGTGCCCATGACGCAGGCGTACCAGTTGGGGCCGAGGTGACGGACGGCCGGGAGGCGCCGGGCGGGGTCGGTGGCGGGTGACAGGGGCTGGGCTGCGGTGACCATGCCTCCACCGTCCCCGGGGCCGAAGCCGCTGACCAGGGACCATGTTCCTATGACGGCATAAGCTGGAGTTATGAGCAGGAGTGCGGGTGGTACGGGCGGCACGGACGACGCGGAGGGCGGACAGGACCCACGGGGACGGCACGTGGCGGGCTCCCTGGCACACCGGGTGCCGGATCTCGGGGCCCTGGAGCTGCTGCTCGCCGTGGCGCGCCTGGGCAGTCTCGGCGGGGCGGCGCGGGAGCTGGGGATCACCCAGCCGGCCGCCAGCAGCCGGGTCCGCTCGATGGAGCGGCAGCTGGGGGTCGCCCTGGTGGACCGCTCACCGCGCGGCTCCCGGCTCACCGACGCCGGCGCGCTGGTCACGGACTGGGCGCGCCGGATCGTGGAGGCGGCCGAGGCCTTCGACGCGGGAGCCCAGGCGCTGCGGGACCGACGGGACTCCCGGCTGACGGTGGCGGCGAGCATGACGATCGCCGAGTACCTGCTGCCGGGCTGGCTGGTCGCGCTGCGCTCGCAACTGCCGGACACCGCGGTGTCCCTGCTCGCCGGGAACTCGACGGCGGTGGCGGAGCGGCTGCTGGCCGGTGAGGCCGACCTGGGCTTCGTGGAGGGCGTGAGCGTCCCGGCGGGTCTCGACTCGGCGGTCATCGCCCACGACCGGCTGATCGTCGTGGCGGCGCCCGGCCACCCGTGGGCCCGGCGCCGGCGTCCGCTCCGGGCGGCGGAGCTGGCGGCGACGCCGTTGATCCTGCGGGAGAAGGGCTCGGGTACCCGGCAGGTCCTGGACGCGGCCCTCGGCGGTCTGGCCCGCCCCCTGATCGAGCTCTCGTCGACCACCGCGGTGAAGGCCGCGGCCGTCGGCGGCGCCGGCCCCTCCGTCCTGAGCGAACTCGCCGTCGGCGAGGAGCTGAGCACCCGGCGCCTGGTGAGCGTGCCGGTCGCGGACGTCGCCCTCGCCCGCGACCTGCGCGCGGTGTGGCCGACGGGCCACCGCCCCACCGGCCCGGCCCGGCAGCTCCTGTCCCTGACGCGGGCGTAGGACGCGGGCGCGGCGCCCCGGGCGGTGGCCGGCCGGCCCCTCGGCGCGGATGCCGCCGGCCGGGTCAGGCCCGCCGCGCCGCCTCCACCAGCGCCCGCATCACCCGCACGTCCTCGCCCATCTCCGGGTGCCACTGCACCCCGAGGACCCAGCCGGCGGCCGACGGCAGCTCCAGGGCCTCCACCGTGCCGTCCGCCGCGTGGGCGGAGGGGACCAGACCCGTCCCCAGGCGGTCCACCGCCTGGTGGTGGTAGGTCGGGACGAACATCTCCTCGGGCACCACACCCGCGTACAGGGTCCCCGGCACCGGTGTGACCGGATGCCCGCCGAAGACGCCCACCACCTCGGCGTGGCCCTCGATGTGCTGGACGAGGGTGCCGCCGAGCGCCACGTTGAGCAGCTGCATGCCCCGGCAGACGCCCAGCAGCGGGACGCGCGCGGCCAGGGCCGCCTCGATGAGCGCCAGTTCCCAGGCGTCCCGGGCGCGGGCGGGAGGGCCGGTGCGCGCGTCGGGCGCGGCGCCGTAGCGCACCGGCTCCACGTCCGGGCCGCCCGCGATCACCAGGCCGTCGACGCGGGCCACGGCCGCGGCCGCGTGCTTCGGGGCGTCCGGCGGGAGCATCGCGGCCAGTCCGCCCGCCCGCTGCACCAGCCGCGGATACCCGGCCGGCAGCAGCGCCGCCTCCAGCTCCCACACACCCCAGCGCGCCCCGTGCTCCAGATACGTACTGACGCCGATCAGCGGCGTGCCCGCCATCCGACCTCCTGCGGCCTGTCCGCAATGGACCGTACACATACCTTTGCCGGGTCACGCTCCCACGGCAAGACGCCCGCCCGCGCTCACGCCAGGAAGCCGCGCAGCAGCGCCGCCGTCCCCGCGCAGTGCTCCCGCGTGATCTCCCGGGCCCCGTCCGCGTCCCCGTCGAGCACCGCCTCCACCAGCGCGGTGTGCTGGCGCTGGGAGTGCTCCAGGTTGCGCACCAGCAGCGGGATGCAGTCCAGCAGGTCGTTCAGGGTGGCCCGGACAGCCGCGTACTGGGCGGCCAGGGCCGGTGAACCGCACAGCTCCGCCAGGGTGAGGTGCAGCCGCGTGTCCAGCCGCCGGTACTCCGCCAGCGGCGCCTCGTGCGTGCCGGCCAGCGCCGCCCGCAGCCGCGCCGCCTGCGCGCCGGTCAGCCCGTGCGCCGCGCACAGCCCGGCCGCGCCCACCTCCAGCACCTCCCGGAAGCGCAGCACGTCCTCGATGTCGACCCCGGCGACCCGACGCCGCAGTTCGTCCTCGCCGGCCGCGTCCGTGCGCGGCAGCACGAACGTTCCGCCGTACCGACCGCGCCGTGCCTGGACCAGCCCCTGGTCCTGGAGCACCCGCAGCACCTCGCGCAGCGTCACCCGGCTGATCCCCAGCCGCTCCGCCAGCTCCCGCTCGGCCGGCAGCCGCTCGCCGCCGGACACCAGGCCCAGCCTGACGACCTGGAGGATCTGTTCGAGCGCCTCCTCGAAACCGTTGCCCGCCCGGACCGGCCGCAGTACCGGGGCGAGCCGGTCCGTCACGCTCCCCGGGGATTCCTCCGGCATGCGGCCGCGCCCCCTTTCCAAGCAATGGTTCCCGGCAATACCTTATGGCTCCCGGCCGAAGGAGGCTCCCCCCGTGGCAGACCGCACACCCCCGCTCGGGGTCGAGGAACTGCACGCCCTCGTCGCCGCCGGTGACGTCGACACCGTCGTCCTGGCCTTCCCGGACATGCAGGGACGGCTCCAGGGCAAGCGCTTCGCCGCCCGCTTCTTCCTCGACGAGGTCCTGGCACACGGCACCGAGGGCTGCAACTACCTCCTCGCCGTCGACGCCGACATGAACACCGTCGACGGCTACGCGATGTCCTCCTGGGACCGCGGCTACGGCGACTTCGCCATGCACGCCGACCTGGCCACCCTGCGCCGCCTGCCGTGGCACGAGAGCACCGCGATGGTCGTCGCGGACCTCGCCTGGGAGGACGGCTCCCCGGTGCTCGCCGCGCCCCGCCAGATCCTGCGCCGGCAGCTCGAACGCCTCGCCGAACACGGTCTCACCGCCCAGGTCGGCACCGAGCTGGAGTTCATCGTCTTCCGCGACACCTACGAACAGGCCTGGGACGCGGACTACCGCGGGCTGACCCCGGCCAACCAGTACAACGTCGACTACTCGGTCCTCGGCACCGGCCGGGTCGAACCCCTGCTGCGCCGCATCCGCAACGAGATGGCGGGCGCGGGCCTGACCGTCGAGTCCGCCAAGGGCGAGTGCAACCCCGGCCAGCACGAGATCGCCTTCCGCTACGACGAGGCCCTGGTCACCTGCGACCAGCACGCCGTCTACAAGACCGGTGCCAAGGAGATCGCCTCCCAGGAGGGAATGTCCCTCACCTTCATGGCCAAGTACAACGAACGCGAGGGCAACTCCTGTCACATCCACCTCTCCCTCGCCGAAGCCGGCGCCGGCTCCGGCGGCACCAGCGTCATGGCCGGCGACGGGGAGCGCG
>MUMD01000465.1 GCA_002155895.1 Streptomyces rochei
GTTCGACGTCGACGCCGGCCGGGTCGTGAACCTCAACCGCGCGCTGGAGAAGGGCGCCGAGGTGAAGGCCGTGCGCGACCGCATCCGCGACATCGTGCTCAGCCGGGGTGCGGCGGAGGACGGCCTGGTGATGGGGAAGTAGCGCGGGTCAGGCGTCGTCCACGTGGTCCAGGGCCGTCAGCATCGCCCCGAGCACCCGCAGGCAGGTGGCGACGTCGGTGTCGGTCAGGTCGCCGCCGACGTCGCGCAGCAGTCGGTGCTCCCGGTCCAGTACGGCGGTGATGGCGTCCTGGCCCGGCCCGGTCAGCCGGATCAGCGACGACCGCCGGTGCGCCGGGTTCGGGATGCTCTCGACCAAGTCCCGCGCCGCCGCTTCGTTGACCATGCGCTGCACGAACTGCCGGCTGATCGCCTGCGCCCGGCCTATCTGGGGCACGGTCATCGGCCCGTTGCGGTGCAGCAGCGTCAGCACGGCGCGGACCCCGACGGAGAGGTCGTGGGCGGCCAGGCCCTGTTCGGCACTGCGCTGCGCCCGCCGGTAGAGGGGGCCGACCAGGTCGTAGACCTCGGTGAGGCGCCGGGCGAGCGCGTCCGGCGGGAGGGGGGTGTCGGTGTCCTTCACCCCGCCATCATGACACCTGGGTTGCCAAAGCGGGGTCAGGATGACACCTTGGTTGTCATGACTGCTGCGTCGGATCTGTGCTTCTTCACCTCCTCGGACGGGGACCTCGCCTACCGCGACACCGGGGCCGGGGACCCGGTCGTCCTGCTGCACTCCGGATTCGTCGATCACCGCGTCTTCGAGGCGCAGATCCCGGCTCTCGCCGCCGGGTACCGCGTCATCGCGCCCGATGTCCGCGGCCACGGCGCCTCGGCCAACGCCACCCGGCCGTTCCGCTGGGCCGACGACCTCGCCGCGCTGCTGCGCCACCTCGACGCCGGGCCCGCCGTGCTCGTCGGTGTGTCGATGGGCGGGGCCATCGCCACCGACACCGTGCTGGAGTACCCGGAGCTGGTCCGGGCGGTGGTGGTCTCGGGCGCGGCCACCAGCGAGTTCGAGTACACCGACCCCTGGGTGCGGCAGGTGCAGGCCGAGCAGGCCCGCGCGCTGGGGGCGGGCGACGTCGAGGGCTGGGTCACCGCCTTCCTGCGCTTCGTGCCCGGCGAGCACCGCACCCTCGACGACGTCGACCCCGCCGTTCTGGCCCGGCTGCGCGAGATGGCCCTCGGCACCCTCGCCAAGCACACCCCGGACGAGGAGAACCACCACGTGCCGATGACCGGCACCTGGTCCCGCGTCCCGAAGATCGACGTACCGGTCCTCACGGTCAACGGCGCCCTGGACGCGCCCGACCTGATCGCCGAGGCGGAACGGCTCGCCCGCACGGTCCCGGACGGCCGCTCCACCACTGTGGAAGGCACCGCGCACTACCCCAACATGGAGCGGCCGGAAGCCTTCGACGAGATCGTCTCGGGCTTCCTCCGCAGCCTCTAACCCCGCCGCGCCAGCTCCGACTTCCGGTACGAGTAACCGAAGTAGATCACCAGGCCGAGCGCGAACCACACGGCGAACCGCGCCCACGTCTGCCACTGCAGGAACGTGATCAGCCAGATCGAGAAGACGATGCCCAGCGCCGGCACGAACGGCATCCACGGCGTACGGAAGGTGCGCGGCAGTTCCGGCTGCCGGTAGCGCAGCACGATCACCGCCGCGCACACCACCACGAAGGCCAGCAGGATGCCGATGTTGGTCAGCTCGGCCGCCTCGCCGATCGGCAGGAACCCGGCGATCAGCGCCGACGCGACACCGACGATCCAGGTCACCCGGGTCGGCACGTGACGCGTCGGGTGCGTCTTGGCGAACCACTTGGGCAGCAGACCGTCACGCGACATGGAGAACCACACCCGGGTCACGCCCAGCATGAACGTGAACATCACCGTCAGGATGCCGATGATCGCGCCCACCGCGATCACGTCGGCCAGACCGCTCAGCCCCACCGACTTGAAGGCCGTCGAGAAGCCGCTCTCCGGGTCGATGTCCGTGTAGTGCTGCATGCCGGTCAGCACCAGACAGGCCGCCACGTACAGCACCATCGAGATGACCAGCGAGTAGATGATCGCCTTCGGCATGTGCCGCTGGGCGTCCTTGGACTCCTCGGCGGCCGTCGACATGGCGTCGTAGCCGAAGACCGCGAAGAACACCGTCGCCGCGCCGGTGAACGCCCCGCCGACCCCGTACGGGAAGAACGGGTTGTAGTTCGAGGTGTCGATGTGGAAGACGCCGACCGCGATCACCAGCAGCACCACCAACACCTTCAGGACCACCACGACCATCTCGAACCGGGCCGCGTTCTTGATGCCCAGGTTGAGCAGGTACGCGATGAGCAGGCACAGCAGCGCGGCGAACAGGTCGACCCGGTGGCCGTCGCCGGTACCGGGGGCGCCCAGCATCCAGTTCGGGATGTCGGCGCCCATCTCCCCGACCAGGAAGCTGAAGTAGCCGGAGATCCCGATCGCGACCACCGCCACGATCGCCGTGTACTCCAGCAGCAGGTCCCAGCCGATGAACCAGCCCGCCAGCTCACCGAGGACCGCGTACCCGTAGGTGTAGGCCGAACCCGCCTTCGGGATCATGCCGGCGAACTCGGCGTACGACAGCGCCGCCGCCGCGCTCGCGACGCCCGCGATGAGGAAGGAGACGAGGACCGCCGGGCCCGCCGTGCCGTTGGCCACCGTGCCGGCCAGGGTGAAGATCCCGGCACCGATGATGCCGCCCACACCGATCGCGGTCAGCTGCCACAGTCCCAGCGTCCGCTGCAGGCCGGAGCCCTCGCCGCCCTCCGTGTCCTCGATCTGCTCGATGGGTTTGCGACGGAGAACGCCCTCGCCCATACGGAACCCGGCCATGCGCCTCACCTCTTTGTGAACGGCAAACGGCTGACGGTGGATCATGATGACTCACACGCGCCCGCGACGGAAGCCACGACGCACACGCCACTCCGACCGGAGCTACGGCACCACGGTCACCGGCCAGCGCCCCGCCTTCACCAGCCGTACCGCGACCGACCCCACGATCCGGTGCCCGGCCTGCTCCGAGGCGCCCACGACGACGGCGTCGGCCTTCAGCTCGTCGGCCGCCTTCACCAGGCCGTTGTACGGGTCGCCGCGGAAGGTGTGGAACTCCCAGCGCACCTCGAATATCCCCTTGGCCCGCTCGGTCGCCTCCCGGATCTGCGCCACCAGCTCCTCGGCGATCTCGTCGGTCGTCTCCACCACCGGCGCCCCGAGCGCCGCACCCGCCGCCAGCACCGGCTGTACGTACACCACGGCGAGCAGCGCGTGCTGCCGGCGGGCCAGACCGCCGGCGTAGGCCGCCGCCCGCAGCGAGGAGTCGGAGCCGTCCACTCCGACGACGATGACCTTGGGTCCGTCCGTGCCCCGCTCGAACTGCCGGGCGTGCTGTTCCGTCACGCGGTGAGGTTATCGAAGCCGCTCCCGATCTTGGTCCGTGCGGGTGGTTCCGTGCCGCCGCCCCGGTGTTTCTCAGGTGCGCCGGACCCTCGCCGGGCGACTGATGAGTCATGCAGAAGGATCAGTTGCTCACCCGGCGCCGCGCACTGCTGGCCGGCGCCGCGGCCGTCGGAGCGGCCGGCACCGCCGGCGCGCTGGCGGTGGGCTCGGGGGACGGACCGGCCCCGGCGTCCGCCCCCGCCCCGGGGCCCGCGGCCCGCCGCCCGCTCGAACCGTCCGCCTACCGCCTCCAGCCCCTCACCGGCTACGGCGCGCCCCGGGAGGCGCTCCGGCGGCCCCCGGTGCGCAGCGAGCCGATCCTGCGCATGTCGGGCCGCGGCCGCGTCATGATGCTCACCTTCGACGACGGACCCGACCCCCGCTACACCCCGGACATCCTGGACACGCTGGCCGAGTACGACGTGCGCGCGACGTTCTTCGTCTGCGGGGAGATGGCCGACCACAACCGCGACCTGCTGTCCCGGATGGCCGACGAGGGACACGTCGTGGGCAACCACACCTGGTCCCACCCGCTGCTGACCCGGCTGACCCGGCGCCGCATCCGCTCCGAGATGGAGCGCACCAGCGAGGTCGTCGAGCGGGCCTACGGCGAGCCGCCCCGCTGGTTCCGGGCCCCCTACGGGGCGTGGAACCGCGCCGCCTTCCAGCTCGGCGCGGAACTGGGCATGGAACCCCTCGCCTGGACCGTCGACACCCTCGACTGGACCACTCCGGGCACCGGCACCATCGTCGAACGGGTCGAGGACGGCGCCGCCCCCGGCGTCGTGGTGCTCTCGCACGACGCCGGGGGCGACCGCTCACAGACCGTCCGTGCCCTGCGCAGGTACCTTCCCGAGCTGCTGGACTCCGGCTACCACCTCACCGTCCCCCGCCGACGGCTCGTCTGACGTCCGCCCCGCCCGCGACGCCGGGGGCCGCTCAGCGGACCTCGGTCATGCGGGCGAAGGCGACGACGTTCCCCTCGTAACCGTTCTGCTTGGAGAAACCGCCACCGCAGGTGATCACCCGCAGTTCCGGGCCGCCCTTGGACGCGTAGACCCGGTCGCCCGGGAAATCGTCCTTCGCGAACACCTCGATGCCGTAGATCTCGAAGACCGCCGTCTTCCCGTCCTGGCGGTGCACCTCGACCTTGTTCCCCTTCTTCAGGGCCCCCAGCCCGTAGAAGACGGCGGGACCCTGCTGGTTGTCGACATGGCCGACCACGACCGCGGTGCCCTTCTCCCCGGGAGTGACCGCGCCGGTGAACCAGCCGGCCAGATTCGGGTCCTCGGGCGGCGGCGCGTCGACCCAGCCCTCGGCGTCGAGCCCGACCGGCATGATCGGGGCGTCGACCTGGATGGCCGGGATGCCGACCCGGTCCGGCACCGAGTACGCCAGGGGAGCGAGGCCCGGGGCGGCCGCGTCGCCCTGAGCGACCCGGGTGTCCGAGGCGGCGGCCGACGCCGGCTGGGGCGGGCCCTGGTCGAACTCCCCCGAACCGTTCCGGATGAGCGCCAGCCCGGTGAGCAGCACCAGCGCTATCACGCCCCAGGGAGCGCGCTTCCTGCGCCGCTCCTCCTCTTCGGCCCACTCGGAAGCGTCCATTGGCCATCCCCTCTCGACCCGGCCGTCGCCGTGTCGTTCGCGCATACGGGCACGCTAAGCGCCGCACGCCCGACCGGCGACGGGGCGGTGGCGAACGGGTGGCGGACGCGCCCCGGCGTGAGCCATCCGGGACAGGCCCGGCGGAATTCCCTGACGGTCCGTGACCTGCGGGGATACCCGCCGTCGGGCTTCCGGGCCCGCACCCCCCTCACCAGGACGGACCATTCCCGAAATGCGGGGCCGGGCACGGCAACTGAGGGTCTTTCTGGGAGGCGCTTTCTCGCCGATCGACCGGGGACGGGTCCCGGGGCGTCTTCCGCGGAGGATCAGATGCGCAACACTCGTGCCCTCGCGGCAGCCGGCGCCGCGGTCGCTGTCCTCGGGCTGGCCGCCCCCACGGCCACCGCCGGAGGCGACCACAACCAGCCGAGCAACATCGTCGCCCTGCCCAGCGTGATCGCCCGGGGCGGCCAGATGACCGTCACGGTCGACGGCTGCCCCCAGGGCGGCACCATGACCTCGGACGCCTTCCGGACGACCCACCTGACCCCGGTCCGGGGCGCCAACGAGACGTCCAAGGGCACCGCCACCATCAGGGAGGACGCCCGCCCGGGCTCCTACGACATCACCGTCAACTGCTCGGGCAGGCGGCTGACGCGCCCGGCCGCCTTCACCGTCATCGGCGGCGTCCGCGGCGGCATCGGCGGCAGCAGCACCAGCGGGGCCACCTCGACGGACATCGCGATCGGCGGCGGGCTGGTCGCCGCGGCCGTCGCCGGGGGCGGCGTGTTCTGGATGCGCCGCCGCGCCGAGCGCCGCATCTGACCGCCCCGGCACGTCGTCGTGCGGGCCCTCCCGCCCACGGGCAGGGTCCGCACGGCGTCGCGTCCACGGCCTTCGCGACGCACGCGCGCCCCTCCCGGACGACCACGCGGACGAAGAGGTTCGCCCCGGGCTCCCTGCCCGGGGCGAACCTCTCTGCGTGCTCTGTGTGTTCGGTGTGTTCCGTGTTCTGCGCGTTCCGGGGGTGCGGGGTCTTCCGCGGGTCCGCGGGACGGGTCAGGCCGCGTCCTCGCCGGAGCGGCGGCGCGAGAGGTGCCACGCCGCACCGACCGAACCCGCGATGAGCAGGGAGCCCAGCCCGATCTCCTTGACGTCGAACCCGGCGACACTGCCGCCCTCGCCCGCGTGCACGCCCTTCTCGGGATGGCGCGGCTCGTGGGTGGGGTGGCCGGAGTGGCCGCCCGCGATGGTCAGCTCCAGGGTCTCCGTCCGGCCCTCGCACGAGAACCGTACGTCGTAGACGGCTCCGCGCCGGGCGTCCCGGTCGACCTGTGCCGTGGCCGAGTACTCGTGCCGCGGGATGGCGACCGGGTCGAAGACCGGCGACGTGACGGTGACCCGCCCCTTGCAGCCGCCCGCGGC
>MUMD01000466.1 GCA_002155895.1 Streptomyces rochei
CTCGATGCCCTGGGCGTCGAGCAGTTCGGAGACGAGCGCGCCGGACGGGCCGCCGAGCGGCAGCACCGCCACGGTGCGCCGGCCGGCCGCCGTCACCGCGCGGGAGACGTTCACGCCCTTGCCTCCCGGATCCACGCGTTCGCCCGTGGCACGGACGACCTCGCCGCGGGCGAGGGAGGGCACCTCGTAGGTGCGGTCCAGGGACGGGTTGGGGGTGACGGTGAGGATCATGCGCGTACTACTTCCGTGCCGTCGCGCTCGACGGCGGTGGCGTCTTCGGGGCTCAGCCCGCTGTCGGTGATCAGCAGGTCCACATCGCTCAGGGAGCCGAAGCGGGCGAAGTGCTCCTGGCCGTACTTGGAGGAGTCGGCGAGCAGCACCACGCGGCGGGCGGCGGCTACGGCGGCCCGCTTGACCGCGGCCTCGGCGAGGTCGGGCGTCGTCAGACCGTGTTCGGCGGAGAAGCCGTTGGCCGCGACCAGCACCACGTCGGCGCGGATCTCGCCGTACGCGCGCAGCGCCCAGGCGTCCACGGCGGCGCGCGTACGGTGCCGCACGCGCCCGCCGACCAGATGGAGCTGGATGCCGGGGTGGTCGGCGAGGCGGGCGGCGATGGGCAGGCTGTGGGTGACGACGGTGAGCGAGGTCTCCCGCGGGATCGCGGCGGCCAGCAGGGCCACCGTGGAACCGGCGTCGAGGATCAGCGTGCCGTCGGCGGGCAGTTCCGCGAGGGCCGCCTTGGCGATCCGGTCCTTCTCGTCGGCCGCCGTGGACTCGCGCTCGGCGAGGTCCGGCTCGAAGTCGAGCCGCCCGGCCGGAATCGCTCCGCCGTGCACCCGGCGGAGCAGCCCGGCCCGGTCGAGGGCCTTCAGGTCGCGGCGGATGGTCTCCGCCGTCACCTGGAACTCCTCGGCCAGCGACACCACGTCCACCCGGCCGCCGTCGCGCGCGAGCCGGAGGATCTCCTGCTGACGCTCCGGTGCGTACATGCCCGCTCGCCTCCGACCTGCGCCGGCCCACGCCGACCTGTGCCCGAACCTGTGGTTTCTCTCGGAGGCTACGCGCGGTTTTCCGGAAAGTAAACAAGTAATCGGACCCACCCAAACGCACTCGGGCACAGATGGGCGTGAACGGGCATCCTCATCGGCCACCGCTCATCGGGCACCGGCTCATCGATCACTGGCCCCTCGGGTATCGGCCCCTCGGCCACCGGCTCATCCGTCACCGGCCGGAACAGACGGAGGGCGGGTCCGGTGCCTGGCACCGGACCCGCCCTCCGCTTCCGCCGCTTCCGCCGCGCGGCGGCCTCAGACCAACGCGGCCTCCGTCGGGCGCTGCGCCGGCTCCTCCCCCGCGGCCCCCTCCACGTGCTGCGCCGGCCGCTTCGGCAGCGCGAACATCAGCAGGAAGATGACGGCCATGACCGCCGCCACCCAGCCCAGCGCGTTCTGGAAGGCGTCCGCGTAGGCCGGGCCGACGCCGGACGGCGCCGGGTGGTCGCTCATCGTGCCGAAGAAGACCACCGAGACCAGCCCGAGCCCGAGCGCGTTGCCCATCTGCTGCACGGTGTTGATGAGCCCGGACGCCGACCCGGCGTGCTCGCGCGGCACCTGGGAGAGCACCGCGTCGGTCAGCGGCGCGACGATCAGCCCCATGCCGACGCCCATGACGACGAGCGGCAGCGCCATCTGCCAGGAGGTGATGCCCAGTCCGTAGTGCCCGGCCTCCCAGAGGTACAGCAGTACGCCCGCGGCCATCACCAGGGCGCCCGCCTGGAGCACCTTGCGGCCGAAGCGCGGCACCAGCTTCTGCACCGACACGCCGGCCGCCACCGAGACGGCGACCGAGAAGGGAACGCCGGTCAGTCCGGCCCGCAGCGGACTCCAGCCGAGCCCGTCCTGCATGTACAGGGTCCACACCAGGAAGAAGATGCCGAGCGCGATCCCGAAGACGGTCTGCACGGCGATGCCGGCGGCGAAGCTCTTGACCCGGAACAGCTCCAGTTCGACCAGCGGCGAACCGTCCCGCAGCTTCTTGCGCCTCTCGTACGCCACCAGCACCGCGAGCACGACGAACGCGCCCGCCATCGACAGGTGCCCCCACAGCGGCCAGCCCAGCTCGCGGCCCCGGGTGAGCGGGTAGACCAGCATCAGCAGGCCGAGGGTGACCAGGGCGACCCCGACGAGGTCCAGCCGCAGGGCGCGCGGCGCCCGGGACTCGGTGATGTACCGACCGCCGAGGACGAGGGCGGCGACACCGACCGGCAGGTTGATGAGGAAGATGGGCCGCCAGGCGAGCCCGAAGAGGTTCCACTCGGTGAGCAGGGCGCCCAGCAGCGGCCCGGAGACCGCGCCCAGTCCGACGATCGCGCCGAACAGCCCGAACACCTTGCCGCGTTCGTGCGCCGGGAAGGTGGCGTGCACGATCGACAGCACCTGCGGCACCATCAGCGCGGCCATGGCGCCCTGGAGGATGCGGGAGGCGACCAGCATCTCGGGGTTGACCGCGAGCCCGCACAGCGCGGACGCCACGGTGAAGCCGCCGACGCCGACGAGGAACACCCGCTTGCGCCCGTGGATGTCGCCGAGCCGCCCGCCGGTGATCAGACCGGCCGCGAAGGCGAGGGCGTAACCGGCGGTGATCCACTGGATCTGGCTGAAGGAGGCGCCTTCGTCCTGCCGGATCGACGGGATGGCGATGTTGACGATGGTGACGTCGACCAGGTCCATGAAGGCGGCGGTCATCACGATCGCGAGGGCGTACCAGCGACGGCGGTCGCCCGCGGCGGGCGCCGCCGGTGACACGTCCGGGGTGTGCGTTGAGGTCATGGCAGTGAAGCTACGACCCCACTAGGACAGATCCCGTCCTACTGCTGCGCCATCCTGGGAACCATGACGACGGACACTCCGGCCCGGCTCCTGACCCTCCTCTCCCTCCTCCAGACGCCCCGCGAGTGGCCCGGCGGTGAGCTGGCCGAGCGGCTCGGGGTCTCCCGCCGCACGGTCCGGCGGGACATCGACCGGCTGCGTGAGCTGGGCTATCCGGTGCAGGCGACGATGGGCGCCGACGGCGGCTACCGGCTGGTGGCCGGCAAGGCGTTGCCGCCGCTGGTCCTCGACGACGAGGAGGCGGTCGCGATCGCGGTCGGTCTGCGGGCCGGAGCCGGGCACGCGGTCGAGGGCGTGGACGAGGCGTCGGTGCGGGCGCTGGCCAAGCTGGAGCAGGTGCTGCCGTCGCGGCTGCGCCACCGGGTGGCCACCCTCCAGGCCGCGACGACACCGCTGACCAGCGGGGACGGGCCGAGCATCGCGCCCGAGACGCTGACCGTCATGGCCTCCACCGTGGCCGGCCGGGAGCGGCTGCGGTTCGCCTACCGCGCGGGCGACGGCACCGAGTCGCGGCGCCTGACCGAGCCGTACCGGCTGGTCTCGACGGGACGCCGCTGGTACCTGGTCGCCTACGACCTCGACCGGGAGGACTGGCGGACCTTCCGGGTGGACCGGGTGAGCGAACCGTTCGCGACCGGCGCGCGGTTCGCTCCGCGGGAGCTGCCGACCGGGAGCGCGGCGGAGTACCTGCGGCGTTCCATGCAACGGCACGGCGACGCGTACGACATCGAGGTCGTCTTCCACGCGCCGCCCGAGACGGTCGCCGCGCGGTTGCCGCAGTGGCTCGGGCCGCTGGAGCCGGCGGACGACGGCTCGTCCTGCGTCCTGCGGGCGACCGTCTCCGACGCGGTGGAGTGGACCGCGGTACGGCTCGCGATGACGGGCGTGGACTTCCGGGTCCGTCAGCCGACGCAACTGGTGGAGTCCGTACGGGGCTTGGGGGAACGGCTGATACGCGCGACGGGCGACGACTGACGGCCCTCCGGCAGGGGAACGCACCCGCCGCACCCCCTGACCC
>MUMD01000467.1 GCA_002155895.1 Streptomyces rochei
GTGAGCAGCGGCAGCGCGGCCGGGCTCGTCGCGGTGGCCGCGCTGCCGCTGCTCACGGGCATGGGGGAGGAGGCGTACCGGAGTCCGGAGGCGTTCGACGCCGCGTTCGGTCCGGCCATGCTGATCTGCGCGGGCGTGCTGGTGGCGGGGTCCCTCGTCGCCGTCACCACCGTGCGCCGCCCGGCCCCGGACTGCCGCAGGCCCCAGTGCCGCACGCACGGCTCGGTCGCGGTGCCCCCGCTGGAGGGGGAGCGGGACGTTCCCGACCGGGAAGGCGCGTGACCCGCTCCGGCGTACCGGGGCCCGTGCCGCAGGCGTACCGGGGCCCATGCCGCAGACTTGTGCCATGGCCATTCACGAGAACCTCCTCGGGGGACCGCCCCCGACCCACCTCCCCGACGACCCGGGCCCGCGCGAGCTGCTGGCCGGCGGGACCTCCGCCGCCGACGTCGCGGCCAAGTACCCGACGTCCTCGCTGGCCTGGGCCCGGCTGGCCGACGAGGCGTTCGAGCGGGGCAGCGTCGTGGAGTCGTACGCGTACGCCCGCACCGGCTACCACCGCGGCCTGGACGCCCTGCGCCGCAACGGCTGGAAGGGCCACGGCCCGGTGCCGTGGGAGCACGAGCCGAACCGCGGCTTCCTGCGCGCCCTGCACGCCCTCGCCCGCGCCGCCCAGGCGATCGGCGAGAAGGAGGAGTACGAGCGCTGCAGCCAGTTCCTGAAGGACTCCTCGCCGGAGGCGGCCGAGGTGCTGGGCTGAGATCCGGTACGTCCCGTATGTACCCGGGCCCGTCCGCCGTGCGCGGGCGGGCCTTGCGGTTTCCTGCGACCATTGCGGAGGATGCCGAGTGGGGACCGGGGCCCCGTGCCGGTAACGGCAGGGCGGACCGCTACCCGGAGTGCCATCAGGAGACAGAAATGTCCCACGACGCCCCGAATCTCGACTTCGCGGGCAGTACGCCGTACGAGGACTATGTCAAGGCGGACGTGCTCACCCATCTCCAGCACACCCTCTCCGACGATCCCGGAGAGATGGTCTTCCTGGTCACGACCCAGGTCATGGAGCTGTGGTTCACCGTCATCGTCCACGAGTGGGAGACCGCGGCCCGTGCCCTGCGCGAGGACCGGACCGACGTGGCGAGGGACGCGCTGAAGCGTTCCGTGCGGGAGCTGGAGGCGCTGAACGCCTCCTGGACGCCGCTCGCGGGCCTCACGCCCGCCCAGTTCAACTCCTACCGCGGCGCCCTCGGCGAGGGCTCCGGCTTCCAGTCGGCGATGTACCGCCGCCTGGAGTTCCTGCTCGGCGACAAGTCCGCGTCCATGCTCGTCCCGCACCGCGGCTCCCCGCGCGTCCACGCCGAGCTGGAGAAGGCGCTGCACGAGCCGAGCCTGTACGACGAGGTGGTCCGGCTGCTCGCCCGGCGCGGCTACGACATCCCGGACGCCGTGCTCCAGCGCGACGTCACCCGGAAGTACGAGCCGGCGCCCGAGGTGGAGGCCGCCTGGACGGCCGTCTACTCCGGTGACCAGAACGGCGACCTGGCCCGTCTCGGCGAGGCCCTCACCGACGTCGCCGAGCTGGTGTGGCGCTGGCGCAACGACCATCTGGTCGCCACCCGCCGCGCGATGGGCTCGAAGACGGGCACGGGCGGCTCCGCCGGCGTGGCCTGGCTGGAGAAGCGGGCCCGCGGCAACGTGTTCCCCGAGCTGTGGACGGCGCGATCGTATGTCTGAACTGAAGAGTGCCGCGGAGGAACTGGACGCGGCGGACGGGCTGGCGGCGCTGCGCGGACGCTTCGTCCTCGACGACGTGGTCTACCTGGACGGGAACTCGCTGGGCGCCCTCCCGGCGCACGTCCCCGGGCGGGTGCAGGACGTCGTCCGCCGGCAGTGGGGCGAGCTGCGCATCCGGTCCTGGGAGGAGAGCGGCTGGTGGACCGCGCCCGAGCGGATCGGCGACCGCATCGCCCCGCTGGTGGGAGCGGCGGCCGGGCAGATCGTCGTGGGCGACTCGACGAGCGTGAACGTCTTCAAGGCGCTGGTGGCCGCGGTGCGGATGGCGGCGGAGGACGGGGCGGGCGGTCCCGGGCGGGACGAGATCCTCGTGGACGCCACCACCTTCCCGACGGACGGGTACATCGCCGAGTCGGCGGCCCGGATGACGGGGTGCGCCCTGCGGCCGGTCGCCCCGGCCGAGGTGCCGTCGGCACTGGGGGAGCGCACGGCCGCCGTCCTCCTCAACCACGTCGACTACCGCACCGGACGGCTGCACGACCTGCCCGGGCTCACGGCCGCCGTGCACGCGGCGGGCGCCTACGCCGTCTGGGACCTGTGCCACAGCGCGGGCGCCCTGCCGGTCGGGCTGGACGAGCACGGCGTGGACCTGGCGGTCGGCTGCACCTACAAGTACCTCAACGGCGGCCCCGGCTCGCCCGCGTACCTGTACGTGCGCCGCGACCTCCAGCCGCGTTTCGACTCCCCGCTGCCGGGCTGGAACTCGCACGCCGAGCCCTTCGGCATGCGGCCGGGGTACGAGCCGGCGTCCGGCGCGCCGCGCGGCCGGGTCGGCACGCCGGACATCCTCTCCCTGCTCGCCCTGGAGGCGGCGCTGGACGTGTGGGACGAGGACGCGGTCTCGGTGGAGGCGGTGCGGGCGAAGTCCCTCGCGCTGACGGACTTCTTCCTGCGCTGCGTGGCGGAGTACGTGCCGGACGGCCGGGTGGAGTCGGTGACCCCGGTGGCGCACGCCGAGCGGGGCAGCCAGGTGGCGCTGCGCTGTGACGACGCGGGGGACGTGATGAAGCGGCTGATCGAGCGCGGGGTGGTCGGGGACTTCCGGGCGCCCGACGTCCTGCGCTTCGGCTTCACCCCGCTGTACGTCGGGTTCGCGGACGTGGAGCGGGCGGCGCGGGTGCTGGCGCTGACCCTGGGCGAGGCCGGCTGAGGAACCGCCGGCGGCCTCCGGCGCGTGAACGCGGGCATGGACGATGTGGATCACCGGACCCGTGGCTGCGCCGGATGCCTGGCCGCCGGCGTGGTCGGCGCCCCGGCGGCGCTGCTCGCCTGGGCGCCGAACGCGCGCGTCAGCGTGACCGGCGGCTTCGAGCAGCAGCACCGCGACCTGAGCGTGCTCTTCGTCGACCTGCCGCTGGTCGCCTTCGGGGGCGCGCTGGTGCCGGCTCTCGCGTGGCTGCTGGGGCTGCGTGTGCTGGGCGGCCGGGCCTGGGCGGCGGCGCTCGTGGCGGTGGCCGCGCTGGGGCTCGGGGTGTGGGGGCTGACGTCCTGGTGGACGCCGTACGAGCGGCCCGAGTTCGTGGGGTAGGCGCCGGGCGGCTCGTACGGCGTCCACCAGGACGTCAGCCCCCACAC
>MUMD01000468.1 GCA_002155895.1 Streptomyces rochei
GGCCCGGGCGGCAGCGGCTGGGGGTGGACGGGCGGGGTGACGGCCGGGGTGAGGCGCAGCAGGGTGCAGACCCGGCCGGCGGCGACCTTGGCCAGGCTCAGCGTCTCCGCGGCCTCGGTCGCGGTGCTCACCGGCAGGGTCAGGAAGGCGGAAGCCCCGTAGAACGCGACCAGTTCACCGGCGGTGATGCTGCCCTGGAGCGCGAGGCGCGCACCGAGCCAGACGATGCCGACGGTGACGAGGCCGGGCAGCAGGACGCCCGCCGCCTGGAGCCACGCCTCCATCCGGCCGGCCGACTCCCCCGCGCGCCGCACCTCCTGGCTGGTGCGGCGGAAGCGTTCGGCGAAGCCGGCCTCGCCGCCGATGCCGCGCAGGATCCGCAGGCCGGCGACGATGTCCCCGGCCTGCGAGGTGGCGACGCCCATGTGCTCGCGCTGGGCCTCGTCGCGTTCCTGGAGCGGGCGCAGCAGCGGTCCGATGCCGAGGACGGCCGCGGGGACGCCGATGAGCACGGCGAGCCCCAGCACGGGCGAGGTCGCGGTGAGGGCGACGGCCACGAGCACGGCGGCGAACACCGCGCCGATGGTGCGCCCGACGACCTCGAAGGCGTTGCCGATGCTTTCAACGTCGGCGGCGGCCGAGGCGGCCACGTCACCGGAGCGGGCCTTGCCGCGCAGGGTCGCGCCCAGCCGGACCACTTGGCGCACCAGCACGCGGTGGGTGTACGACAGGGCGTGCGCCTCGGCGCTCACGGCGGCCTGGATGAGCCCGGCGCCGGCCACGGCCTGGAGCACGCCCAGGCCCAGTGCCGTCAGCGACCACAGGTACAGGCCGCCCTGGCCGGCGCCCCGGCCCGCCTCGTCGATGGCCCGTCCGATGACGAGCGGGACGAGGGCGAGGGGCACCATCCAGACGGTGCCGAGCACGGCGCTGAGGACCAGCGGCCACGGCCGGATGCGCACCAGCCACCACAGGTACGCCCAGGGGCCGCGGGCGTCCGCCTCGGGTACGGCGGCGGGCGCCACCGATGCGTCGAAGAGCCGGTTGGTCACAGGTACCGGTCCCGGGTGGTCGCGCGGTCGACCTTGCCGGTGCGGGTGTGCGCCAGCTCGGGCACCGCGACGATCCGGTCGGGGACGAGGTGGTGCGGCAGTGTGGCGCGCAGCCGGGCCCGCAGCGCGGCCGGGTCGGGGGCGGTGGTGGCGCTGCCGTGGGCAGGGCCGGTGACGTCGTGGGCGGAGTGAGTGCCGTCGGCGCCGGTGCTGTCGTGGGGTGCGGTGGTGGCGGGCGCGGGGCCGCCATCGCGGGATGCGGGGGCGTCGTCGTGCGGCGCGGTGGCTTCAGGTGCGAGGACCACGAAGGCGACCAGGGCGGTGTGTTCGCCCTTGCTGTGGGGCGCGGCGGCGACCGCGGTCACACCGGGGAGTCGGCCGATGGCCTCCTCGACGTCCAGCAGGTCCACGCGGTGGCCGCGGATCTTGACCTGGTGGTCGAGGCGGCCGTGGAAGACCAGGGTGCCGTCGGCGGCCTCGTGCACCAGGTCGCCGGTGCGGTACCAACGGGCGGGGCCGCCGCCGAGGTCCGCCTCGACGAAGCGGGCGGCGGTGCGGGCAGGGTCGTCGAGGTAGCCGGTGGCCAGCTGGGGGCCCGAGACGAACAGTTCGCCGGGGCCGTCGGGCGCGTCCGGGCGGGGCACCACCGCCTGCCGTACGGACGGCAGCGGGCGGCCGATCGGGACGCCGTCCGCGAACGAGGCGCCTCCGGACGGCTGTTCGGCGTCCGCTGATCCGGCCACGGTCGTCTCGGCCCCCGGGCCGGCAAGGACGGCGCTGTGGGTGACGAGGGCGGTCTCGGTGGAACCGTACGTGTTGAGCAGCCGGACGCCGTCGGCGCCGAGCCGGTGCCAGCGCTCCAGCATGTCCGGGCGTACCGCCTCACCGCCGATGACGACGGTCTCGACACTGCCGGGGAGCTTCCGGCCGGTCTCCAGCAGGTGGCCGGTGTAGATGTGCCAGTAGTCGACGGGCAGGTTGATCAGGGTGACCTCGTGGTCGGTGAGGACCCGGTCGAGGTCCGCCTCGGCGTCCCCGTCCAGGACGACGAGGCCGCCCGTCAGCAGCGGCGGGAGGATCTCCTCCAGGCTGGTGTCGCCGTCCGCGCGGGTGAAGTTGAGCGACACGGTGTGCGGGCCGGCCCCGTACCGCCCGATCAGGTGCGGCAGTACGGCGTGCAGGGCGCGGTGTGGCACCGCCACGGCCGTGGGGGCGCCGGTCGAACCCGAGGTGAACAGCACGTAGGCGGGGTCGTCCGCGCCCACCGGCCGGCCACCGTGCCGGACCGGGGCGCGGGAGGGGGTCCAGCGGGGGCGCAGTACCCGGTCGACGGCGGGCAGCGGGCCGGTGTCGGCGGTGGCGATCAGCTCCCGGCAGCCGAGGGCGCGCAGAGCGTCGCCCGCGCGGCCGGCGTCCTCGCCGGGCACGACCACGTAGCCGCGGCCGGCGGCGAGGACGCCGAGGATCGCGGCGATGTCCCGGACGCTGTGGTGGGTGACGACGGCCACGGGCGGGTGCGGTCCCGGTGTGCGGGTGGCGACGAGGTCGGCCACCGTTGCTGCCCAGGAGGCCAGTTGGCCGTATCCGACGGTCATTCCATTGTCGATGACCGCCGGCCGCTCGGGGTGCGAGCGGGCGGCGGCGAAGAAGGGATCGAGCACGCTGGGCAGGGTCATGGCAGGTGTCTTCTTCTCTTGTCCGTCCGGGGGGTGTTCAGCTGTCCGCCGCCCCGGCCGCACCGGGTGCCGCCGTCCCGTGGCCCACCGCGTCGAGGAGGGCGGTGAGCGCGGCGCGGTGGCGGGCGGCGAGGTGGCGTACGGTCGCCCCGTCGTGCAGGGCCGTGGAGTACCACCACTCGGCGCGCAGCACGTCGTCGTCGGTCGTGGCGATCACTTCGATGAGGTGGGGCCGTGTCCAGTGCGGGGCGGTGATGTCGCCGACGGGCTCCGGTGCCACGTCTGGCAGCACGGTGCGCAGCGGCAGCGCGTCGGCGTCGTCGCCCTCGAAGTCGAAGGAGACGTCGCTGGGCGGGGCGGCGCGCAGGGCGGCCGAGATGCGCGGCCGGCCGTGCCGGCTGAGCGCGCCGAACCCCACTCCCCCGCCGGGCAGGGCGGCGAGGTGGCCGACGGTACGGGCGAGCCGTTCGGCGGCGGTGCCGGGTGCGAGGTCCAGGCGTACGGGCACGGTGGTGGTGAACCAGCCGGTCGTGCGGGCGAGGTGCGAGTCGCCGACGGCCTCCTCGCGCCCGTGCCGCAGGACGTCCACCCGGACGGCCGGCTCGTCGAGCCATCCGGCCAGCGCCTCGCCCAGGGCGTGGAGGACCAGGTCCCCGGGGTGCGCGCGGTGGGCGTGGGCGGCCGCGACGAGGCGGGCGGTGAGTTCCGGCGGGAACTCCTCCCGGTGCGTGGCGGCCGTGCGGGCGGTGTTCACGGCCCGGGGGTCGTCGGCGGTGTGGTCCAGGGGCACGGTCGCGGGGGTACGGACGACGTCCGTCCACCACTCGGTCTCCGCCTCGGCCTCGGGTGTACGGGCGTGCTCGGTGAGCGCCCGGGCCCACTCGGGGTACGGCGTCCCCTCGGCGCACCGGGCGTCGGTGCGGCCGGCCTCCAGCGCCGTGTACAGCTCCTCCAGGTCCTCCAGGAGGACGGACCACGAGACCATGTCGAACGCGAGCTGGTGGACGACGATCAACAGCCGCCCCGGCCGGGTCGGGCCCGCGTCGAAGCGGACGAACCGGACCACGGGGCCGGCCCCCGGGTCGAGGGCGCGCTGCTCGACCGCGCAGCGCAGGGTGATCGCGGCCGGCAGGTCGGCGTCGGCCAGTTCGGAGATGTCGACCGTGTCCAGCACCGGGCCGAGGGCGGCGCCGGGCGGGCCGTCGAGCGCGACGGCCGCCACCTGCTGGCGGGGCCGGCGGGCCGGCGGGGCCACGACGGTGAGCCGCAGCGAGGCGTGTCCGGCGACCAGGCGGCGCACGGCCTCGGCGAACAGCTCCCCGTCGAGCCCCGGCCGGGTGGTGAAGAGCAGCGCCTGGTTCCAGTGGCCGCGGTCGCCGCTCTGCTCCTCCCACGCCTGTTCCTGCGGAGGGGTGAGCGCGACCGGGCCGTGGCCCGCCCCGGGCGGGGCGGTGTCGGCGGTACGCCGCCGGGCGGCGCGTTCGGCGACCAGTTCGGCCAGGCGGGCGGTGGTCATCGCCGGCACGGCCAACTCCCGCAGTTGCACCCGGACGCCGAAGGCGGCCTCGACGCGGCGGGCGGTCCGGATCAGGTCGAGGGAGTCCACGCCCAGGTCGAGCAGCGGGGCCGACAGGTCCGCCTCCGGCGTGAGCACGGTGTCGCCGAGCCATGCCTCCAGCCGGGCCCGTACGTCCTCGACGGCCGGAGCGGCGGGGTCGTAGCCCGGGTGCGGGGCGTCGGCGGACGGGCGGCCGGAATCCGTGACGGAGCGGCCGGGGTCCGCGGCGAATCGGTCGGGGTCCGGGGCCGCGGAGCCCGGCCGCTCCGTCACGGATTCCGGC
>MUMD01000469.1 GCA_002155895.1 Streptomyces rochei
GTCCGCCTCGACCCCGGCGTCGTACACGTCGAGGTCCACCGGTCCGAGCGACCAGCGGCCCCAGCGCAGCGCGGTGTGGCGCAGCGTCACCGTGGACGGACCGACGACCACCTCGTCGAGCCGCAGGCCCGGGCCGAGCGTGACGCCGGGGTCGAGGCGGACGGCGTCCCCGTCGTGGGCCACGGAGATCCGCAGGGTGACCGAGTCGCCCTCGAAGCAGCGGCCCGGTTCGACGGTCGCCGTGGTCTCGACGCGCCGGACGTACGCGCGGGGCAGCGCCAGGGCGAGCAGCACCAGCGGCGCCGCCGCGAGGGCCAGCAGCCACGCCCGTCCGGTGAGCAGCGCGGCGGAGAGCGCCACGACGGCGACGGTCAGCAGGCGCAGCGTCCGCTCGCCCGGGCGCGGCCCGGCGGGCGGCGGGGGAGGCGGCTGCGCCGGGGCGGTGCGCCCCTCCAGGGCGCGGACCACGCCGGCGTCCGGCGGCGGCGCGGGCGCGGGCGCCGTCACGACGAGACGGCGGCGGCCGTGCGCCGGGTCGTCGGCGTGCGCACGCTGTCGACGATCTCGCGCAGCACGTCGTCCGTGGACACCTCGCGCACCCACAACTCCGGGCGCAGCGACACCCGGTGCGCCAGCGCGGGCACGGCGAGACTTTTGACGTCCTCCGGGACGACGTAGTCGCGGCCGTCCAGCACCGCGCGGGCGCGCGCCAGTTGCACCAGGGCCAGTCCGCCGCGCGGCGAGGCGCCGATGCCGATCTGGGGATGGTCGCGGGTCGCGCCGACCAGCGCCACAGCGTACTCCAGCAGGTCGTCGTCGATCTCCACGCGCTCCACGACGGCCCGCCACGCCACGACGTCGGCCGGCCCCGCGAGCCTGTCGAGCACGGCCTCGGGCGCCGCCCGGTCGATCCGGGCCCGCAGCATCGCCCGCTCCTCACCGGCGGTCAGATACCCCATCCGCACGCGCAGCTGGAACCGGTCGAGCTGCGCCTCGGGCAGCGAGTAGGTGCCTTCGTACTCGACCGGGTTGGCGGTCGCGATGACGAGGAACGGGTCGGCGAGCGGCCGGGTCTCGCCGTCCACGGTGACCTGCGACTCGGCCATCGCCTCCAGCAGCGCCGCCTGGGTCTTGGGCGGCGTCCGGTTGATCTCGTCGGCGAGCAGGAGGTGCGTGAAGACCGGGCCGGGGTGGAAGACCATCTCGCCGGTGCGCCGGTCGTACAGCGGCGTCCCGGTGACGTCGGAGGGCAGCAGGTCGGGCGTGAACTGGATGCGGCGGAAGTCCAGGCCGAGGGTGGTGGCGAAGGACCGCGCCAGGAGTGTCTTGCCGAGCCCCGGCAGGTCCTCGACCAGGACGTGGCCGCCGGCCAGCACGCCCAGCATCACCAGTTCGAGGGCGTCCTGCTTGCCGACGACGGCGCGGCCCATCTCGCGCAGTACGGCGCCGGCCTCTTCGCCGACCTGCTCGGCGGTGCGGAGGCGGGGCGTGGGGTCAGTCGTCACGTCGCTTGTTCCTTACCGGTGCGGTTGCGGGGGCGGGGTGCGCGCCCGGGGAGTCGGCGCGGGTGCGGTGCGCACCGAGCGTTTCGAGCCGGTCGACGAGGCGGCGCAGTACGTCGACGGGTACCTCGCCGTCGGGGCCGGTCGCCGGGGGCACGGGCCCGAGCCACGGCCACAGCTCCGGGCCGATCAGCTCCGCCGCCCGCTCGGGCTGCCGGTCGAGCGAGACGTGGTGGTGCTCGGCGAGCGCGGCGGCGTACAGGCGGCGCAACTCGGGCCGGAGCACCGCGCGGTAGTAGAGGGCGCCGTCGGGCCCGGTCGCGGTCGCCACGTTCCGCCGCCACTCGCCCATGCCGGGCGCCCGCGTCCCGAGCAGCCGCACCTCCTCCCGGTGGCCGTGGTCGAGCGCGTCCGCCCCGACGGCGTACCGGGCGACGAGCAGCGCCACCACGGCCAGCAGGACCAGGAGGGCGCCGGCCGCCTCCGCCCCGTCGAGGAGCAGCACCAGCAGGACACCGGAGCCGGCGACCGCGCCGCCGAGCAGCCCGAGCCGGCCCGGGCTGAGCATGTTCCCTCCCGGGGTGTCCGCCGCCGCCTCCCGCGCCGGCCGGTTCACCGCGCGCCCTCCGCGTCCCCGAGCAGCGAGGCGATCTCCTCCAGCGCGTCGGCCGCGGCCTCGCGGTGCGCGGCGTCCATCGGGTGCGAGGAGAACCGGGCCTCGCGGAAGAGCGCCGCCAGGCGGGGCGCGGCCGGACCGGGCGCGAGGCCCGCCCCGACGGCGCGGGCGAGCAGGTCGGCGGGGCTGTCGGAGGCGCGGCGCTCCACCCCGGACGCGACGAGGGCGTCCTCCATCGCGGCATAGCAGGCGATGACGGCGGCGCGGGCGTCCCCGGCGCCGGCCAGGGCCCGACGACCCGAACGCACGGCGGACAGCAGCAGCCGCGCGTCGTCCTCCCCGGTCGCCGGGGAGGCGAGCCCGGGGTGGTGCGGCACCCTCAGCTCCAGGCGTCGCAGCCGTCGGACGACGGCCACCGCGACCAGGACGACCACGACCGCGGCCGCCACGCCGAGCACGAGGTACAGCGGCAGCGTCGGGAGACCCGAGCCTCCGGGGTCCGCGTCGGGCAGCGGTGCGCCGTCGGCGGGCGGCGGGACCGGTGTCGGTGGGACCGGCGCCGGGGCGGGCTCCGGGTCACCGCTGGAGAAGCGGTGCATGGCCAGGGCCAGGAAGCCGACGGCGCCCGTCCCGGCGAGCAGCAGGGGCGCGGCGATCTCCCGCAGCCGCTCCTCGCCCGGCGACAGCGTGACGCCGTAGGAGTGGAACCGCGGGCGCAGGTGGCGGACGATCCGCGCGGCCGCGATCGACCAGGCGAGGGCCGACCCGATGGCGACGATGCCCCACTCGCCCAGCGGCCCCCTGCCGGCCGGCAGCAGCTCTCCCGGGGGCCGCAGCAGGAGCGCGGCGACGGCGAGGACCGCGACCACCCCGAAGGCGACCACCGGACCGGGCGCCGCCCGCCGCCGTGCCCGCCCCGCGTGTTCCACGTCGCCCCCCAGCCGAACACGTCGTCCCCGAACGTCAGTTCATCACAGTCGGTCACACCGGTGCCAGTGCCGCCGCCACCGACCCGATCGTCTCCGGCCCCACCCGGCAGCAGCCGCCGATCAGCCGAGCCCCGGCCGCCCGCCACCGGCGCACCTGCCGGGCGTCGAAGGACGAACGCCCCTTCCACGACCGGCCCTCAGCGTCCCAGGACTCTCCGCTGTTGGGGTAAACGACGACCGACTTCCCGGTGACGCGGACGGCGGTCTCCACGGCGCCGGGGACATCCTCGGGGGCGCAGCAGTTCACGCCCACCGCGACCACCTCCGCCGCGTCCGCGGCCAGCGCGAAGGCGTCCTCCAGCGGCTGGCCCGCACGGGTGCGCCCGCCCGCGACGGTGTACGACAGCCAGGCCGGGACGCCCAGACCGCGCACGGCCCGCAGCAGCGCCGCCGCCTCCTCGGTGTCGGGGACGGTCTCCAGCGCGAGCACGTCCGGCCGGGCGGCGGCCAGTGCCTCCAGCCGGGGCCGGTGAAAACGCTCCAGCTCCGCGACCGTCAGCCCGTAGCGGCCCCGGTACTCGGAGCCGTCCGCCAGCATCGCCCCGTAGGGACCCGCCGACGCCGCCACCCACAGGCGGCGGTCCGTCCGGGCCCGGCGGGCCGCCTCCCGCGCCGACTCGACGCTCAGCGCCATGAGTTCGGCGGCACGCTCGCGGCCGGTCCCGCGCCGGGCGAACCCCTCGAACGTGGCCTGGTAGCTCGCCGTGATCGCCACGTCGGCGCCCGCCTCGAAGTAGGCGAGGTGCGCCTTGACAAGCGCCTCCGGGTCCTCGGCGAGCAGGCGCGCCGACCACAGGTCGTCGCTCAGGTCGTGGCCCGCCGACTCCAGTTGGTTGGACATGCCGCCGTCGAGCACGAGGGGGCGGCCGGAGGCGAGGGCGTCGGCGAAGTCGCTGGTCATGGCATGAGGTTAGCCAGCCGGGCGGCGCGGCCCCGGGGGCTTGTCCCCCGTGCGAGCTACGGCGAGGTGTCCACCGTGAGGTGACGATCCGGGGCCGCCCGATCCGTAGCGTCGGGTGCAGTTCGCGGCACACCGGCCGCGGCCCGGAGAAGGGGTTTCCGTGAGGTTCGTCTGGCAGTTCCTGGCCGTGCTGGCGGCGTACGCCGTCGGCGGCGTCTCCATCAACGCGGTGAAGGACAACGACTGGCTCACCCTGGTCGTCGGTCTCACCGCGGCGGCGCTGGTGGTGTTCGTGTACGCGTGGGTGGTGCGCAGGACCGAGCGCCGCCAGGCCCTGGACGTGGCCCTGGACGGAGCGGCGGCCAAGGCCGGCTGGGGGACGCTGATCGGCGTCGGGATGTTCTCGGCCGTCATCGTGAACCTCTGGACCTCCGGGCACTACGAGGTCGAGGGACTGGGCTCGGTGCAGGGCGCGGTGGGGCTGGTCGGCTTCATGGCCGGTGCCGCGGCGACCGAGGAGGTCGTGTACCGCGGGGTGCTGTTCCGGATCATCGAGGAGCACATCGGCACCTACCTCGCGCTGGGGCTGACCGGCGTGGTGTTCGGGCTCTCGCACCTGCTCAACGAGGACGCCACCCTGTGGGGCGCCGTCGCCATCGCCGTCGAGGCCGGCTTCATGCTCGCCGCGGCGTACGCCGCCACCCGCAACCTGTGGCTGACGATCGGCGTGCACTTCGGCTGGAACTTCGCCGCGGCCGGCATCTTCAGCACCGTGGTCTCCGGCAACGGGGACAACCAGGGGCTGCTCGACGCCGCGATGTCGGGCCCGAAGCTGCTCACCGGCGGCGACTTCGGACCGGAGGGCAGCGTGTACTCGGTGGGCTTCGGAGCGCTGCTGACGCTGGTGTTCCTGTGGCTGGCGCACCGGCGCGGGAACATCGTGCGGTTCGGCTCCCGGCGGCGTGCCGCGGGCGCCGGCCCCGCGGCTACACTTCCCCGGTGATCGATCGCCGACGGGTCCTGGAACTGTGGCGCCGGCTCGACGTCACGGTCCGGGACCTCCCGCTCGGGGTGCTGCTCCTCGTCGCCTCGCTCCTGCCGGCGCTCCGCGGTCAGGGCACGGAGGTCGGCGGCCTGCCGACCCGCCCCGGCGACGCGCTGGCCGGGGTGGCGGCCGTCCTCCAGTGCCTGCCGCTGGCCGTGCGCAGGCGGTGGCCGCTCGTCTGCGTCGCCCTGGTGTCGCTCGGCTTCGTCGTCGACCAGCTGCGCGGCTACCACCTCTTCGCGGGCACCGCACTGCCCATCGCGCTGATCAGCGCG
>MUMD01000047.1 GCA_002155895.1 Streptomyces rochei
TCCACGACGGCGTCCCGGAGCCTGTCGCTCCGGGAGGCCGTCGTGGAGCCCTGGGGGCTGGCCGGAGACCGCCGCTGGATGCTGATCGACGACGGGGGAAAGGTCGTCACACAACGCAGGCAGCCGCGCATCGCCCTGGCCGCCGCCGAGCTGCTGCCCGGCGGCGGCGTCCGGCTGTCCGCACCCGGCCGGGAGCCGCTCGCGGTGCCGGTCCCGCGTGCGGGGGCCACCGTGGTGGCGCAGCTCTTCCGGGACAAGGTCGAGGTGGTCCCCGCCGAGGACGAGGCGGCACACGCCTGGTGCAGCGAATTCCTCGAGGAGGACGTCCGGCTGGTGCACCTCGACGATCCCGCCACCCGCCGGCCCGTGGACCCGGAGTACGCGCTGCCGGGCGAGACCGTCACCTTCGCCGACGGTTTCCCGCTGCTGCTCACCACCACGGCCTCCCTCGACGCCCTCAACACCCTGATCGCGCGGGGCGAGCACGCGGACGAGGGCCCGCTGCCCATGAACCGGTTCCGGCCGAACGTGGTGGTCTCCGGCACCGAGCCCTGGGACGAGGACGGCTGGTCCCGCGTCACCGTGGGCGAGGTGGCCTTCCGGGTCGCCAAGCCGTGCGGGCGCTGCGTGGTGACGACCACCGACCAGTTCACCGCGGACCGGGGCAGGGAGCCCCTGCACAGCCTCGGCCTCCACCGCCGCTCCGACGGCAAGCTGGTCTTCGGGCAGAACCTGGTCCCCGAGGGCCGGGGCACGATCCGGGTGGGCGACCCGGTGCGGATCTCCGGCTGACGGATGACCTACGGACGCCCGGCGACCGGTTCCGGTCACCCGTCCGGAGGGGGGAACCCGGTCCGCGGCCCGCGCGTTGGGCCTGTGTGAGAGGTTCGTGAGAGAAACCCGGCGGGGAGCGGGAAGGGGGCGCGGATCGTGCGGGCGATCGCTGGACTCTGGCGCTGGCGGCACAATCCGCTGTGCCGTCCGACGGACCTGGCCGAGGCGTGGGTGGCGCTCGTCGGACTGCTGATGATCCTGACCCTGGCTCCGCTGGCCGGCGCGCTCGCGGGCGGCTCGGCCCAGGACACGCTGCAGCGTTCGGTACGCGAGCAGCACGCGTCGCGGCACCGGGTGACGGCCACCGTCGTGCGCCCGCTGGAGCGCGCGCCGTTGACCGTCGACCCCGAGGGCGCCTCCGGCGGCGATCTGCGCAGCCGGGTGCTGGCCGACTGGACCGCACCGGACGGGTCCCGGCACGAGGCGGCCCTCATGGCGAGCCTCGACGACCCGGCCCCCGGCGACCGCTTCGCGATATGGACCGACGACGAGGGCCGGACCGTGGCCCGTCCGCTGGACGCCGAGACGGCGACCACGCACGCGGTGCTCGCCGGGATCGGCGCCGCGGCACTGGCCGCGGCCCTGGTGGAGGCCGCCCGGCGGATCACCGTCCGGCGCATGGTCCACCACCGGTACGCGCGCCTGGACCGGGAGTGGGGGCGGGCCGGCCCGGACTGGGGCAGGACCGGCGCGGACAGTTGACGTGCTTCCGCCTCCGGTCAACTCACCGCCTGCGCGCACGCTACGGTGGACCGGCCGAACCGAATCGGCGAAGACCCGCGTACGACGAGGTGGGGGCACAGCAACGCCATGGCACAGGGCACGGTCCAGGTGACGCACACCGGCACCTCGCGGTGGCGGCGCCGCACGGGGGAGTACGCATCGCTCGCCGCCGCCCTGGAGGCCGCGGCCGACGGTGACGTCCTCACCGTCGCCCCCGGGACCTACCGGGAGAACCTCGTCGTGCACCGGGCGGTGACCCTGCGCGGGCCCGAGGGCGCACAGGGTTCGGTGCGGATCGCCCCCGTGGACGGCGTCCCGTTGACCGTGCGCGCCTCGGCGGTGATCCAGGACCTGCACGTGGAGGGCCAGGACGCGGCGGCCCCCGCCGTGCTCCTCGAGGACGGCACGCCGGAGCTGCTGGGACTCAGGGTGGTCGCGCGTTCCGCCTCCGGGATAGAGGTGCGCGGCGGCGCGCGGCCCACGGTGCGGCGCTGCGTGGTGGACAATCCGGCCGGTGCCGGAGTCGCCGTCGTGGACGGCGGGGGCGGCGTGTTCGAGGAGTGCGAGGTCGTCTCGGCCGGACAGGCGGGCGTCACGGTGCGCTCCGGCGCGCATCCCCGGCTGGACCGCTGCCGGGTGCACCACGCCGCGGGTTCGGGCCTGACGGTGACGGGCGAGGGGTCGGCGTTGGAGGCCGTGGGCTGCGAGGTGTACGAGGTGCGGGGCAGCGGGGTGCAGGTGACCGGCCGGGCCACGGCGCACCTGACCGACTGCGATGTGCACCGCACCACCGGCGACGGCGTCACCCTGGACACGGACGCCGTCCTCACCCTCGCCGACTGCCGCATCCACGACGTCCCGGAGAACGCGGTCGACCTGCGCTCCCGCTCCGTCCTCACCCTGACCCGCACCAGCGTGCGGCAGTTCGGGCGCAACGGCCTGTCGGTGTGGGACCCCGGCACCCGCGTGGACGCCAACCAGTGCGAGATCTTCGACAGCACCGGTGACTACCCGGCGGTCTGGGTGAGCGACGGCGCGACCGCCGTCCTCGACTCCTGCCGGGTGCACGACGTGCCGGACGCGCTGTTCGTGCTGGACCGCGGCTCGCGCGCGGACGTCGTGGACAGCGATCTGTCCCAGGTGCGCAACACCGCGGTGTCGGTGAGCGACGGAGCCACCGCGCAGCTCGACGACTGCCGCATCAGCGACGCCGCCACGGGCGCCTGGTTCCGCGACCACGGCAGCGGCGGCACCCTCAACAACTGCACCCTGGACGGCAACCGCACCGGTGTGATCGTCACCAAGGGCGCCGACCCCACCATCGAGCGCTGCACGGTCGACTCCCCCTCGGAGGCGGGCGTCTACGTGTCGGCGGGGGGCCGCGGCAGTTTCCTGAACTGCCGCGTGACCGGCAGCGCCGGGTACGGCTTCCATGTGATCGACGGCTGCCGTACGACGCTCAGGAAGTGCCGTACCGAGCGGTGCGCGCGGGGCGGGTACGAGTTCGCGGACGGCGGCGCGGAGGCGGGCCGTGACTCCGGTCCGCTCGTCGAGGACTGCACCAGCGACGAGAGCGGCGGTCCCACGGCGCCCGCCGTGCCGGAGCCGGCCGTGCAGACGGTGAGCCGGTCCCCCGGTCTGCTGGGTTCGATCCCCGGGCAGCGCAGCACCGAGCAGGAGCCCTTGATCACCGGTGCCGAACCGCCGGGACCGGCGCGGGACTCGAAGGCCGTGCTGGGCGAACTGGACGCCCTCGTCGGCCTGGACAGCGTCAAGCGCGAGGTGCGGGCCCTGACCGACATGATCGAGGTGGGCCGGCGCCGGCAGCAGGCGGGTCTGAAGGCCGCCTCGGTCAAGCGCCACCTGGTGTTCACGGGCTCCCCCGGCACCGGCAAGACGACGGTCGCCCGGCTCTACGGCGAGATCCTCGCCTCCCTCGGGGTGCTGGAGAAGGGACATCTCGTCGAGGTGTCGCGGGTCGACCTGGTCGGTGAGCACATCGGCTCCACGGCGATCCGCACCCAGGAGGCCTTCCAGCGGGCGCACGGCGGCGTGCTGTTCATCGACGAGGCGTACGCCCTCTCCCCCGAGGACGCCGGCCGGGACTTCGGCAAGGAGGCCATCGACACGCTGGTGAAGCTGATGGAGGACCAGCGGGACTCGGTCGTGGTGATCGTCGCCGGCTACACGGCGGAGATGGAGCGCTTCCTGTCCGTCAATCCGGGCGTGGCGTCCCGTTTCTCGCGGACCATCACCTTCGGCGACTACGGCCCCGGGGAGTTGCTGCGGATCGTGGAACAGCAGGCCGACGAGCACGAGTACCGGCTGGCGCCGGGCACGGCCGAGGCGCTGACGAAGTACTTCACGGAGATCCCGAAGGGGCCGGCCTTCGGCAACGGCCGTACCGCCCGCCAGACCTTCGAGGCGATGGTGGAACGGCACGCCGGCCGGGTCGCCCAGCTGACCGACCCGAGCACGGACGACCTGACCCTGCTCTACGCCGAGGACCTGCCGGAGCTGCCGTAGCACCGCCCGGCCGCGACGCCGGGCGGCGGAGGAGGCGGTGGCGGCCCGTGCCCGTGCCGCCGGACGGGCCCCGGTCCCCGCCCGCCGTCCCCTAGCAGTTGCCCGTCGTCCCGCCGTCCGCCGCCGGGACGGAAGGGGCGCGGCCGGTCTGGCGGGGACCCGGTACGTCCGGGCGCAGCCGCGCCAGCAGCCGCCGGCGTTCCTCGGCGAAGGCCGGGTCGGCCTGGTAGTCGGAGTGGCCGAGGATCGGCGCGGGCAGCGGGTGGAGTTCCGTACGGCCGTAGGTCAGCGGGTCCTTGAGGGGCGCGCGGTCCACGTCCGGCCCGGGGTCACCGGGCAGGCGCATCGGGCCGCCGATCGGGTCGGTGGTCCGGTACAGGTTGCGCCAGCAGTCCACCTCCTCGTGCAGGGAGCCGAGCGCGGCAGGCCCGAAGTGGGCCGGGAACCAGCGGCCGTACAGGCGCTCCAGCGGGGAGCCGTAGGTGAGCAGCGCGACCCGTTTGCGGGCGGACGGCTCCAGTTGCCAGGCGGCCGAGGCGGCGAGGACGCTGCCCTGCGAATGCCCGGAGATGACCAGCCGCCCGCCGGTCGCCCGGGTCCAGGTGGCCATCCGCCAGGTGAGGTCGGGCACCGCGCGCTCCGCGTAGCAGGGCGGCGCGAAGGGATGGGCGGCGCGCGGCCAGAAGGTGCCGACGTCCCACAGGATGCCGATGGTGCGCCGTGCGGAGGCGTCCTTGTAGGCGCGCCTGCCCCAGGTGACGAACAGTATGAAACCGAGGCCGATGAGCCAGGACCCCAACGCCTGCGCGGTCTCGGCGGCGCCGTGGACCACGGCGTACGTCCCCCGCGCCGCGTCGGCGGGCGCCCGGTCGGTCGTCAGGGCACCCACCAGGGCCCCGGCCCCCAGCAGCAGGGTGGTGGCGGAGACGATGGCGACCAGGAGGGGCGCGCGGTCGGTGAGGGTGGCCAGGGCACGGGTGAGCGCGATGCGCCGGGTGCGGCCCGGGTCGCCGGCCTCGCCCGGGTGGTCGCTCTCGATGTCGTCCCGTTCGGCGCGGGCCAGGCGCCAGGTGTGCCGGGCCAGCGCGGCGCAGAGCAGCAGGACGACGACGAGCAGCGGCGGGATGACGGACGCCTGCCAGGTCAGCAGGACCGGAGGGCCGTCGATGGAGGTGCCGGTGCCGTCCAGCCAGTCCGAGACGCGCTGGGCGACACCGCCGGACATCACGCCGCCCAGCGCGCAGGCCAGCATGGCGACGGCCGGCCCGCCGAGGCCGCGGATGGCGGCACGGGCGTCGGGGCGGCTGCGGTGGAGCAGGTGGGCGACCACGGCGAGCGCGACGACCAGCAGGCCCTGGACCAGGACGATGCCGCCGAAGGTCATGTCCCCGGGCAGCCGCCCGGCCGACGACCAGCCCGGGCGTGACCAGCCGCCGTACAGGAGAGCGAGGACGAACAGGGCCAGGGCGGCCAGCGGCAGGTGTCGCACCAGGCGCCGGTCGAGTTCCCGGTCGAGGTGCCGCTCGCTGCGGCCGCGGCGGCAGACCACCGCGACCACGACGACCGCCCCGGCGGCCAGCGCCGCCATCAGGAGCCAGCCCAGCGTGTCGAGCAGCGCGGGTCCGCCCGGGCGGCGGTCGAAGCGGGCCGCGGGGGCGCCGACCGCGGCGGCGACCGTGAGGAGGGCGGCGGCGGTGTGCGCGGCCCGCAGCCGGGCCACGAGCCGGCGCCCGTACCAGAACCCGGGCCGGCCGAGCGCCGTGTGGGCCGGGTCCTCCCCCGGCACGGTCACTTGACCTTCCTCCGGCACGGTCCCTCGGCCTTCCTCCGGCGCTACCCCGTGGCCGTCTCCCGGCGCGGCCCCCTGGCCGTCTCCGGGACCGTCCTCGCGGTCCATGGGCTGCTGGGACTCGTACGCCCGCCAGGTGCGCAGCGACAGGTACCACAGCAGGCCGGCGAGCGCGGCGGGCACCGCGGCGGCCAGGGCCAGCCTGCGCCCGGGCGTGCTCCACCAGCCGCCGTCCGACGTCACCGGCGACAGGAACCCCAGCCAGGAGTGCCGCTCGGCGCACGCGCGGGTCCCCGCGCACTGCCAGGCCACCAGGTCGAGCGCGACCTCGCAGGCCCCGGCGACCAGCAGCACCGTCAGGGTCAGCCCCGCGAGCCGCACCAGCAGCCCGTAGAGGCGGACGGTCCGCGTCCGGCCGCGTGCGCTGGGCCGCATCCAGTGGGCGAGGTTGACCACCATGAACGGAAGGAGCAGCAGCCACAGGGCGCGGGTGCCGTTGCCCGAGGTGAGGTTGCACCAGACGTAGGCCTCGGGCACCGGCCGGCCCCGGTAGTCCTCGGGCCGGGACTCGGCGTCCGCGTCCTCGGCGCGGCGGAAGACGGCCGCGATGTGGTCGCCGGTGACCCGCACGGTCCGCGGGTCGTCGAGCATCTCGGCGGGCGTCGTGCCGCCCACTCCGTGGACGAGGAGTTCGAGGGCGGTACCGCTTCTCCCGTCCTCCCCGTCACGCGGCGCGGGAGCGTCCTGCCCGCCCGCCCCTGCCCGCTGCTGCGCCTGTTCCACTGTCCCTGCTCCCCCGGTGACGTGCCGTCGGCTGTGTACGTGCGGGCACAAGGATCTCCGTTCGGCGGGCGCCGCACACCCCTCGGCACGGAATCTCCCCGAACTGTGTGACGGGTGACGCCGGGGCGGGACGGGCGTGACATGTGCGCGGCGGGCGGGCGGTGGCGCGGGCCGTGGCCGGGCGTGCGAGGATGGGACGTCCGCGCACCGGAGCCTGGAGAGTCCCCCGTCGGGACGGGTGCGCCGGGCGTGTCGGACGGTGTCGCGGCGAAAGGACCGGAGCGTACGTGAGTGAGAATTCGAACCTCCTCGCGGAGCAGCGCCGCGCCCTGATCCTCGACGAGGTGCGCCGCAGGGGCGGGGTCCGGGTCAACGAGCTGACCCGCAAGCTCGGCGTGTCGGACATGACGGTCCGCCGCGACCTCGACGCGCTGGCCCGGCAGGGCGTGCTGGAGAAGGTGCACGGCGGCGCGGTCCCGGTGGTCGAGGCGTCCACGCACGAGCCGGGGTTCGAGGCCAAGTCCGGCCTGGAGCCGACCGCCAAGGAGGACATCGCGCGGGCCGCCGCGGAACTGGTGGCGCCGGGCGCGGCGATCGCGCTGTCGGGCGGCACGACGACGTACGCGCTGGCGCACCGCCTGGTGGACGTGCCGGAGCTGACGGTGGTCACCAACTCGGTGCGCGTGGCCGACGTGTTCCACCTGGCGCAGCGCGCCTCGGGGGCCCGGCAGGGGGCGGCCACGGTGGTCCTCACGGGCGGGGTGCGCACACCGTCGGACTCCCTGGTCGGTCCGGTCGCCGACCAGGCGATCGCGACGCTCCACTTCGACGTGCTGTTCCTGGGCGTGCACGGGATATCGGCCGAGGCCGGACTGTCCACGCCGAATCTGGCGGAGGCGGAGACCAACCGGCGTCTGGTGCAGTCGGCACGGCGTGTCGTGGTGGTCGCGGACCACACCAAGTGGGGTGTCGTGGGCCTGAGTTCCTTCGCGGCGCTGGAGCAGGTGGACACGCTGGTGACCGATTCCGGCCTGCCGGTGGAGGCCCGGGCGGAGATCGCGGAGCACGTGGGCCTGGTGGTGGCGGGCGAGCCGGACACGGCCGCGGCCGAGTGATCCCGAGCCGCCCACCGGCTCCCGCGACGCGCCGGCCGGACGCCGGTCAGCCGGGCCAGGCGCCCGTGCGCAGCAGGGACTCGATCGCCGCCGTGTACGGCCCGATGTCCAGGCCCTGCTCGGCGAGCCAGGTGTCCGAGTAGTACTTGTCGAGATACCGGTCCCCCGGGTCGCACAGCAGCGTCACCACGCTGCCCCGCCGTCCCTCCGCCACCATCTCGGCGACGATCTTCAACGCGCTCCACAGCCCGGTGCCCGTGGAGCCGCCCGCCTTGCGGCCGATGGCCCGCTCCAGCGCCCGGACGGCGGCGACGCTCGCCGCGTCCGGCACCTTCATCATGCGGTCGATCGCTCCGGGCACGAAGCTCGGTTCCATGCGGGGCCGGCCGATGCCCTCGATCCGGGAGCCGCAGTCGCAGGTGACGTCCGGGTCGCCGGTGGTCCAGCCGTCGAAGAAGCACGAGTTCTCCGGGTCGGCGACACAGACGCGGGTGTCGTACTGCATGTAGTGCACGTAGCGCGCCAGGGTCGCCGAGGTGCCGCCGGTCCCGGCCGTGGCGACGATCCACGCCGGCTCGGGGAACCGTTCCAGGCGGAGCTGGCGGAAGATCGACTCGGCGATGTTGTTGTTCCCGCGCCAGTCCGTGGCGCGTTCGGCGTAGGTGAACTGGTCCATGTAGTGGCCGCCGGTCTCGGCCGCGAGGCGTGCGGACTCCTCGTACATCCGGCGGGAGTCGTCCACGAAGTGGCAGCGCCCGCCGTGGAATTCGATCAGGCGGATCTTCTCGGCGCTGGTCGTGCGGGGCATGACGGCGACGAAGGGCACGCCGATCAGCTTCGCGAAGTACGCCTCGGAGACGGCGGTGGAGCCGCTGGACGCCTCGATCACGGGGCGGTCCGGCCGGATCCAGCCGTTGCACAGGCCGTAGAGGAAGAGCGAGCGGGCGAGCCGGTGCTTGAGGCTGCCGGTGGGGTGGGTGGACTCGTCCTTCAGATAGAGGTCGATGCCCCACTGCTCGGGCAACGGGAACAGGAGCAGGTGGGTGTCGGCCGAGCGGTTGTTGTCGGCCTGGACCTTGCGGACGGCTTCTTTCAGCCAGGTCCGGTAGGCGGGGTCGCTGTGGTCGACGTCGAGGGTGGTGCCGGTGCGGGACTGCTGGGGGGTGGTGCTCACGACGGGGCTCCTTACGCTGCGCGCCGACGGCGCGTCGCGCGGCCGACGCCTCGATCATAAGCACCTTCAACACGCTTCTCACCTGCATAAACACACCTTTGGGAGCCTCAAAGGCGCCGCTGGGGCGTATCGGGGCGGCCGGTGGGGGCGCATTCGCGCGAGTGCTCCGGCCGCCCTCGGAAAGAGGCGGCGCGCACTGGTGCTCGCCGCGCGGTGCGGGCAGACTGCCAGCGGGCGGGACGGGGCCCGGGTGGGTCCCGCGACCGCGGGCACACACTGGAGAGGACGAGACGAGCCGGTACCGGCCCGGCGAGGCGTACGGTCCGGCAACCGACGGGCACGAGGGGGCGACGGCATGGCGGAGCCGGAGTTCAGGGCCACGGGCGTGCGGATCGGCAAGCGGCTGCGTTCGCTCACCCGGGCCGGGACGGTCCGGATCAGCGGTGGCAGGGTGGAGTTGCTCACCAGCTACGGCAGCGAGATCGACAGCGCCCCGGTGCAGGCGGTGCGCGCTTCCCGGCCCTGGTTCGCCCCGCACGACCGCGCCCTCGCCGACCTCAACGGCAAGCGGTACCTGCTCACGCTCGGCGAGCGGGACCCCGCGCCCGGTGAGCCGGGGCCGCCCGCGGCCGGGCGTTTCATCGAGGCGGTGCGCAGGGCCGCGGGGCGACGCGCTTGAGATGTCCGTAAGTTGCGGTGCCTCACCCCTTGCGTCACGCTGGTCTCACGTCACTCTGGGTTTACCGGCGATAACGCTGCGAACCAGCCCGCCGGCCACGACAGCAGGCGGCGGCGCGCCGCGTGCGCCCTGCTGGATCCGAACTCCGTGTTCTTCCGGACCTCTAGTCGGGGAGTCGCAGCCGTGATCAGTCACCCAAGCAGACACTGCACGGTGGAGCTTCAAGCCCTGCCGTCGCGGATCGGCCAGGTCCGCAGAATCGTATCTGCGCAATTGCGCTACTGGCATATGGATTCCCTGATCGACCGGGCAGCGCTCGGCGTGACGGAGTTGTTGACCAACGTGCACCTGCATGCCCGTCCCGACAAGACGTGCACCGTGGAGATAGAGCTGCTCCTCGACCGGCTCACCGTGTCCGTGCGCGACCGCGATCCGCGACTGCCCGTCGTGGACGACGCCGATCCGCTGGCGACATGCGGGCGCGGGCTCTCCATGGTGGCCGCGATGAGCGAGAGCTGGGGCGCGCGGCCGGACGGTGATGCCGGCAAGGTCGTCTGGTTCACGCTCCCGACGGCCGCCGTCCCGGCCGCCCCGCTCACGGCGCCGCCGGCCGCCGCGCGTCCGCCCCGGCGTCTGGTCGAGGAGGTGCCGGCCGCCGCGTTCGCCGAGGTCGAGCACGCGGTCGACCTCGGCCGTCCCCAACCCGCTCCCGCCCGGTCCGCCGTTCCCGGCTGACCGGGCGGTGACCCTTCGTCACCGCAATCCGACGGCTCCCGGCCGGCCGCCCTCGGCGTCCCGGCCGGTCCGTCACGCCCACACCGTCGGCGCCCGCGTGGCGCGCTCCATGACCGCCCGGTCCCTGCCCGGCACCCGGGCGGTGCCGGGACGGCGTGAGGGCGTGCCCGCCCGACGGCAGGGCGCCGGGGCGCTCCGCGGGTGCCCGGCGTCCCCGCCCCCCGTCACTG
>MUMD01000470.1 GCA_002155895.1 Streptomyces rochei
GGAGACGGCGACGGTCGGTGCGGCGGGCGGGACGGCGGCGGTGCGTCCGTAGGGCACGACGGCGCGTATCAGAGCCGGGTCGAGCCGCCCCGGGCCCTGGTCGGCGCCGGTCGCGACGAGCACCGCGACGGCACCGTCGAACACCCGCTGCCACTCGGCCGCCTCCTCGGCGTCGAGCCGGGCGGGCGGGACCGGGTCGTCGAGGTCGCGGTAGGGGTCGAGGTCGTCGAGGGGGATGGCGACGGGGCCGGCCGGGCCATGGTGGGTGAGGGTGCGCAGCGGGAGCCAGCCGGCCGACCCGGCGGCGGTCGGCGGGACCGGCACGCGGTGTCGGCCGTCGGGCCCCTCCTCCCCGGACCCGGCAGCGGACGCGGCGGCGGTCGCCCCGGGCGCCCGGCCCGCGTCGGCGGCCCCCGCGGGCCGGCCGCCGCGGACGTCCCCGGAACCGCCGGCAACCGGCTCCCCCGGCGCGGACGCCACCGGCTCCCCCGGCGCGGACGCCACCGGCTCCCCCGGCGCGGACGCCACCGGCTCCCCCGGCGCGGACGCCACCGGCTCCCCCGGCGCGGTCTCCACCGACGGCGCGGTCCCGGGACCGGCCGGCCGCGGCTCCACCGGCACGGACGCCGGTCGGCACGTCACGGTCGGCCGGGCGCCGCCGTCCCGCGGTGGGCCGGACAGGGTCACCTCGCCGGCTCTCGCGACCGCCAGGCCGACGGACGGGCCCGGCGGTGCGTCCGGGAGGCGGAGCCGGCCCAGGCCCGGCAGATGCAGGCCGCCGTCGGCGAGCGGGACGGTGAGCGCCGTCTCGGTACCGGCGAGCAGGGCGGCGGTGAGGGCCAGGACGTTCAGCCGTCCGGCCTCGGCCCACAGCGGCGGCCCGGTCGCGGTGCCGTGCACCCGGCGCAGCATATGGGCGATCCAGGCCCCGGTGGTGGGCGCGAGCAGCAGTCCGTCGACCGCCTCCGGGTCGTGTCCGGCGGCGTCCTTGACCACCTCCCAGGCGTCCGCGACCGGCGTCAGCGGCGTGGACAGCTCCGCCATCCGGTCCAGCAGCGTCCGCAGCAGGAGCAGCCGCCGCGCCCGTTCGCCGCGTTCCAGGAAGGCCACGGCCTGCGCGGACCCGCCTCCGGCGGCCAGTTCCGCGAAGAGCCGGTCCGGTACGCGGATCGGGGTGGTGCGCGGCTCGCTGGTCATGGGCGGGGACCTCCGGTCGGGCGGCATGCGGGGACCCCCGGCGGGCACTCGGTCTCGTCGGGTCGTGTCGTCGGCGTGCCTGGGCCGGTGCCGGGGTGCGGGCGGGACGTGCGGCTCTGTCGTGACGGGTGCCGGCGGCGGCTATTCGGCCCGGGCGCCTCCGCCGCCGCCCTCGCCGCCGCCTCTGATGCTGCCCCGGGCCCGCAGGACCTCCTCGAGCAGTCGGGCGGTGGGGCGCAGCGGCGCGAGGGCGTCCACGGCGGTCAGGGGCAGCGCCGCGACGTCCGCCAGGTCCGACTCCCAGACGTCGGCGCGCCCCTGGGCGGCCGACCGTGCGCGGGTCGCGGCTTCGGCATGGCGCAGAGCGGGCGGCTGGTCCAAGGTGCTCCCCCTTCTCGCACGGTGGCACTCGATGCCCCGTGTCTCTTTCCATCATGGCCATTTGAGGGCAGGTCGAAAACCGTACGATCACGCCACCCGATCATCATCCCCGGTGCGCTCGTCCCGCGGACTCCGCCAGGACCCTGATCGCTTCGGCCAGTTCGCGCCCGAGCGCCGGGTCGTCGTCGACGGCCACGACCGCGTCGTACAGCTCCCACAGCGCCTGCGGACGGCGCCGGACGAGCCAGTTGAGGATGCCGGTCGCGTCGGTGCGCGCCTTGGTGTGACGGGGAAGTGTCCCGGTGAAGCGCGGGTCCAGTGCGGCGACCACCGTCTGCCGCTCGGCCGGGTCGCTCATCAGCGGATAGGCGAGGAGCGCGTCCACGGCCCGCAGCAGCGGGGAGGCCGGCCGCTCCGGTCCGCCGCGTGCCGTGGGGAGGAGGACCTCGGTGCGTTCGGGGCTCTGCAGCCGGATCTCGGGATACTGCAGAGTACGGCCCGCCTCCCTGAGAGCGGCGATGCGCTCCCGCACGGCCGGAAACAGTTCCTCCGCATCGGGCGGGGCGGGCAGCACGGCCGATCGGCCGGCCAGCAGGGCGAGCAGGACGTCGGAGAACAGGCCGGTCGCCCGTACCGGATCGTTCGCCGCGACGCGGCCCCGGCCGGCGGCGCGCAGCACGGTCTGCCGGTGCGCGGTGCCCCGCCTGCCGACGGGCAGCGCGTCGGGCGGCAGCGGCTCCCGGAAGCCGAGCGCCTCTTCGAAGGTCTCGCAGGCGTCCACCAGCCACCACTGGACCGCGAAGCCCGGCACCGCGTCCCCGGCGTAGCGTTCCAGCGCGGAGTCCAGGTCGATGCCCAGCTTGTCCTCGACGCCGGCGTCCGCGCAGAACAGCCGCAGGTGCCCGGACCGGTCGAGGACGCCGTGCCCGCCCCACCAGACCCAGAGCACGTCCCCCCGGGCGGCGGGCAGTTCGCGTACGAGCAGCCGGCGCAGGGTGGCGTGGTCGGCGGGGGCGTACGGGACCTCGGGGACGTACGGCGGCAACGGGGCCAGGTGCAGGCGGATGTTGGCCTCCGGCACGCCGGCGGCGCGCAGCAGGCGGTGGAAGCGGACGGCGTCCCGGGCGGGGCCGGGCAGGTCCCAGCCGGGCCCGGCCTCGTAGGTCTCGACGCCGACGACCAGGGCGTGGACGCGGGCCGGGTCGACGGCGGCGGGCCCCGGGCCCGTCACGGGAGCCGCTCCCCGATGTGCCGGTACACCTCGGAGTTGGTCCAGTAGGCGCTGTGCGCGGCGGGGAACGGCTGGCGGCTGTCGACGGCGATGTCGGTGACCCGGCCGGGGAAGAGGCCGGCGCCCAGGTAGGAGAGCAGGTCCCGGGGGTCGTAGAGGTTCAGCCAGTCGGGGACGTGGGCCGGCAGGGGCGCGGGGTGTTCGAGGGAGGGCAGGGACCCGGACTCGTACAGGAAGGGGGCCTGGGACCCGGCGGTGACCAGCAGCCGGACCTGGGGCAGCGGGGTGAGGACCAGGGTGTCCAGGGCGATGATGCCGCCGAGGCTGTGGGCGACGATCGCGACGGGTGGTTCGAGTCCGGCGATCAGGGCGCGCAGTCCGGCGCGGACCGCCTCACCGCGGCTGAGGTAGCGCAGGACGTCCCCGGCGGCGGGGTGGGCGGCCTCGGTCAGGGCCCGGCGACGGCGTACGACGGCGCGGGAGGCGGCGGAGGAGGCGACCCGCAGGGCCAGCGAGCGCACGCCGCGCTCCGCACCGCGGGCGGACGCCCCGAGGACGGCGGCGAGCCTGCCGACGACGGCGTCCCGGGTGACGCCGACGGGCACGAGGGGCACGTCCGTGTCGAGGAGGCCGGCGACGACCTGGGCGGTGAGGCAGCGGGCGGCGACCTCGGCGAGGTCGTCCGGGGCGAGGGAGGCGGCCGCGGGGGCGAGCAGCGGGTGGGCCGCCAGGTCCGCGACGGCACGGGCCAGGCCGGGCCCCAGCTCCGCCGCCGGGCCGTCGCCCTCGGCGAGGAGGTCGGCCAGCCGGGCACGGACGCGCAGGTCGGGCGGCACGGAGCCGGGGGGCAGCTCCTCGGCCGGGCCCGACCCGGCGGCGGCGAGCGCCAGTTCGGCGTAGGGATCGGCGTAGAGGACCGCCCAGTCGGCGGTGTCGTCGTCACCCGGGCCCGGGGCGAGCGGGCCCCGGCCGGTGCCGGTGGCGGGGGGCAGGCTCGCCCCGCCGGCGGCCAGCGCGGCACCGTGCGCGCCGCCCCAGTAGTACGGCACGACGCGCAGCCCGCCGCGCAGTGCGCTCACTCCGGCGGCGAAGCGCCCCGCGAGCGCAGAGAAGCCCGGTTCGCGCACTCCCGTGCCGTGGATGAAGACGACCGCCGTCATGTGCCCCCCGTGACCCTGGTGAAAAACCCGCGTACGACTTCCGATGGCGCGTCAGATCGTTTTTATTCTAGGCAAGTTGAGGCGCCGCCATGGGAACGCTTCGAACACGGGGCCGCCGAACGGCGGGCCGTCGGACACGTCTGCGGGCCGGTCGGCCACCGGACCAACGGGGGGACAGGATGAGCCCTGACTCGCTGATCACGCACTTCGTGGGGGCCTCGGCCCTCGTTCTGGTGGCGGCGCACGCGGCGGGCTGGCTGGCCCGGAGGCTGAAGCAGCCCTACATCGTGGGCCAGTTGTCGGCGGGCATCGCGCTCGGCCCCTCGCTGCTCGGCTCGCTGGCACCGGAGGCGTACGCCACGCTGTTCCCCGCCGCGATCGGGCCGGCGCTGACCGGCTTCGCGCAGCTCGCGCTGGTGGTCTTCCTGTTCGCGGTGGGCTACGAGCTGGATCTGAAGATCCTCGGCGACCGTGCCCGCACCTCGCTGACCGTGGCCCTGGCCTCGTTCGTGGTGCCGATGGCGGTGGGCTGCGGCGGCGCGCTGCTCTTCCGGGAGCAGCTGCACGAGCTGGGCATGCCGCGCGACCCGTCCCCGGCCATGGTGGTGTTCGCCGGGATCGCCCTGTCGATAACGGCGGTCCCCGTGCTGACCGCCATCGTGCGGGAGAACGAGCTGTCCCGGTCGGTGCCCGGGGTGGTCGCGGTGTCCGCGGCCGGCGTGCTGGACGCGGTCTGCTGGACGGTGCTGGCCGGCGCTCTGATGGACGGCGGCGGCGACGGCACGGCTCTGGACTGGCCGTGGCGGGTGGTGCTGGCCGTCGGTTTCGTCACCGTGATGGTGCTCGCCGCCCGGCCGTTGCTCCGCCGTCTGCTGTGGCGGACGCGTCTGGAGCCCTCCCTGCGGCTGGCGCTGCTCATCGGCTTCGCCCTCGGGTCGGCGTGGGTGACGCACTCCCTCGGACTGCACGTGATCTTCGGCGCGCTGCTCGCCGGGGTCGTGGTCCCCCGGGAGGAGGGCGGCACCCTCGATCCCGACCTGCTGCGGCCGTTGCACGACGTCAGCTCGCTGCTGCTGCCGTTCTTCTTCGTGGTCTCGGGCCAGTCGGTGGCGCTGAACAGCATGGACGGCACGGGCTGGGCCGTGCTGCTGGCGGTCACGGTGCTGGCGGTCGTCACCAAGATCGGCAGCGGGACGCTCGCCGCCCGGTTGGGCGGGCTGGACCGGCACGAGGCGCGGACCGTCGGTGTGCTGCTCAGCGCCCGGGGCCTCACCGAGCTGATCGCCCTCGACGCGGGCCTCCAGGCGGGGCTGCTGAGCCCTCAGCTGTACACGGTGCTGGTCTTCATGGCGCTCGCCACCACCCTGTTCACCCAGCCGCTGCTCCTCCTGACCCGCCGCCTCGCCGACCGCGACCCCGCCCGGCCGCCGGCGGCTACAGCGGCATGGGCGCCATGTCGCACTCGATGCGCCGGCGACGGCATGCCGCGACGAGCCAGGGGTGGTCGGCGCGGACCTTGTCGGTGCAGCCCTCGACTGCCCGGCGCTCCAGTTCGTCCGCCTGCGCGCCGCGGCCCAGGCCCCGC
>MUMD01000471.1 GCA_002155895.1 Streptomyces rochei
CAACCCCCGTTCTCCCGACCCGACCACCAAGGAGTCACCCCACCATGCCGATCCCCGCACGCCCCGCCGCCCTCGCCCTCACCCTGGTCCTCACCCTCGCCGCCACCGGCTGCGGGGCCGAGGTCTCCCCGGACACGGGGGAGGGAGCCGGCGCCGCCCGCAGGTCCGACGGCCACTACCCGGTCACCATCGAGAACTGCGGAGAGCGGAGGACCTTCGAGAGCGCACCGCGGCGCGTGGTCACCAACGACGTGGGCATCACCGAGATCATGTTCGCCCTCGGCCTGGAGGACCACATGGCCGGCTACGTCATGCCCGACGACAAGGGCGACCTCACCGGCGTGCCGTGGAAGGACGGTTACCGCAAGACCGAGTGGCTCTCCAAGGGGCGCATCAACAAGGAACTGGTGCTGGACGCCCGGGCGGATCTGGTCTTCGCGGGCTGGAACTACGGCTTCAGCGAGGGGGAGGGGTTCACCCCCGACGCGCTGCGGCGGGTGGGTGTCGACTCCTACCTGCTCAGCGAGTCCTGCCGCAACGGACAGGGCAAGGCCCGCGGCGTGATGGCCCCGCTCGACGCCCTCTACACGGACCTGCGGAACCTGGGGAAGATCTTCGACGTCGAGGACCGCGCCGACGCTCTCGTCACCTCGTTCCGCGAGCAGGTGGCCGAGGCACAGGCGAAGGCTCCGCGGGGCGCCGACCGGCCCCGGGTGTTCCTCTACGACAGCGGCGAGGACAAGCCGCTCACCTCCGGCGCCTACGCCGGCCCGCACGACATCATCACCAAGGCCGGCGGCGACCACGTCATGAAGGACCTCGAGGACAGCTGGACCACCGTGGGATGGGAGACGGTCGTCGCCCGGGACCCCGAGGTCATCGTCATCAACGACTACGGGGACACCACCGCCGAACAGAAGCGGAGGTTCCTCGAGTCCTACCCGCCCCTCGCGAACGTCTCCGCCGTCAGGAACGGCCGGATCGTCGTCCTCGACTACGTCGACCTCGTCGAGAGCCCGCGCAACCCCGCGGCCGTCGGCCTTCTCGCCGAGGAGCTGAGGCGTCCCGGCTCGTGAACCGGGCGGGTCCGGCGCGCCCCTCGGCTTCCGGGGCGCGCGACCGACGTACGGTCGACGCACGCCGATGGAGGAGGATCGATCCCCGATGCGCAGTATCACCTACTCGATGAGCGTCTCCCTCGACGGTTACGTCGTCGGTCCGGACGGCCGGTTCGACTGGACGGCGCCCGACGAGGAGATCTTCCGGTTCTGGATCGACGACATCCGGCAGGCGGGCGTGCACCTGCTGGGACGACGGCTGTACGAGACGATGCTGTACTGGGAGACCGCCGACCAGGACCCGTCGCTCGACGAGGACACGCGGGAGTGGACCGCGCTCTGGAAGGCGCTCCCGAAGGTGGTGTTCTCCACCACGCTCACGGAGGTGAGGGGCACCAACACCCGCCTGGCCTCCGGCAATCTGACGGAGGAGATCGAGCGGTCGCGGGCCGAACCGGGGGAGGGCGACATCGCGATCGGCGGCGCGACCCTCGCCGCCCGGGCGGCCTTGGAGGGACTGATCGACGAGTACCGGACCATGGTCCACCCGGTGCTGGTCGGCGGCGGCGTCCCCTTCTTCCCCCGGGACGAACGGAGGGTGGACCTCGAACTCGTCGAGACCCGCACCTTCGGGCGAAAAGCCGTCTACCTCGGCTATCGCGTGGCGCGCGGTGACGGGGGCGGGTCCGTGGCCGACGACGCCCCAAGCACTGTTGACTCAAATTAAGTTGACAATGTGACAGCTTGAGACCCCCGTGATAGTCTTATTATAGGTGAGGAAACTCGCCAGTAGCTTAGGCGGTTGCGCTTCGGGGGAAGCTGGCGAAAACGGCCGGTGCACGCGCGGGCTTCTCCGTGTTCTCAGTGAGACAGGGTGAGCAAGCTTGTATGACGACCAGTTCGCCGATGTGTACGATCGCGTCTACTGTGCCCTCTACGACTATGCCGACCACGCCGAACTGATCGGGGATCTGGCCCGACGGCATGTAGAAAACCCCAAGACTCTGTTGGACGTGGGGTGTGGCACGGGCGAGCATTTGAGATACCTCGCCAAACAGTTCTCGGTGACCGGCGTCGATCTCTCGGAATCCATGGTCCGGGTGGCCCGCCGAAAGCTCGGTGACATCGCGGTTCACCAGGCCGACATGCGTGACTTCGACCTCGGCCGGACTTTCGACGTCGTGTGTTCCATGTACAGCTCGGTCGGATATCTGGGCGGCCCCGACGAACTGCGGGCGGCGGTCGCGCGCATGGCGGCCCACGTCGCACCGGGCGGGGTGCTCGTCGTCGAACCCTGGATCCTCCGGGAGAAGTGGAACGGCGGGATTCTGGCGCACGCCACCGTCGAGCACGAGGGGGTGACCATTTCCCGGATGGGACAGTGGCGCACCGAGGGCGACCGCTCCCTCGTGGACATGCACTACCTGGTCTCCGAGCCGGGCGGTGTGCGCCACTTCGTCGACCACCAGGACCTCGCCCTGTACTCCCTGGAGGAGTACCTGGACGCCTTCGCCCGGGCGGGCTTCGAGGCGTCGCTCCTGCCGGCCGGGAGGGCGGATCGCGGAGTCTTCGTGGCCGTCGACCGAACCGGGACGCGGAGCGGCTGACCCGCCCTTCTCCCGTTCCGTGACGGACGGACCCGGCCGCCGGGCCCGCCCGTGGGAGAGGCGCGCCCGGCCGCGGACGGAGTCCGGTGAACACCGATGTCGGACGCGTTAATCCTCTTTGCAGATCCTTGACGAAACGCTTGCGATTGGTAGAGCATCACGATGTGTCATCGCAGTGCGGGGGTGTTTATCGCCGGTCGGCACGGAGTGCCGGCGCGTGCGTAAATCGATAAGCGCGGATGACCGGGTAGTTTGACCGCGAGTGCGAGTTGTGTCACGACAGGGGAAACTCGCGGTCAACAGGGGGACCACGGGAGAGAAATGCTGGTCGAACGTGCACGCACGATTTCCGAACTGAGTGAACTCATACGGTGTGTCCACAGCGGACGGGGTGGCGTGGCCGTCATCACCGGACCCGCCGCCGTAGGCAAAACAGAATTGACGCATTCTCTCGCCGAGATTGCGGAGGAAGACGATCTCGAAGTCCTGCGAGCACGCATGTGTGTGCCCGGCGGTCAGGGGCGCCGGGGATTATTCGAGCAGCTCGCCGAGAGCCTGCGGAGGCAACCGGGGCGAAGTGCCGGAACATTCGCCGGTGAAAAGCCCGAGAATCCCGACGGCGCGTATGCGCTCGCGGGCGGCACCGCCGCGGAGAACCCGCTGCGGGCCGCCGAGGAGATCGCCAGGTACGCGCACCGGCAGCCGCTGCTCGTCGTGATCGACGACCTCCACCACGCCGACCCCGACTCGCTCGACGGCATCCTCCACTTGGTCCGGGCCTGCCGCACCGCCCGGATCATGATGGTGCTCGTTGCATCCGACTGTTCCTACGAGCAAATGCCGCTGTTCCACGCGGAGTTGCTGCGCGCTCCGCACTACCGGCGGGTGCGTCTGCGCCCGCTGTCCCGCCTCGCCGTCGCCGAGGTCGTGGCGGACAGCCTGGGCTCAGAGGTGGCCGAGCGGTCCGCCGCCGACTACTACCGCTACAGCGGGGGCAATCCGCTGGCGCTGCGGGCCCTCATCCAGGAATGGTCCTCCACCCGGTTCACCGACGAGGCCGGCCCCGAGACGGCCAGGGGCGGCACGCTCGCGCCCGGCAAGGTCTCGGCGCTGGCCGTCTTCACCTCCCTGCACCGCAGCGGCCCGCAGGCCATGGCCGTGGCCCGCGGCATGGCCCTGCTCGGCCCCGCCGCCGGTCTGGACCTGCTGTGCCAACTGCTGCGCTGCACCCCCGAGGACGTCACCCGGCATCTGCAGGACCTGGAGGCGGCCGGCGTACTGGACGGATTCCGCTTCCGGCACCCGGGCGTCGCCCAGGTCCTCCTCACCGACCCGGACTTCCACGACCTGCGGGAACTGCACCTGGCGGCGGCCGCCCTGCTGGACGCGGACGGGCACAGCGCCCTGCGGGTGGCCCGGCACCTGATCGCCGCCGACATCGTTGCCGAGCCCTGGACCGTCGCCGTGCTGCGCGAGTCGGCCCGGGAAGCGGCCGGCCACAACGACTGGGACTTCGCCCTCAAATGCCTCCGGCTGGCCCTGCGTGGCGCCCTCACCGACGAGGAGCGGGGCCTGGTCGTCAGCGAGTTCCTGCGCGTCGGATGGCGACAGAACCCGGCCCGGGTCACCAAGCACTTCCAGGAGTGCTTCGAGCTGCAGCAGAAGGGCCACGTCCCGGACGCCGAGACGCTCACCCTGCTGACGATCTTCCTGTGGCACGGGCACGTCGAGGACGCCGTGACCATGCTGCTGGACGTCGCCGACCGCTGCGCCGACGGCCCCCTCCGCACCGAGATCCAGACCTTCCTGGACTGGGCCCGGCTCAGCCACCCCGGCCTGCTGGACCGGATCCGCCGGGCCGACGAACAGCTGCTGAACCGGCTCCTGGAAACCTCCTCGGACTCGTTGCGCCCGCTCACCTCCCTCTCCCTCGCCCTGTGCGAGACGGGCCACGCCAACGTCCCCGCCACCGCCCAGGAGGTGCTGGCCGACCGGCGACTGACCGGCGACACCGCCGGCTCGGTCCTCCAGTCGCTCCTCTACGCGGGTGAGCTGGTGACCGCCGAGCGCTGGGCCGCCCGGGCCGTCCAGGACGCCGAGCAGCTGGCCACCCCGCTGGCCCGCGGCGTGCACCAGGCCGTCTGCGCGGAGATCGCCCGGCGCCGCGGCGACCTGCCGGCGGCGCAGCAACTGGCGGAGCGCGCCCTCACCCACATGGCGCCGCGCGCCTGGGGAGTCGCGCTCGGACTGCCCCTGAGCGTCCTCGTCGCCGTGCACACCGCCCGGGGCCACACCGAACGCGCCGGGGAACACCTGTCCTGGAGCGTGCACCCGGAGATGTACCAGACGCTCTACGGCCTGCACTATCTGCAGGCCCGGGGCCGTCACCACCTGGCGGTCGGCCAGTACGCCGCAGCCCTGCGGGACTTCCGGTCCTGCGAGGACCGCGTGCGCGCCTGGGGCCTGGCCCCGCCCGTCCTCGCCCCCTGGCGGCTGGGCCAGGCCGAGGCCGCCCTCGCCCTCGGTGACCGGAGCGAGGCCCGCCGCCTGACCGAGAGCGAGCTGAACCAGGCTCGCGGCCGTCATCCCCACGTACGCGCCGCGCACCTGCGCGTGTACGCGCGTCTGGTGGACCGCAGCCGCCGCCGCGAAGTGCTCACCGACGCGGCCGAGCTGGTCGCCGGCGGACGCGACCGCTACGAGCACTTCCTGATCCTCACCGACCTCAGCCGCGCCCACCAGGAGGCCGACGACACCGCGAGGGCACGGGTCACCGGTCAGCAGGCCTGGCACAGCGCCGTGCGCTGCGGCGCCGAGCGCCTGGCCCGGACCCTGCTGCCGGAGAGCGCCGTCACCGCCGGCGAGGAGACCCCGGTGATGCCCCGCCAGCGGCTGAACACCGCCATGCTCAGCGAGGCGGAACTGCGCGTGGCGGAACTCGCCGCGGCCGGTGAGACCAACCGGGAGATCTCCGGAAAGCTGTTCATCACCGTCAGCACCGTGGAACAGCACCTCACCCGCGTGTACCGCAAGCTCCGCCTGTCCGGACGCGCGGACCTGCGGGCCTGCCTCGCCACGAAGGCCGGGGTCGGCGCGGGAGTGCCCGAGCACTGCGCGCCGGGCGCCTGACCGGACACGCCGGCGGCCGGCCGGCCGGGGTAGGGGGCCGGGGCGCCGGTTAGGGG
>MUMD01000472.1 GCA_002155895.1 Streptomyces rochei
GGGTGACGATCACGAACGCGGCCGCGGCTGGCCGCGACCGCGTTCGTGATCGTCACCCAGGTGTTCCTGTACGTACTGCTCTGGCGGGCGCTGTACGGCGAGAGCGGCGAGCGGGTCGTCGGCCTCGACATGGACCAGGCCATCACGTACTCGGTGCTGGCCACGCTGATGGGGACCGGCCGGGTGATCATGGAGGGGGCCTCCCAGGAGACCGCGCAGAGCAAGATCCGCGACGGTTCGGTGGTGTTCTGGTTCGTCCGTCCGCTGTCGGCCCGCCGCTACTGCGCCTGGCGCGGCCTCGGCGAGAGTCTGTACGCCACCCTGTGGCTGCTGGTGGGCCTGGTCGTGGGCGTGGTCTGCGGCCTGGTCGCGCTGCCGCCGTCCGGGCCCGCGGCGGCGGTGACCGTGCTGGCCTACGCCCTGGGCCAGGTGGTCTTCTACCAGATCGCCCTGCTGGTCGACCTCACCAGTTTCTGGACGATCACCAGCTTCGGCGTGAACCGGCTGGTGGCCTTCGCCCAGCTGCTGCTCTCCGGCGGACTGGTCCCGCTGTGGTTCTTCCCGGAGGGGCTGCGGGCGGTCGCCGGGCACCTGCCGTTCGCCGCGACCATCAACGTGCCGGTCTCCCTCTACACGGGCCGCATCGGCGCGGCGGAGAGCTGGCCGTACCTGGCCGAACAGGCGTTGTGGTGCGTGCTGCTGGCCGCGCTGAGCCGCCTGGTGTGGCGGCGTGCCGCCCGTCGTCTCCTGGTCCTGGGCGGGTGAGGCCGATGCGTCCGGACACCGCCCCGGTGACGACCGCGACCGCCGCGACGGCCACCGCGCCCCGCCGGGTGGGCCGGCTGCGGCTGGCCGCCGTGATCATGCGCGCCGGTCTGCGCAGCCAGCTGGCGAACCGCGCGGACTTCGCGATGGCCGTCGCCAACGGCGTGACCTACCAGATCACGGTGCTGCTCTTCGCGGCGGTGATCTTCAGCCGTTTCCCGTCCCTGGCCGGCTGGGACCTCGGCGAGATCCTGCTGATCAGCAGCATCCGCATGCTGGGGCACGGGCTGTACATGCTGTTCTTCGGCAATCTCGGGCTGATTCCGCATCTGTTGCGGGAGGGCCGCTTCGAGGCCTTCAGGACCCGCCCGGCCCCGGTGCTGCTCCAGGTCTTCACCTACGAGGCACCGGTCAACGCGCTGGGCGACCTGGTGGTGGCCGGGGCGTCGTTCGGTGTCTGCCTGTCGCTGCTGGACGTCACGTGGTCGCCGGCCGCGCTGGGCTTCCTGATCGTGGCGGTCGCCGCCGCCACGGTGATCGAACTCGGGCTCAATCTGCACATCGCCGGCCTGGTGCTCAGGTTCCGGGGCAGCGAGTCGCTGTTCTTCTGGCTGGACAACACGGCCGGGAACTTCGGCAACTACCCGTTGAGCGTGTTCCCGGTGGCCCTCCAGGGGGCCTTCACCTTCGGTGTGCCGATCGCGTTCGCCGGCTACTACCCGGCGGCGTGGCTGACCGGCCACGCGGACACCGTCCCCGTCTCCTCCGTGCTGGTGCACCTGTCACCGCTGGTCGCCGCGGTGGTGCTGGTCTCCGGCCTGGCGACCTGGCGGCGGTGCCTGGCCTGGTACGCGCGCAACGGGTGACGGGCGGTCCCCGGCCCGACGTGCCGTCCCCGCCGACGGCCCGTCCCCGTCGGGCGTGCCGAGCACGCCGGTCGGGGACGGGCCGGACTTCAGCGTGCGGTCCGGGTGTGGACGTACTCCACGAGGCGGCTGAGCGCGTCCGGGTCCGTGTCGGGCAGGACCCCGTGGCCGAGGTTGAAGACGTGGCCCTCCAGGCCCGCCGCCGCGTCCAGGATCTCGCGGGTCCTGGCCTCGACCGCCTCGGTGGTGGAGAAGAGGAGGGCGGGGTCCAGGTTCCCCTGGAGCGCCTTGCCGGGGCCGACGCGGCGGGCGGCCTCGTCCAGCGGGACCCGCCAGTCGACGCCGACGACGTCCGCGCCCGCCTCGCCCATGTCGCGCAGGAGTTCGCCGGTGCCGACACCGAAGTGGATGCGCGGCACGCCGTACCCGGCGACGGCCTCGAAGACCTTGCGGGAGGCCGGCTGCACGAAGCGGCGGTAGTCCGCGGGGGCCAGGGCGCCGACCCAGGAGTCGAAGAGCTGGACGGCGCTCGCGCCCGCCTCGATCTGCACCTTGAGGAAGGCCGCCGTGATGTCGGCGAGGCGGTCCAGGAGGTCGGCCCACAGCTGCGGGTCGCCGTACATGAGCGCCTTGGTGTGCTCGTGGTTGCGGGACGGGCCGCCCTCGACGAGGTAGCTGGCGAGGGTGAAGGGGGCACCCGCGAAGCCGATCAGCGGGGTGGCGCCCAGCTCGCGCGTGAGCAGGCCGTACGCCTCGGTGACGTAGGAGACGTCCTCCGGGGTGAGGTCGCGCAGCCGGGCCAGGTCGGCGCGGGTGCGGATCGGCTTCTCGACGACCGGGCCGACGCCCGGCTTGATGTCGAGGTCGATGCCGATGGCCTTCAGCGGGACGACGATGTCGCTGAAGTAGATCGCCGCGTCCACGCCGTGCCGGCGCACCGGCTGGAGGGTGATCTCGGCGACCAGTTCCGGCCGCATGCAGGACTCGAGCATCGGGATGCCCTCGCGCACCTTGCGGTACTCCGGCAGCGAGCGCCCGGCCTGCCGCATGAACCACACGGGGGTGTGCGGCACCGGCTCACGCCTGCACGCCTTGAGGAACGCGGAGTCGTACGTGGCGGTCGGCTGCTTGCCCACGGGGCTCTGTTCGGCACTCACACCGGCAAGTCTCGCATGCCCCTCGGACAGCGCCGGACCACGGGTGCGACCGCGCGCGAGCCGCGCGGGGGCGCCCGCGCGGGACGACGTGATCCGGACATCGCGCCCGCACGCGGGTGTCCCTCCCTGCGCCGGGGCGCTGTTCCGCTTAACCTTCCCCGCATGGCTGCGGCTCAGGGACGACTGTCGGACGACGCTGGCGGAATGGACGGGACGAAGGGTGCGGAGGGGGATTCCCGGCGTTCGGGGAGTGCGGCCCCGCCGCCCTTCGCGGCCGCGGTGGAGGCGCTGCGGGCCGCGCGGCTGCGGCCGCAGATCGAGGTGGAGGCGGTGCCCCCGCCGAAGCGGCTCGCCCCGTACGCGTACGCCCTGGAGGCGGCGGTCGTCGACGGCGACGAGGACCTGGCCGACGGACGGCTGGTGCTGCTGCACGAACCGGCCGGGCACGACGCCTGGCACGGCACCTTCCGGCTGGTGACGCTGGTGCGGGCGGAGCTGGAGCCGGAGATGGCCGCGGACCCGCTGCTGCCGGACGTGTGCTGGACCTGGCTCACCGGCGCGCTGCAGGCGCGCGGCCTGACCTACGGCGAGCCCAGCGGCACGGTCACCCGGGCGAGTTCTCACTACTTCGGTGGGCTCTCGGCACGGCCGTCGGCCTCGCAGATCGAGATCCGGGCGTCGTGGACACCGCGTGAGGGGCTGGGCGGGGTCCCGGACACCGCGGCGCACCTCGCGTCCTGGTGCGATCTGCTGGCGCAGGTCGCGGGTCTGCCGCCGGCCGCGCCCGGCGACGCGTCGATCGTGACGCTGCCGCAGCGCCGCGGCCCTCAGTCGCGTTAGGCCGGGCCCTCCCGGCTCGCCTCTTCCTCTTTCACCTTCTCCGCTCTCCACGTCCCGCCGCTCGGCTCTGTTCTCCTCCTGCCCTTCCGCACCTCTGCCTTGCCCCGGTTCGGCGTCCGACCCGGGGCCTTTCGGCTCAGGAAACGTTCCGTCACTTTGTCGACACGGCCACTTTCGGGCCCGTATCGACAAAGTGCGAAACCGTTCGATCTTCGAATGATCGACCGCGTGTCCGAATTGCTCGGATTGTTACTCACCAGATCGTGATCATTCTCTAAAGGCGGACGCGTTCGGTGCCGAAGACGACTGTGACCTTGAAAGCACGGTTCGTCCCGGCTTCGTCCCCCACGAGCCGCCCCCGTCCCGCACCCCAGGAGGCCTGGTGTCCGTTCTCCTCGAGCAGCCTGCAAGCCTGGTCGCCTACCGCCCGAACAAGCCGACCGCCATGGTGGTCGTGGCCGATCCGCGCGTCCGTTCCACCGTCACCCGCCACCTGTGGGCGCTCGGTGTGCGCGACGTCATCGAGGCCTCGTCCGTCGCGGAGGCTCGTCCCCGCATCGGCAACCCCCGCGACATCTGCGTCGCCGAAGTCCACCTCCCCGACGGCTCCGGCCTGACCCTGCTGTCGGAGACCCGCGCCGCGGGCTGGCCCAACGGCCTCGCCCTGTCCGCCGCCGACGACATCGGCGCCGTGCGCAACGCCCTCGCCGGCGGCGTCAAGGGCTACGTCGTCACCGGCACCCGCACCAACGTGGGGCTCCCCACCCGGCCGGGCGCCGCCCCCATCGGCGCCCGGCCGGGTGGGGA
>MUMD01000473.1 GCA_002155895.1 Streptomyces rochei
CCCGCGTCCCACGCACCCTGCGCCGTTGCGCCCTGCTCTGCGCCGCCCTCGCGCTCGCCTCCTCCTGCAGCTGGGGCACCGGGGACGACGGCGCGAGCAGCCGGCCGCTCCCCGGAGCGCCGACGGGGGTCACCGCCGAGGCGGGCAGCGCGACGACCGTGCACGTGATGTGGAACGCGGTCGAGGGGGCCGAGGCGTACGAGGTGTACCGCGGCGGCACGCGGGTCGACGAGGTGCCCGCCGCCGACCGCATGGTGGACGTCACCCGGTTGCGCCCCTCGACCGCCTACGCGTTCACCGTGCGGGCCCGCGCCGCCGACGGGCGGCTCGGACCGCGCAGCCGCGAGGTGCGGGCGACCACGCCCGCCGCCGTCACCGACGACACGCCGCCGACCCGTCCGGGCGACACCCGAGGCCGGGCGGCGGGCGCCCGGGCGGTCCGGCTGACCTGGGCGGCCTCGACCGACGACCGGGGGGTGGTGTCGTACGACATCCACCAGGGCGGCACGAAGGTCCACAGCGTGGGCGGTGATCGCACCTCGGCCCAGGTCACCGGTCTGCGCCCGGGCACCCGCTACACCTTCACCGTCCGGGCGCGGGACGCCGCCGACAACGTCTCACCGGCCGGCGCCGCCGTGCGGCTCACCACTCCCGGCTCCGACGACGCCGCGGCCACCGCTCCGACCGCCCTGCGCGCGTCCTCGCACCGGGCCGACGGGGCCTACTACATCGATCTGAGCTGGGTCCCGCCGCGCGGGGACGGGGTGATCACGGAGTATCAGATCGAGCTGGACGGCCGTGCGGCGACATCGCTCGTGTACGGCGACGAAGCGCCGCGCGAGCGGGCCGAGTACAGCTTCTACGCCGGGAGCCAGGCCGGTGTCACGCACCGGGTGCGGGTCCGGGCGCGGCTGTCGGACGGCACCTGGGGCGGCTTCTCGGCGGAGCGGAAGGTGACGACGGGCACGGGAGGGTGACACCGGGCCGGCCGTGCGCCGGCCCCGGGCGACGACGGGTCGAGGCGCCCGGTGGCCGCCCGTCACCTGCGCGGTCGCGCTCCGCATGCGGGCCGGGTCGCCGCCCTGTTGGCTTCCCGTGAGGCAGCACGGGCGTTTCCGATCTCGGCGGCGCATGGGACGTACCGCCGACCGTGCCGCCGGAGGGCAGTCCACATGCGCATCTCTTCGCCACTCCTCCGCTCCGGCCTGACCGTGGCAGCCGCCGCGCTGCCCGTCGCCCTCACCGCCGGGCCGGCCACCGCCGGTCCGGGCATCTCGGTGAGCACCACCGGCACCACGGTGTCGGTCACCACCACCGCCTGCGCCCAGCTCAACGGCAGCTGGGGCACCGCCTCGCTGATCACCGGAGGCCAGGGGGACTTCGCCCAGGGGCGGCAGGTGGCCCTGACCGGGAACAGCACCGGGCAGGGCGCCAGCTGGTCGGGGATCAGCCCCGGCACGTACACCGTGATCGTCATGTGCTCCAACAACAGCACCGCCGGGTCCCAGACCGTCATCGTCTCCCCGGCGCCCTCGCCCTCCCCTTCGCCCAGCCGTTCCGCCTCCCCGGCGCCCTCGCCCTCCGCCTCGCGCGGCGTGCTGGGCGGCCTCGGCGGGGCCGTCCAGGACTACGGCACGGCCACCCTGGTCGCGGGCGGCGCGCTGGTCGGCACCGGTGTGATCGCGGCGGCCTGGTTCCTGCGCCGGCGTTCCAAGCCGTACCGGTTCTGAGCCGGGCCCGTTCTCCGGCCGTACGGGGTCCGGACCGTGGCCGTCTCCTCAGGTCCGGCCGCCCTCGTCCGGCAGTTCGCCGAACTGCGTCAGCGCGTGCCGCAGCCACTGGGTCCAGAAGGTCTCCAGATCGATGCCGGCCCGCAGCACCAGATGCCGCAGCCGGTCCTCGGTGCTGTCCCTGCCGGGCGGGAAGTCCCGCTCCTCGATCTCCTCGTACTCGGCCAACTGCCGCTCGTGCAGCTCCAGATGGCGGCGCAGGTCCGCCTCGATGCCGGAGGTGCCGACCACGGCCGCGGCCCGCAGCCGCAGCAGCATCGCGTCCCGCAGGGGCTTGGGATCCTGCGGGGCGGCGGTCCAGCGGGCCAGCTCGTCACGGCCCGCCGGCAGCACCTCGTAGGACTTCTTCTGTCCGCGGGCCGGCTGTCCGCCGGGCAGGGCGCGGATCAGGCCGTCGGCCTCCAGCTTTCCCAGCTCGCGGTAGATCTGCTGGTGCGTCGCGGACCAGAAGTAGCCGATCGACTTGTCGAACCGGCGGGTCAGCTCCAGCCCCGACGAGGGCTTTTCGACCAGGGCGGTGAGGATCGCGTGCGGGAGTGACATGGGCTCATCCTAGGGACGGCCCACGCGCCTCCTACAGCGCCGCCGCCAGCTCGGTGCCCTGCTTGACGGCGCGCTTGGCGTCCAGTTCGGCGGCCACGTCGGCGCCGCCGACGAGGTGGACGCTGCGGCCGGCGGCGACCAGTTCGTCGTACAGGCCCCGGCTCGGCTCCTGGCCCGTGCACAGGACGATCGTGTCGACCTCCAGCACCGTGGACTCGCCGTCGACGGTGACGTGGAGTCCTGCGTCGTCGATCCGGTCGTAGCGCACGCCCGGGACCATGGTGACGCCGCGGTGCTTCAGCTCGGTGCGGTGGATCCAGCCGGTGGTCCTGCCGAGACCCGCGCCGACCTTGCTGGTCTTGCGCTGGAGCAGGTGGACGGTGCGCGGCGGCGCGGGGCGCTCGGGTGCGGCGAGCCCGCCGGGCGCGCGGTAGTCCATGTCGACGCCCCAAAGGCGGAAGTACGTCTCCGGGTCCTCGTGGGCCTTGTCGCCGCCGTCGGTGAGGTACTCGGCGACGTCGAAGCCGATGCCGCCGGCGCCGAGGATCGCGACGCGGTCGCCGACGGGGGCGCCGTCGCGCAGGACGTCGAGGTAGCCGACGACGCTCGGGTGGTCGACGCCGGGGATGTCGGGGGTGCGCGGGGTGACCCCGGTGGCGACCACGACCTCTTCGTGGCCGTCGAGGTCGTCCGCGCCGACCCGGGTGTTCAGGCGTACGTCGACGCCCTGCGCCGCCAGCTGGGTGCGGAAGTAGCGCAGGGTCTCGTCGAACTCCTGCTTGCCGGGGACCTTGCGGGCGACGTTGAGCTGGCCGCCGATCTCGCTCGCGGCGTCGTACAGGGTGACCTCGTGGCCGCGTTCGGCGGCGCTGACCGCGCAGGCCAGTCCGGCGGGTCCGGCGCCGACGACCGCGACGCGCTTGCGCCGACGGGTCGGGGTGAGCACCAGCTCGGTCTCGTGGCAGGCGCGCGGGTTGACCAGGCAGGAGGTGATCTGCCCGCTGAAGGTGTGGTCCAGGCAGGCCTGGTTGCAGCCGATGCAGGTGTTGATCGCCTCCGGGCGGCCGGCCGCGGCCTTGGCGACGAAGTCGGGGTCGGCGAGCATCGGGCGGGCCATCGACACCATGTCGGCGGCGCCCTCGGCGAGCAGCCGCTCGGCGACCTCGGGGGTGTTGATGCGGTTGGTGGTGACCAGCGGCACCGACACCTCGCCCATCAGGCGCTCGGTGACCCAGGTGTAGGCGCCGCGCGGCACGGAGGTGGCGATGGTGGGGATGCGGGCCTCGTGCCAGCCGATACCGGTGTTGATGAGGGTGGCTCCGGCGGCCTCGACGGCCCGGGCGAGGGTGATCACCTCGTCGAGGGTGGAGCCGTCGGGCACGAGGTCGAGCATGGACAGCCGGTAGATCAGGATGAAGTCCGCGCCGACCGCCTCGCGCACCCGGCGGACGATCTCCACGGGGAAGCGCATGCGGTTCTCGTACGAGCCGCCCCAGCGGTCGGTGCGGTGGTTGGTGCGCGCCGCGATGAACTCGTTGATCAGGTAGCCCTCGGAGCCCATGATCTCGACGCCGTCGTACCCGGCCTCGCGGGCGAGGCGGGCGGTGCGCACGTAGTCGTCGATGGTGCGTTCGACCTCGGCGTCGGTCAGCTCGCGGGGCACGTGCGGGCTGATCGGCGCCTGGAGGGGGCTCGGGGCGACCAGATCCGCGTGGTAGGCGTACCGACCGAAGTGCAGGATCTGCAGGGCGATCCTGCCGCCCTCGCGGTGCACGGCGTCGGTGACGGTCCGGTGCCGCTCGGCCTCCTCCTCGGTGGTGAGCTTGGCACCGCCGGGGTAGGGGCGGCCCTCGTCGTTGGGGGCGATGCCGCCGGTGACGATCAGGCCGACACCGCCGCGGGCCCGGGCGGCGTAGAAGGCGGCCATGCGCTCGAAACCGCGCTCGGCCTCCTCCAGACCGACGTGCATCGAACCCATCAGGACCCGGTTGGGCAGTGTGGTGAAGCCCAGGTCCAGCGGGCTCAGCAGGTGGGGGTAACGGCTCATCGGGCCCTCCGTGCGCGGTGTGGTGCCTCCGTTGTAGAGGACCGCCGCCTCTTTGTGCAACTAGTTGCACAAAGAGGCGGCGCACACCACACCGCCGTGCCGGCGGGCTCCCGTCAGTGACTCTCCAGCCGCACGTGAAGCTCCCGCTCCTGGTCCCCGGAGGCCGTGCTCAGGTCGTGCACGGTGAACAGGGAGTCCAGGGTGGTGCGGAAGCGCTCGATCGCCCAGTAGCCGCCCTGCACGTCGGCCTCCACGGACGCCGTGAGCCGGGCGGGATCGCATCCGCCGTGGGCGTCGGCCACGTCGAACGTGCCGAGCCACACGGTGGGGCGCACCTCGTGGT
>MUMD01000474.1:0-3047 GCA_002155895.1 Streptomyces rochei
CCCCCACAACCCCCTGGCCTTCCGCGTCCGGAAGGTCGCCGCGGCACTGCGTGCCCCCGAGCCCCGGGTCGCCGCCTCCGTGGCTCACCAGGGGCTCGCGGCCCGGCTGTGGTCGGTGACGCTGGGGTGCGCCGCGCTCTACGGCCGGGTCCCGGACCTCGCCCCGCGACTGCTGCGCTGGGACCCCGACGCGAGCGCCCCCGACGACCTCTGGCTCACCGGCGTGAGACCCCTGCCCGGCGACGCCGCCACCGCCGCGGGCGTCGTGCTCCGCGACCACATCGCGCCGCTGACGGCGGCCGTGCACGCCCGGTACCGCGTCGCGACCGGGCTGCTGTGGGGCAACGCGGCCTCCGCGCTGGCCGGCGCCGGCCGGGAACTGGACCGCTGGGCCCGCCGCGCCGGCCGACCGGACACCGCCGAACGCGCCCGCGCCCTGACCGCCGGCCTCCTCGCCCACCCCCTGCTCGCCGGAACCGGCACCCTGACCGCCGCTCGGGACGGCATCGCCTTCCGGCGTCGCAGCTGCTGCCTCTACTACCGGGTGCCCGGATCGGGGGTCTGCGGCGACTGCTGTTTCCCCCGTCCGCCCGCGCCTCCCCGGTCCTCACCCCTCACGCACCCTTCCCCAGACGCCCCGTCCGGGTGACCATGAGGGGACCAGCCGCCGAGCACGGGAGGTTCCGGGTGCGTGTGGGACTGCTGACCCGCGAGTACCCGCCGGACGTCTACGGCGGCGCGGGCGTCCACGTGGAGTTCCTCGCCCGCGAACTCGGGCGCCTGGTCGACCTGGACGTGCACTGCTGGGGCGAGGGCCGCACCGAAGGGGTGTTGCGCCACCGTTCCTGGTCCGCCCTCGACGGCGCCAACGACGCGCTGCGCACCTTCTCCGTGGACCTCGCCATGGCCGCCGCCCTCCAGGGCCGCGAGCTGGTCCACTCCCACACCTGGTACGCCAATCTCGGCGGCCACCTCGCCAAGCTCCTCCACGGAGTGCCGCACGTGGTGACCGCGCACTCGCTGGAGCCCCTGCGCCCCTGGAAGGCCGAGCAGTTGGGCGGCGGCTACGCGGTGTCGAGCTGGGCCGAGCGCACCGCCGTGGAGAGCGCCGACGCGGTGATCGCCGTCTCCGGCGCCATGCGCGAGGACGTCCTCGCCTGCTACCCGGCGATCGCGGCGGACCGGGTCCACGTCGTGCACAACGGCATCGACACCACCCTCTACCGGCCCGACCCCGGCACCGACGCCCTGGACCGGATCGGCCTCGACCGCTCCCGCCCGTACGTCCTGTTCGTCGGCCGCATCACCCGCCAGAAGGGCGTGCCGCACCTGCTGCGCGCCGCGCGCGCCATCGATCCGGCCGCGCAGCTCGTGCTGTGCGCCGGCGCCCCGGACACGCCGGAGATCGACCGGGAGTTCCGGGATCTCTTCGCCGAGTTGAGCCGGTCCCGGGAGGGTGTGCACTGGATCCCCCGGATGCTGCCGCGCCCCGAGGTGATCCAACTGCTGACCCACGCCGCCGTCTTCGTCTGCCCGTCCGTGTACGAGCCCCTCGGCATCGTGAACCTGGAGGCGATGGCCTGCGGCACGCCCGTCGTGGCCTCCAGGGTCGGCGGCATCCCCGAGGTCGTGGCGGACGGTGAGACGGGGGTGCTCGTCCCGAGGGACGCGTCCGGGACCGCGGACGGGGACCGCGACTTCGAGGCGGGTCTCGCCCGGGCCCTCGACTCCCTCCTCGGCGACCCGGACGCCGCCCGGCGGATGGGCGAGGCGGGCCGGGCGCGGGCGGTGGCGGAGTTCGGCTGGGACGCGGTGGCACGCCGCACCGTCCGGCTCTACGAGGAGATCCTCAAGCAGGCTTAGGCCGCCCCGCCCGGGGCAGTCGGGGTGAACGAGGGTGAGGGGAGCGGCCATGCGTCGTGGAGGTCCTTCGGTGCTCGGGATCGTGCTGGCGGGCGGGGAGGGCAAACGCCTGATGCCCCTGACCGCGGACCGCGCCAAACCCGCGGTCACCTTCGGCGGCACGTACCGGCTGGTCGACTTCGTGCTGTCCAACCTGGTCAACGGCGACATCCTGCGGATCTGCGTCCTCACCCAGTACAAGTCGCACTCCCTGGACCGGCACATCACCACCACCTGGCGGATGTCCAGCCTGCTCGGCAACTACGTCACCCCGGTCCCCGCCCAGCAGCGTCTCGGCCCGCGCTGGTACCTGGGCAGCGCCGACGCGATCCTGCAGTCCCTGAACCTGGTCCACGACGAACAGCCCGAGTACGTCGCGGTGTTCGGCGCCGACCACGTGTACCGGATGGACCCGCGTCAGATGCTCGCCCAGCACATCGAGTCCGGCGCGGGCGTGACCGTCGCCGGGATACGGGTTCCGCGCGGCGAGTCCTCGTCCTTCGGCGTGATCACACCGGGCTCGGACGGCCGTACCGTCGCGGGCTTCCTGGAGAAGCCCGCCGACCCGCCCGGTCTGGCCGACGACCCCGAGTGCGTCTTCGCCTCGATGGGCAACTACGTCTTCACCACCAAGGCCCTGGTCGAGGCCCTGCACCGGGACGCCGAGGACGCGCACTCGGTGCACGACATGGGTGGCTCGATCCTGCCGCAGCTCACCGACCGGGGAGAGGCCGCGCTCTACGACTTCAGCGCCAACCACGTGCCGGGGGAGACCACCCGGGACCAGGGCTACTGGCGGGACGTCGGCACCCTCGACTCCTACTACGACGCCCACATGGACCTGATCGCCGAGCGGCCCGCCTTCAACCTCTACAACCGCGACTGGCCGATCTACACCCACTCCGCCCAGCTCTCCCCGGCCCGCTTCAACGCCGGCGGCATCGCCGGCGAGTCGATCATCAGCGCGGGCTGCCTGGTGCGGGGGCAGGTGACCCGGTCGGTGCTCTCGCCGGGCGTGGTGGTCGACCCCGGAGCGGTCGTGCAGGGCTCGGTGCTGCACGACAACGTGCACATCGGGCGGGGCGCGGTGGTGCGCGGGGCGGTGCTGGACAAGAACGTGGACGTGCCGCCCGGCGCGACGATCG
>MUMD01000474.1:3069-3626 GCA_002155895.1 Streptomyces rochei
GCGCGGCAGCCGACGACACCGCCGAGATCCACGGCCTGAAGGGCGAGTACTACACCCAGTCCGCCCCCGGCGCCTTCGACTTCCACGAGCTGAAGGCCACCGGCTTCGACCCGCAGCTCGACTTCGACACCCTGGAACCGCGTCTGAGCTTCGCCACCGGGCAGTCGGACGACGTCAGCGTCCGCTGGACCGGCAAGCTGGTGCCGGAGAAGACCGGCGCCCACACCTTCTCGATCACCGGCGACAACGGCTTCCGCCTGTGGATCGACGGGCGGCTCGCCATCGACCACTGGGTCGACGACTGGGACCGCGAACAGTTCGCCGAGCCCGTCGAGCTGACGGCCGGCCGGTCCTACGACATCAAGCTGGAGTACTTCGAGCACTACGGCGGCTCCAACCTCCACCTGCGCTGGACCGAGCCCGGCGGCGGCAAGGAGCCCGTCCCGCAGTCCGCGTTCCGCCTGCCCGACGGCTTCGACTACGACGGCGCCACCGCGACCACCGTCACCAGCACCGGCCGCACCCTCAAGCTCGACTTCCCCCGCCCGCTCGCGACC
>MUMD01000475.1 GCA_002155895.1 Streptomyces rochei
GCGGCCACCGCGCCGAGCAGCGACACCACCGGCAGCCCGGCCCGCAGGACGTCCCCGGGCTCCCACCACGGCAACGCCACGGCACCGGCGGTCACCGGCGCGAGCGCGGCCAGCAGCAGCCGTTCCCGGCCCAGCACCAGCAGCACTCCGGCCGCCGCCAGATATCCCGACTGGACCGTCACGGCGAGGGCCGCCGCACCGGACCCGGCGAGGGACACCCCGGCCGCCGTCGCCGCGACGGCACCCGCGGGAGCCCCCTTCACCAGGGTGCGGCCCGCCTCCCGCCGTCCGGTCGCCAGCCGCAGGTACGCCCGGTGCCCCAGCGCCTGGTTCCACGCCCAGGACAGGAGCCCGGCGACCACCAGGGCCCGCACCGTCCCGTCCGCGGGCAGCAGGCGCCCGGCGAGCGCGTAGGCCAGGCCGGGCAGCGCGGACAGCGCTCCCCGCAGCGCGCACCGCACATGGTCGGGCCGCCAGGGATCGGCCGGACGCGGAGGGTCCGGGAAGCCGCGCGGCACCCGCTCGTACAGCGCCGTGGCGAGCGAGAACAGGTCGCGGTGCCCGTACCGCTCCTCGATCACCTCGCCGGTCAGTCCCTCGGACTCCAGCAGCGCGGCGACCTCGTAGGGGTGCACGGCGGGCGCGACGCGGTCGGCCAGTTCGGCGGCCAGCCGGTCGACCGCGTCCCGCCGGGGGTCGTGACCGGGCCGTACCAGGGCGAGGGTGTGCTGGTCGGTCGCACGACGGGTGCCGGCGCGCTCGTCGACGAGGCGGAGCGCCAGCGTGTCCTGCTCCGCGCCGCCCGGTTCGAGGGCCATGGGTCCGCTCATCCGGTCGCGCTCCCCACCGGTGCGCCGCCGCCCGCCGCCGCGAACGCGTGGTCGGCGGGGGACGCGGTGGGGGCCGCGCCGCCGAACGCGGACAGTTCCAGGTAGATGGACCGGAAGGTGTCGATGGTCTGACGGAGGGTGAACTGCTCGATCACCCGCAGCCGGGCCGCCTCGCCCATCGCCCGGCGCCGTCCGGCGTCCCGCAGCAGGGCGAGTGCCGCCGCGGCCATGGCGGCCGGGTCGCGCGGCGGCACCACCAGCCCGGCGTCGCCGACCGCCTCCCGGACCCCGCCCACGTCCGTGGAGACCGTCGCGCGTCCGCAGGACATGGCCTCGATGAGCGTGAACGGGAAGCCCTCGCTGATGCTCGACAGCATCACCACGTTGCCGGCGGCGTACGCGTCCTTGATGTCCTCCACCCGGCCCTCGAAGGTCACCGCCTCACCGTGACCGAGGTGCGCCGCCAGCGCCTCGCAGCGCTCCCGGTACACCTCGCCGCCGCGCGGTGTCCCGCCGAACAACCGCAGCCTGGCGGTGGGCAGTTCGGCCCGCACCAGGGCGAAGGCGCGGATCAGGGTCTCCAGGTCCTTGATCGGGTCGACCCGTCCGGCCCAGCTGAGCACCGGCCGCTCGGGCTCCGGTCCGGCGGGCGGGAACGCCGCCGGGTCGACGCCGTTGTAGACCGTGCGTATGGACTCCGGTGCGGCGCCGCCCTGTTCCTCCCACAGCCGGTTGTAGCGGTTGCCCGGGGTGATCAGGGCGGCCCGGCGGTAGCTCTCCTCCGCCAGCAGCCGGAAGAAGCCCAGCAGCAGTGCCTTCACCGGCCAGCGGTAGGGGGCGGTGCGGTAGCCGAGGTAGCGCTCGCGCAGGTAGACGCCGTGCTCCGTCAGCAGCAGGGGCACCCCGTGCCGGTCCAGCGCGGCCAGGCCCGGCAGGACCGCGACACCGCCGCTGACCGCGTGCGCCACCCCCTCTTCCGGGTACGGCGCGGCCAGCGGGCGCAGGGCGTGCTCCAGCAGGGTGGTCGCGGTCACCGCGTCGTGCAGGGTGGGCCGGGCCTCGCGCACGGGCAGCCCCGGCCGGTTCCAGACGGCGGTGAGGACGGCGATCGCCCGGTCGCCGCGGAGGAACGGGCTGAGCACGCCGTCCGCGGCGGCCCGGGCCAGCCGGTAGAGCGCCGGGCCGAACCCCTCCTCGGCGCGCGGGTCGAGCACCGCGGTCACGAACTGCTCGTAGTCGGCGGCGAGCCGGTCGGCCCGGCGCCGTCGGGGGGCGCGCCCTTCGGGAGCGGCCCCCCACATGGGGACGGAGACGACCCGGCCGACGTGCGCGGGGACGTCCCAGACCACCGGTTCGCGACCGGTGCCGGTGACGGCTATGACGTCGAAGTCCAGGTCGGGCATGCCCGTGACGAGCTGGTCGCACCAGACACTGACGCCGCCGTGACTGTGCGGATAGGTGCCTTCGGTGAGCAGGGTGACGCGCGACGCGCCGGAGCGTCGCGCGCCGTGGGGAACGTGCATGGCTGTGCTCCACGGCCGAGGTGGGTGTGCGGGCCTTCGGTGACGCGTCGTGCTCAGCGCCGCGCGCCGTACGGCACCGGTTCGGTCACACCCGGCGGCACCCGGGTGGGGGGCGAGGTGGGGACGGCGGTGCCGGTGTCGGCCGGGAGGGTGACCTTGTCACCGGGAGCGGTGGGCGTGGAGGGCAGGGTGAGGGCGAGCGTCCCGCCGGACGTGGGGGTCCAGCCGGAGAGCGCGCCGGCGTAGGCGTCGCCGAAGGCCGTGCCGCCGCCCCGCAGGGTGCCCTCGGGCATCGTCGCCGTCACGGCCACGCCCTCCGGCGCCCGCACGGTGACGCTGTCGCCGACGCGGTAGGCGGTGACCTGTCCGGCGTCGACCGCGTTCCGCCAGGCGGCGCGGCGCTGCATCTCGACGCCGATGTCCGCCATGCGGAGGTTCACCACGGGGGCGCTGTCGGCGAACAGGGCCGCGTAGCCCTCCAGTACGCCGTCCAGGACGGGGTAGGCGATGCGGTCCTCGGCGAGGTTCGACTGGTGGATGAAGTGCGGCCTGGGATCGTTGGACAGCACGTGTCCGAGGGCGATCCGGGTCTCCAGCGGCACGATGTGCTCCGCGTAGCCCGTCTCCGGGTCCAGCGGAGCGGTCAGGCAGGTGGACGTGGCGGGGTTGTCCTCGCAGATGCCGCTGCCGCCCTGGGCCCGGCTGGTGTAGATCCAGTTGTACTCGTCGACCTGCTCGGCCGCCCGCCCCGCGTTGTAGAAGACGTTCATCGGGTAGCGGGGGACCGTCGTGGCGCTGCCCACCCGCCGCTGGACGGGGTCGCGGGAGTTGTCCGAGGCGAGCCAGGTGATCCCGGTGTCGGTGAGGGCCGGGCCCAGGTTCGGGTTGTCCTCGGGCTGCTGCGGGGCGACCTTCAGGCCGGAGTGCTCGCCGGTGACCAACTCCTGGTTCACCAGCGGCAGTCCGGCGCTCTCGCCCCAGACGCGGTTGGTGGCGATCTCGTCGGCGATCTCGTTCCGGCTCACCCACTGGGTGCTGCCGTCGGGATCGGTCGCGCACTTCCACGGGACGACGGTGACGTCCTGCCGGCAGCCCAGGAAGGCGTGGGTGTAGGTGTGGTTGATCCAGCGGAAGCGGTTCCGCTCGGCGACGAACCGGTCGGCGAGGGGGTCGGCGCCGCCGTTGTCCTCGCGGTGGTCGACGCTGCCGGAGCCGTTGTAGGCCAGGTCCAGGGTGAAGTCCCGGCTCTGCTGCCAGGCGAGGGCGTGGTCGACGTCGGCCGGGACCATGCGGATGGGGTTGGGCGTGCCCTCGCCCGGCGGGCAGTCCACGTCCCCCGGCGTGCAGTTCAGTTCGGTGTCCCAGCGGTCGTCGGCCGCGAAGACGTCGTCCACGTGCACGGCGAAGTAGTTGCGGCCGGCGCCGAGGTGGACGCCCCCGGTCATCCACTCCACGATGCCCCGGGCCAGCAGCCGGAACTGCTGCTGGTGCTGGTTGTAGACGAAGGTGACGACCAGTTCGCGCCGTCCGTCGTGGCGGTACTCGCCCACCAGCGACCCCTTCGTCGGCCGGCCCGGGATCGCCGCCTGGACGTAGGGCACGAAGTCGGCGCCGGGCGCGGGCGTCGACAGGTAGGCGTAGGACTCGCCCACGGTGGGGGAGTTGTCCTCGAACGGCACCGTGCCGTCCAGGTACCCGAAGGGCCCGGACAGCCCGGCCTCGGTCACCTCCGCGCGGACGCCGTCGACGCTGCCGGCGTACCCGGCGCCGACGGCGGCCTGCAGCCCGACCTCGGGTCGGGCGTAGGTGTAGGCGTCGACCTGCGGGATCGCGTACGCGCGCTCGTAGTCGGCGAGCGCCGTCATCTCGGCGGAGCCCGCGGGGAACGGGTTGTCGTTGGGCAGCACCACGGCCTGGAACCGGGCGCGCGGCCGTCCGTCCACCGTGTCCGCGAGGAACCCGGCGTCGATCACCGGCCGGCCGGCGTCCCGCAGGTCCACCTCCGTGACCGGCGTGCCCGCCGTCTCCAGTTCGGCGGCGATGGCGTCGGTGGCCGGTCCGCCGTCGCTCACGACCAGCACCCGCAGGTCGATGCGCGGGGCCGGGGCGTCGGCGTGGACCGGCCCGGCCGGTAGACCGAGCGCCGCGATCAGCGCGCCCACTGCGAGCGCCGTGGTGCGTATGGTCCGCTTCATGCGGTGAGATTCCCTCCCCCGGGCAGGGGCGGACGGACTCCTGCCGGAGTCCACCCCACCCCGTGACCACGCCGTCGCCCCCCTGAGACGTCGGTCGTCGACGTTTCCGTCGCGTCACATAGTGATGCTCGTGTGGAGCATTTGTGTGCCTGCTGCGGAACTTGACGGAAAAGCGTATGTGTCTATTTCGCCGGAAGCGGCGCCGCCGCACGCGGTCCGCCGGCGCCGGGCGGGGGCGGCGGACGGGCCCGGCAGGCCCGTGTGCTGCTGCGAGTCGGAGGGAGCGCCCCCGGAAGCGTCGCTTCCGGGGGCGCTCGGGTGTCAGTGGTCTCGACCAGGGTGCCGACCTGCGCCGGAGCGAGATCAGGTCAGCCGTACCCTCGCGGTCAGGCGCACAGGACGCGGGTCTCCGGCGTGTACACCGGGCCGCCGTTGACGCTGGTGCTGTCGCTGAACTCGACGTAGAAGTACGAGTAGAAGCCGATGTTTCCGTTGCAGCCGGAGTCGGCGGCGACCTGGAGGGTCAGGGTGACGGTGCGGCTCTGGCCGGGCGGGACGGTCGCGCCGTAGTTGGTGCCGAGGTCGGCGGGTCCGGTGCCGGAGCACGGGACGGCGCCGGCGTCCGAGGCCAGGGTGCAGCCGGTGAAGGCGTACTTGAGGTCGGGCCGCTGGGTGGTCAGCCAGGTCGGGTCGATCGTCTGGTAGACGAACCAGATGTCGTACGTCTTGTTGTTCTTGATGGTCATCGACAGGTTCACCGTGCCGCCCGGCCGCGTGGTCGCCGTGTCGGTGGTGAACGTCAGCTCGGCCGGGGCGGGGTCGGCGGCGCTCGCGGTGGGCGCCAGGCCGAACAGGGCGAGCGCGAGGGCGATGATCGTGGCGAGACCGAAGCGTCTCGTTCGTGTGGATCGCATGGCCCGGGAGACTAGGCACGGCCCGGCCGCACCGTCTGCACCGTCCGGAACGGGCGGAACAGGGCTCGGCCGGAAGTGTGTGTGCGGTGAAGGAGTTGTGACGGCTTCGTGTCACCCGATGGCGGCCGGTGTTCGCGCACCACAGGGCGGGGGCGCGGCCGGTACCGCGCCGCCCCGCGCCACCGGCCGGACGCCCCGGTGGCAATGGCGCATTCCGGGTGCCTGCCGTACGTGCCGGCGGCCCGTCACTCCGCCGTGGTGACGAAGGCGCCCGCGCGTGCCGCCGCCGCGGCGGCGTCGGCGGCACGGTCGGCCGCCGCCTCGTCGAGCGGTTCGGCGGTGGTGAGCAGGCGGTAGTACAGGGGGGCCGACACGGCGCGGATCACCTCGCGCGCGTCGGTGCCCGGGGGTAGTTCGCCGCGCTCGACGGCCTGCCGGGCGCAGGGTGCCCACTCGTCGACGCGGGTCTCGTAGAACCGGTGCAGGGCCGCCGCCGCCCGGCTGTCGCAGGTCGCCGCGGCGATCACGGCCTTGAAGAGCGGGCCCTGGCGCGGGTCGGCCAGGGTGCGCCGCACGAGCCGGGCGTTGGCGCGCAGGTCGCCGGCGAGGGTGCCGGTCTCCGTGCGGGGCAGCGACTGCTCCGCCATCTCGACGAGCAGATCGGCGACGAGGGCGACCGGATTCCCCCAGCGGCGGTAGACGGTCGTCCTTCCGACCTCCGCGCGGCGGGCGACGTCCGCGAGGTCGAGCCCGGCCAGACCGTGCTCGGCCAGGGCGTCACCCGCGGCCCGCAGGACGGCGGAGCGCACCCGCGCGGTGCGCCCTCCGGGGCGGACGCTGCCAGGGTTCGCGGTCTCCTTCGCGGCCTCAGAAGCCATAACGGTACTCCGGTTCCATTAGTTGCTCACTCCTGTTAGTCTCGCAGCATCTTAAGGGGATGGAAGTCCCGTTAGGAATCGCCGTCCGCTGCGCGACGCGCACCGGCGCCGCCCGGCGCGGAGACGGCCCGACGAAGACGAAGACGAAGGGGAGACCGTCATGGAATTCAGGAGACTGGGCGCGTCCGGGCTCATGGTCCCGGAGCTGAGCTTCGGCGCCGGCACGTTCGGCGGCCGGGGAGAGCTGTTCGGCGCCTGGGGCACCACGGACGCCGCGGAGGCCCGCCGACTGGTGGACATCTGCCTGGAGGCCGGGGTGACCATGTTCGACACCGCCGACGTCTACTCCGGCGGCGCGTCGGAGGAGGTGCTCGGCGCCGCGATCCGGGGCCGGCGCGACCAGGTGATCATCTCCACCAAGGCCGGGCTCCCGACGGGCGATGGACCGGCCGACGCGGGCACCTCGCGCGCCCGGCTGATCACCGCCGTCGACCGGGCCCTGAAGCGCCTCGGCACGGACTACATCGACCTCTTCCACCTGCACGCCTTCGACGCCGGAACCCCGGTCGAGGAAGTGCTCGCCACCCTCGACGACCTCGTACGGGCCGGCAAGCTCCGCTACACCGGGGTCTCCAACTTCAGCGGCTGGCAGCTGATGAAGTCCCTGGCCGACGCCGACACCCACGGACACCGGCGTTACGCGGCACACCAGGTCTACTACTCCCTCGTCGGCCGGGACTACGAGTGGGAGCTGATGCCGCTCGGTCTCGACCAGGGTGTCGGTGCCGTCGTCTGGAGCCCGCTCGGCTGGGGCCGGCTGACCGGCCGCATCCGCCGCGGGACCCCGCTCCCGGCAGGCAGCCGGCTTCACGCCACCGCCGACTACGGCCCGCCCGTGCCGGACGACCTCCTGTTCCGGGTGGTCGACGCCCTGGACGCCGTCGCCGAGGAGACGGGCCGGACCGTCCCCCAGATCGCGATCAACTGGCTGCTGCGCCGCCCGACCGTCTCCTCGGTCATCATCGGCGCCCGCAACGAGGAGCAGCTGCGGCAGAACCTCGGCGCCGTCGGCTGGAGCCTGACCGAGGAACAGGTGGCCCGCCTCGACGCGGCGAGCGCCACGACGGCCCCCTACCCGTACTTCCCCTACGAGCGCCAGGAGGGCTTCGCCCGTCTCAACCCCCACCCGCTGCGCCAGGTGGCCGCATCCACGGCCTGACCCGTGGCTTCGCGGCGGTGCGGACCCCCGTTGTCAGTGCCGTGCACAACAATGCGGGCAAGCGAGATCAACTCCGGCCGGAACGGGTAGGCGGTCTCGAGTCCCCTGTCCAGGAAAGGCCGCAGCCGATGCCGCTCACCGCCGTTCACGCGCAGACCACCGACCCACGGGCGAACGGTCGCCGCGGGCCCCGCCCGTGCGGCCCGCTCAGCGCCGCCGAGGCCGACGTCCTGCGCATCGTCACCGACGCGCGCACCCCCGTGTTCGTGACCGTGCGCGAGGGCGGACGGCGCAGATACAGCTACTGGCGGCCACTGGACTCGGCCACCGGCCGGGGCAGCTGCTACGCGGCGCTGCCCACCGCCGAGTGCGACCGGCTGTACGCGGCGGGCCGGATCGCCCTGGGCGAGCCGTTGACCGACCCGACTCGGACGATGTACCGCGTCACCGCCGTGAGGACGACACCGGCCGCGCCCGCGCCCGCGTCCGCGCCCGCGCCGCCACGCCTGGTCCGGACCCGCGCGCGGGCGGCCTGAGCGCGGCGGGTCCCGGGACGCCCGAGCCCGGGCCCGGGGCGGCCCGGTCGGCCCGATGCCGCCCTCCCCGGCGCGACCGCCCGCCGGTCAGTGCGCCAGGTGAGTCCGCAGTGCCGGGTCCGACGCCTCCCGCCACACGGCGGGCAGCTCCTCCTCGCGTGCCCGGGCCCGCGCCCGTTCCTGTCCGTGCAGCACTCCCCAGGTGAACGCGGTCTCTCCCGCCGCGTGCGCGGCCACCGCCAGTTCCCGCAGTGCCTCCTGGGCGACGACCGCGTCCTGGTGGTCGCCCAGCAGTCGCTGGACGGCCTTGGCGCGCTTGCCGAGGCGCTTGACGGGCTTGCCGAGCACGGGCCGGGCGACCTCGGCCGCGTACCGCACCTTCTTGGCGGCCTTGCGGGCCTGGTGGAGCGCCACGTCCCGGTCCGGACCCGGCGGCAGTGCCAGGGCCCGCTCCATGCGGCCGGCCAGCCGGTCGTACTCCTTGAGGACCGCCCCGCCCATCGTCCGGGCCGGCTTCCCGGTGGCCTTGCCGCGCAGCGGAGGCTCGGCGAGCAGGCCGTCCAGCGCGTCCAGAAGCCGCAGATAGCGGTCCGAGGCCAGAGCCGCGCGGGTGCGCGTCCGGCTGTCCTCGCCCCGCGACACCTCCCAGGCCCGCAGCCGGGCGGCGACCGGACCGAGCACCAGCTCACCGGGCAGGTCGTCGATCCCCGCGCCCAGGCGCTCGCGCAGCACCTCCTGGTCGCGCTCCACTCCCAGCTCACCGGCCAGCCACTTCAGTTCCGCGCGCACCGGATCGGTGACCCGTCGGTCGAGCACCGAACGGTAGGAGCGCAGGCAACTGCGCAGGCGGCGACAGGCGACACGCATCCGGTGCACCCCGTCGGGCAGCTCACGCCGGGCCGCCGGGTCCAGGGCCACCAGGGCGGCGACCTGCTCCTCCAGGTAGGCCAGCACATACGAGCCGGGTGAACCGGGGGCCGTCGCGGCGCGGGTCCGGGCGCCCTCGGCCGCCGCGCCGGTCTCCCGCAGCGCCCGGACGAACTTCGAGGGGCTGTCCGACCGGACGATCCCCTTCTTGCGCAGCTTCTTCTCCAGGGTGTCGAGCAGCCCGGCCCCGACCCCGTCGGCGAGTTCGACCTCCACCTCCCGCCACTCGGCACGGCCGCCGCCGGGCAGCAGCGAATCCGCCCGCACCTCGTCGAGGCTCACCTCTGCCAGCGGCGCGCCGTCCGCGTCCCACAGGTGCCGCACGGCCCGGGTCGACCGCACCCGCGTCACCGGACGCAGCGCGGCTCCCCGGGTGCGGGAGAGGAGCAGTTCGCGCAGCGCGTCCGGCACCTCGTCCGACAGCGGGGCCCGCACCTCCTCCCGGGTGTCCCCGGTCAGCGGCAGCTTCAGATGCCAGCCGGCGTCCGGCCCGCCCGTGCGGCGGCGCAGCGTCGCCGAGGAGCCGGCCAGCCGCAGGTCCGCGGTGTCGTGGTACACCGCGTCCAGCTCCTCGGGCCCGGCCGCGGTGACCGAGGCCACCGGCCCGGCGCCGGTCAGATCGGGCAGCCCCTCGATGCCGGAGGACGACGGCTCGTACTTTCGCTCTGTCTCGCGCTTCGACACGGTCATGCTGAAACCCTGGACGGGATCCGGCGGATCAAACGCTCCGGACGCCGGTCGGCGGGGCGGAAACGCCCGACTCGTCTCAGCCCGTGGGCGTCAGCCAGGGGCGCGGATCGGTGTAGTAGCCGTCGAGGACGACCTCGAAGTGCAGGTGGGGGCCGGTGGACAGGCCCGTGGAGCCCACCCGGCCGACCATCGTGCCCGCCTCCACCGTCCGGCCCACGGCGGTGTCCAGGGACGACAGGTGACTGTAGGTCGTCTCCAGCCGCTTGCCCTCGATCGTCCCGTGGTCGATCACCACGCGGTTGCCGTACGCGGTGGTCGACGCGGCGAACACGACGCGGCCCGCCCGTGCGGCGGCGACCGGCGTCCCCTGGCGCGCGGCGAAGTCCACGCCGGTGTGCAGCTTGGTGACGCCGGTCAGCGGGTGCTCCCGCGAACCGTAGGGCGAGGTGACCGTGAGCGGGCTGACCGGGGCGGCCAGGAGCGCTCCGGCGGCCCGGCCCGTGCCGCCGGCGGCACCGTCCCGGTCGAGCGCCTCGTAGCGCGGGACCAGGGCCTCCACCTCGGCCAGGTAGGCCGTGGCCGTCGGCGGGACGCGCCCCGCCTCGGTCACCGCGTCCGCTCCCTCCGCGTAGGCGGCGAGGGTCAGGTCGACGAGGTCCCCGTTGATCCTGCCCGAGGTGCGCAGTTCCGTCATCCGCTCCGCCAGGGCGCAGTCCTGCCGACCGAGCGCCATGATCGCGTCCGCCGGGTCGAGGGGCGAGGAGCGTCCGTTGCCGTCGTCGTCCCTGCCCCAGGTGCGCCACTCGCCGTCGGTGAAGTCGGCGATGCCCTTGTGGCCCGAGAGTTCGTCCGTGTCGTCGCTCCACCCGGAGAGCTGGTCGATCTGAGCGGCGAGCACGGACGGTTCCAGGACGGTGCAGGCCGAGGCCGCCTTCCGCAGCCAGGGGACGTAGGACGGGTCGATGTCCACGGCCGCCTGTTCCGCCTCCGCGTCCTCGGGCCACGGTGTGGGCAGGCCGCCCGTCAGCGCCAGGAAGGCGGCGACGCCCGTCACGGTCACCAGCCCCGGGAGCAGCAGCAGCGTGAAGGGCCCGGGGCCGCGTCGCCGGCGCCTCGGTGCCGGCTCCTCCTGCCCGCGCTGCCGCGCCGGCCCTTCGCCGTCCGCCGCCCCGGCCGGGTCCGCCGTGGCCGGGGCCGCCACCGTCGGTCGGTCGTCGTTCACCCGGCCGCCCGCCGGGACGTGATGCTCACGGGCCGAAGTCAACGGCCCGTCGCCGCGGGTGTCAGGAGGCGCCCAGGCACAAGCCGGTGCCCGAACGGGCAGTGCCGGCGGAACCGGACGGCCCACCCCCGCCCGCACAAAGGTCACGTCCGGACCGTTGACCCCGCTGGAGTCGCGAACTACTTTGCCGGACTAGACGAAAGTTAATGGACAGGTCGTTCGATATCTTCCGCCGTGCCTACCTGGAGCCGCTGTGGCCGTTCATCCCCTCCCGCCCCGACGTACCTCGGCCCCGGAGACTCCGGACCCACCCGCGTACGACCGGCGCCGCGCCTGGCTGATCCTCGCGATGGTCGTCGCCTTCATGATGATCAACTACGCGGACAAGTCCGTGCTGGGCCTCGCCGCGGTCCCGCTCATGGACGAACTCGCCATCGACAAGAGCACCTACGGGCTGATCTCCAGCTCCTTCTACGTGCTGTTCAGTGTCTCGGGACTGGTCGTCGGACTGCTGTCGGCCCGGTGGTCGACGCGCACCATGCTCCTGGTGATGGCGGCCCTGTGGGCGGTGGCCCAACTGCCGGCCCTGGTGGCCACCGTCCCCGCCCTCGTCGCGGGGCGGCTGCTGCTGGGTGCCGCGGAGGGGCCCGCCGCCTCGATGTCCATGCACACCCTCTACGGCTGGTTCCCGCCGGGCCGGCGTGGGATGCCCTCGGCCCTGCAGATCGGCGGCGCGGCCCTGGGTACCGCCGTCGCGGCACCGGTGCTGACCTGGTTCATCGTGAACCTGGGCTGGCGTTCGGCCTTCGTCGCGCTGGCGATCATCAGCGCCGCGTGGTGCCTGGTCTGGTACGCCGTCGGCAAGGACGGCCCCTACAGCGCCGCCGCCCAGCGGGCCGCCGCCGGTGCCGCCCCGGCGTCCGGGACCCCAGGGGCCGGAGAGGGGAACGGCACCCGGCCCACGGCCGAGGCGCCGGCGCCCCCGCTGTCCCGGCTGCTGCTCAGCGGGACCGTCGTGGGCAGCGTCCTCAGCGCCTTCGGTTCCCACTGGGCGCTGGCGGTCTCCAGTGCCTGGCTGCCGGTCTATCTGCAGACCCAGCTCGACCTGACCGCGTCGACCGCGTCGGTCGCCGTCAGCGCGGTCTCGGTGCTCAGCCTGCTCCTGCTGCTGTCCGTCCCGGCCCTCGTCGACCGGCGCAAACGGCACGGCCGGGCCGGCCGCGCCGCCGACGGGATCGCCCAGGGGGCGGCGGTCCTGGTGTCCGGCGCCGCGCTCGCCCTGCTGCCCTTCGCCGAACAGCGCGCCGCGCAACTGGCGCTGGTGGCCGTGGCCTTCGCCGCCCACGCGGTGGCGATCCCCCTGCACTACGTGACCACGGCGGCCGTCGTGCCCGCGGCCCGGCGCGGCCCGGTCTTCGGCGTGGTCGCGGCGACCGGCACACTGCCGGGCATGTTCGTGCCGTACCTCACCGGGCACCTGGTCGACGGCGCGGCCTCCGAGGCGACCGGCTACGCGATCGCCTTCCTGCTGTCCGCGGCCGTGATGGCCGTGTGCGGCGCGGTGGCGATGCTCGCCATCCGCCCGGACCGCGACGCCCGCGCCCTCGGCGGGGAGGGCTGAGGCGGCCGGTCCGCCGTCACTCGGGCCGGTCGAAACCGGTGGCCCAGTACCGGCCGTGCAGCGCGAAGTCGAGCAGCATGCGCACCACCTCCTCGGCCGGCAGCGGCGGGGTCTCGTGCTCGACCCACCACTGGAGCACCGACACCTGCTCGCCGACCCAGACCCGGGCCAGGAGGTCGGCGTCGATCCGCGGCTTCACGTCGTTGCGCTCCGAGCGGCCGCGGAACTCCTCGGCGGCGACGCGGGCGCACGCCTCGGTGAACATCCGCAGCGGCTTGCCGTCCCCCTCGCCCCGCAGCACGATCCGGTACAGGTCGCGCTCCTGTCGGGCGTGGCGCAGCATCTCCAGCACCGGACGGCCGGTGAAGCCGACCGCGGTCTCGGCCATCGCCGGGCGCAGCCGTTCGTCGAGTTCGTCGAGCAGGTCCCGGGTGACGCGGGCGAACAGCTCGTCCTTGTCCCGGAAGTGGCTGTAGAACGTCGCCCGCGCCACGTCGGCGCGCTGGGTGATGTCCTCGACGCTCAGCGCCGTGAAGCCCCGTTCCAGGACCAGCGCGACCAGGGCGTCGCGCAGTGCTCTGCGCGTCTTGCGAATGCGTCGGTCCTCGGCCATCCCCGTCGTCCGTCTCCCTGTCCGGTTCCGCTCCCTGCCGGCCCGGCGGGTCCGCGCCGTCCGAGCGGCAGTCAGTCTACGTACTCTTGACAGGCGATGCGTTACCGAACAACCTGTCTGGAAACATTCAGCCCGTTCATGTTCGCGTATGGGAGCCCGTCGTTGAACCTCGGCATCTACCTCACCCGCAGCGCCCGTCACTGGCCCGAGCACCCCGCCCTGGTCTGCGGCGACCGCACCTGGACCTACGCACGCCTCGAGGAGCGCGCCAACCGGCTGGCCTCCGCGCTGGTCCGGCGCGGACTCGGCCCCGACGACGCCGTGGCCTCCCTCGCCTGGAACCGCGGCGAGCTGGTGGAGGTGGAATTCGCGCTGTACAAGGCCGGGTTGATCCGGGTGCCGGTCAACGCCCGGCTCGGCCGCGCGGAGATCGAGCACATCCTTCGCGACGCCCCCGTGCGGGTCCTCGTCTTCGACGAGGCGCACCGCGAGGACGCCCTGGCCGCCGTGGCGGCGGCGGGCACCGACTGCCTCCCGGTGGCCCTCGACGCGTCCGCGTCCGAGGACGGGCCGCAGGCCACGACCGTCTCCTACGACGGCCTGCTCGCCGAGGGCGGCACCGAGCCCGTGGCCGTGGAGACGGACGAGGACGCGCCCGCCGTCCTCAACTTCACCTCCGGCTCCACCGGTTCGCTCAAGGCGGCGGTGCAGACCTTCGGCAACCGGCTCGCCAACATGCGCAAGACCCTCATGAACGACGAGTCGCGGCCCCGCCCGGACACCCGCTACCTGGCCTGCGGTCCCATCACGCACGCCACCGGCATGGTCCTGCTGGCCGGCGTCTTCGGCGGCTCCACCACCCATGTGCTGCCGGGCTGGAGCGCACAGGCGTTCCTGGACACCGTGGAGCGCGAGCGCATCACCGCCACGTTCCTGGTACCCGCGATGCTCAACGCCGTACTCGCCCATCCCGGGGCGGCCGATCGCGACCTGTCCAGCCTCACCAGCGTCCGCGTCGGCGGGGCACCCGTCTCACCGCGGCGACTGCGCGACGCCGTCGCCCTGTTCGGACCGGTGGTGGCCCAGGGCTACGGTCTGGCCGAGACCACCAGTGTGGTGGCCGGCATGTCCGGCGCCGACATCGCCCGCGCGGTCACCGACGACCCCGAACTCCTCCAGTCCTGCGGCCGGGCCGCCTACGACACCGAGGTCCGGGTGGTCGACGAGCAGGGGAACACGCTCCCGCCCCGTGAGGTCGGCGAGATCATCGTGCGCGGACCCGACTGCGTCCGCCGCTACTGGCGGGCGCCCGAACTCTCCGCCCAGACCTTCCGCGACGGCTGGGTGCACACCGGCGACCTCGCCTGGATGCGCGAGGACGGCTACCTGTTCCTCGTCGACCGCAAGAAGGACATGATCA
>MUMD01000476.1:0-260 GCA_002155895.1 Streptomyces rochei
CGGGCGCGGGCGGGAGCAGGGGGCGGGGGCGCCGGGGGCGGGCGGATGCGCGTGCTGGAAGGCCCCGGCGCCCCGGCCCGCTGCTCCCGCCCGCGCCCGTGCAGGGCCCGCAGGACGTCCTCCGCCGTCGCTCCCTCGTACCGCACCGAACGGACCGGGTGCGCGGCGAGCAGCTCGGCCGTCACCCGCGCCCGGTCCGCGCCCGGCAGCGGTCTGACCCGGACGCTCGGGCCCTCGCGGGAGACCACCTCGGCGGTCAC
>MUMD01000476.1:322-11973 GCA_002155895.1 Streptomyces rochei
GGCCGATGGTGGGCTCGTCGAGGAAGAGCACCCGGGGCCGGTGCAGCAGCGCCGCCGCCAGGTCGCACCGCACCCGCTGGCCGAGGGAGAGGAAGCGCACCGGGGTGTCCCAGAACGCCGACAGCGACAGGACGTCGTCGAGTTCGGCAAGAGAGCCGCGCCAGGCGTCCGCCGGCAGCCCGTGGATGTCGCGCAGGATGGAGAACGAGTCCCGGGCGGGCAGGTCCCACCACAACTGGGTGCGCTGCCCGAAGGTGACGCCCATGTTCCGGGCGTTCGCCTCCCGGTCGCCGTACGGATCGAGGCCGCACACCCGGACCGTGCCCGCCTCCGGCAGCAGCAGGCCCGTCATCAGCTTGATCAGCGTGGACTTGCCCGCGCCGTTCTGCCCGAGCAGCCCGACGAACTCGCCCCGGCCGATGCGCAGATCGACCTCGCTCAGCGCCAGTGCCCGTCCCGCGCGCCGCCGCCGGAAGGGGTGGCGGACGCTCCAGGAACCGGCCCGGTCCCAGGTGCGGAAGGACTTGGTGACGGCGGCCACGTCGACGACGGGCCCCGGGGCCCCCGGCGCGCTCACGAGCGGACCGCCTCCGCGTCCGCCGCGCCGCTCAGCACGGCCGCCGACACCAGCGGGTACAGCAACTCGCCCACCGCGGCCAGCCACCGGACGGGGACGACCCGGCGCAGCGCCCCCGGCGCCAATGTGGACAGCGCCGCCCGCGCCGCGGGCCGCCCGAGGTCGGGGAAGCCGCCGAGATCCCCGGTCACCACGCCCAACGCGTAGGCGGTGGTCCAGACTTCGGCGAGCAGCACGTCGCTGACCCGGTCGTGGACGACGTCGCGGTGCGGGAGGGTCTCCAGTGCCGTCCGCAGCGACGCCACGACCTGTTCCCGGCCCAGGCCCCGTTCCAGCAGGGCCTCCTCGGCCGGCACCCGGCGCCAGCCGTCCGCGCTCGCCGGGTCGCGCAGATAGACCACGGCGAGCTGTTCCCACCAGCAGAAGTACGGCACGGCGCGCATCGCGGGCAGCAGGGAACCGCCGGGATCGCCGTCGGGGGCGAGGCAGGCGGCGCTGCGCGGGCCCATGACGTCGTTGCCCACCAGGCTCGGCGGATTGGCGTGGTCGACCGGGCCGGCGACCGGGACCACCTTGTCCACGGAGTGCAGGTAGTCGAGCAGGGTCACGTCGTCGGTCGCGTCCGGGGCGGCCTTGGCGGCGGCGTACTCCTCGAAGCCGAGAGCGAGTTCGGCGGGCAGCACCAGGGCCACGGACGGCAGGTAGTCGTCCACCACGGGGGCCCAGGCGTGCCCGAGCAGCGCCGCGGCGCGCACCGCGTTGGCGGTGCGCGAGCCCCACTCCGTGAAGAGACTGACGGAGTCCCGCGGCCGGGCGGCGGCGAGTGCGGCGACGGTCTCGGCGAAGCCGGGGGAGAGCAGGGCGTCGTCCTGGAGCACGAGGTGGTGCGTGGCGCCCGCGGAGACCGACTGCCAGGCCCGGCGCGCGGTGCGCAGCGCCGAGGGCGGGCCCTGCGGCTCCGGGTCGGTGACGATCCGGGCGGCGAGCGCGGGATGCGCCTCGGCCAGCGCCCGGGCCGCGGCCTGCCGCCGCGGGTGGGCCATGACGACGGTGGACAGGCGGACGTCGGAAGGGTTCGTTGTCATCTCGGGTCTTTCTCGCGGGTGTCGGGGCTCGCGGTGCGGGGGCCGGCGGTGCCGGGTCTCGCGGATGTCGGGGACGACGGGCGGGACGGGGAGAGGTGCGGACGGGCGGGCGGTCGCGCTCGGTCGGGACGGTGGTGCGGAGGGTACGGCGGGCGCGTCCCGCACCGCTCGGCGGTCACCGTTCCGTCTTGCCGGACACCGCGGGCCGCCCGCGCAGTACCCGGGCCAGGTGCCGGACCGGCCCCGCCCAGTGCAGCAGCGGCTGGAGCAGGAAGGCCGGGTACAGCAGCGGGGCCGGCGGGCCGCCGGGCGGTTCCGCCCGGGCGTCGGCCCCCCGGTGGGCGGCCAGCCAGCGCCGGGCCCGCCGCACGCACCACCGGGCGTGCAGCACCGTGTACGCGCACGCCGCCGCGGCCCAGACCAGCAGCGGCCCGTGGGCGCCGAGCGCGAGGAGGACGCCCGCCGCCGCCGTCACCACCGCGGGCCCGGCGAACCACCACAGGGTGTCCAGCCCCTCCTTGACCAGGGCCACGGTGTTGCGCGGACCGAAGGCGCGCAGGACCGGATCGGTCAGCAGCCGCCGGCACCCCGCGAGGGAGCCGTGCGCCACCAGGGCGTACGCCTTGCCGAGCGCGGTGGCGCCGGAGTACCGGTCGACGAGGTTGAACACGGGCAGCACCTCCATCACCGCGCCCGCGGAGGAGAGTTTGTAGCCGACGAGCAGGTCGTCGACGGGCTCCTCGTACATGCCGATGGAGACCAGGGTGTCGTGCCGGACGAACAGCCCGGCGCCGACCCCGTACACCACCGGCTCGGCCACGGCCCGGACACCCGCGGGCAGCCGCGCGGCCCGGACGCGGCGCCGGGCCATGATGCGGTACGCCTCGACGCCCGCCCGGCGGCGCAGGTCGGCCAGGGCGTGGGCCCGCAGCACGAGGTCGCCGGGGCCGCGGCGGGCCGCGTGCGGGCGGCGCAGCTGGAGCGGGAGCTGCTGGACCAGATCGGGAGCGGGCGCGCCCTCGCGGGAGACGGCGGCGGCCAGATGGGTCAGCGTGTCGAGGTCGGGCTGCGAGTCTGCGTCGTACAGGCCGACGTAGGTGAAGGCGGGGGTCGCCTCCGGCGGCAGCAGCCCGGGCAGCCGTTCCACCGCGTGCACGAGCTGGCTGCTCTTGGCGCCCTCGTCCCGGTAGTGCAGGTGGTGCACGCCGACCCCGGGGTGCTCGGCCGCGATCCCGGGCAGCAGCTTCGCGGCGACCTCGCGGGTGGTGGGCACCGCGTCGAGTGCGGCGCGCAGGGTGCCCGCCGGGTCGGCGGAGGCCCGGGTCAGGCGCGCGGTCTCGGCTGCTCGGCCGGACGGCACGACGCCGGTGAGCCGGGCCGCCGCCTCGCGCGGTCCGGCCGTGACGAGTTCCGCCGCGAGGGCGGGCAGGCGTTCCACCACCGCCCGCCGCTCGCGCTCCTCCCGTTCCGTGGTGACGACCACCACGTGCAGCAGACCGGGCGGGTACGACAGGCCCGCCGCCGCCCGCACCACCTCGCCGAGCAGTTCCTGCTCGCGCAGGGCGGGCACCAGCAGCACGACGTGGGGCGCCGTCGCCGGGGCCGGGACACGGCGCCGTCGCCGGTCCAGCACACGGGCGGCGGCGGCCGCACGCAGGCTCAGCAGGACGCCCCACAGCAGGACGCCCCACAGCACGCACAGGGCGGCCGTCGTCAGCACGGCTCCCTCCGGTCGGCCGTGATCCCGGGCACCGAGAGCCCCGGTGCCGTGAACCGCCGGAGTCCGGCGCGGTCCGTCGCCGCCTCCCGCAGCGCGCCGACCGGCGGGTACAGACGGGCCGCCCACCGCACCACCTCGGCCGGGGAGAGCGCCTCCGGTTCGCCCACCGGGATGCCGGGCAGCAGTTCCGTCAGCCGGACGCCCAGGCCGAGCGGGACGGCGAGGACGACCGTGCCCGGCCCGTCGACCGCCGCCAGTTCCACGCGCAGGACGCCGTCCGCGACGGACGGGACCACGCGGGCCAGGTCCAGCGCGGCCGACCGGGCGAGCAGCGGCTCGTCGAACCGGGCCGTGCCCGTGTGCTCCCGGCCCACCGTCATCTCGACGACCGTGTCGAAGAAGCGGTTGGGGAACCGGCGGTACTGGCCCCGCAGCAGGTGCCGGCGGCGGGGCAGCGCGGGATCGGCGTGGCGGGCCACCCGGGTGATCCGCGGCGCGGCCCCGTCGTCCGTCAGCGCGACCCTCAGCTCCAGCGACGTGTCCAGGGAGAAGGACCAGTCGTCCCCCTCGCGGCGCACGCCGCGCGCGTCCTTGCCGGCCTTCACCACGATCCGGTCGCCGAAGACCTGCACCTCGTCGTTGTGGCGGCGGTCGCCGTACTTGTACTCGACGGAGCGGAAGGCGCCGTCGGCGTGGAAGTTGGCGAGGACCACGGGCCGCCGCGGGGTGCGCGGCTCGGGCCCGAACACGGCGAAGTGGGCCGCGCCCACCAGGGAGAGCTTCTGCTGGTTGCGGTCGAGGACCTCCAGCGCGTACCGCTCGGGGTCCGTCACGCCGAACAGCTCGTTGGCGAACGGGGCGTCCAGGTCCGGCGCGTAGACGAACCGGCCCGCGCCGTCGCCGTCGCCGGTCCACGGGCGGACGGTCAGCTCCTCGCCGAGCCGGGCGCGGTCCTGGAAGGTGTGGAAGGAGTAGGCGTGCGGGTGGTCGTCCGGGTCGCGCATGCCCGGCGGGTGGACCACCAGATGCCGCAGGCAGACGCTGCTGCGCCGGACGTCGCGCAGCGCGGAGCCGGCGTCCGAGCCGGCGTCCGAGGCGCCGTCCGAGGCGGCGTCCGAGGCGGCGCTGTCCCGTTCCGATGCCCGGGAGCGGGCCGGTACGGCCAAACCTCCGCCGCCGGCCGGTGCGGCGGAGAGCGCGGCGGTGAGCGCGGACGCGAAGCCGTCGACGTGCGCGCGGGTCAGATGGGGCATCGCGTAGAGGTGGTGGAACAGCCGGTCCCGCACCCGGCCGTCCGGTGCCCGCCACGGCAGGTTGTTGCCCACCAACCGGTACCGTTCGGCCAGTTCCCCGGGCAGCCGGCCGCCCTCGTGGGAGAAGCCGGCGACCACCACCGTGTTGCCGGGCGAGGGCAGCACCACCGCCTCCGGGTCGGCGGCCCGCACCGCCTCGGCCAGCCGGTCGCGTACGTCCAGGCAGTCCCGGAACGCCTTCCGGTAGCCGTCCGCCGCCAGGCCGAAGACGAGCGACCACAGGGCCGCCGCCATCGCGCCGGAGCGCGAACCGGTGATCGTCTCGTCGACGAAGCCGGACATCGGGGCGGGTACGGCACCGTGGCCCAGCAGGCCCTTGCGGCACAGGAAGACCCCGCAGCTGTAGGGCATCAGCCCCGACTTGTGCGGGTCGAGCACGACGGAGTGGACGTAGGCGTTGCGGAAGTCGAAGGGCACCTCCGGCGCGGTGAACGGGAGGATCATGCCGCCGTGCGCGGCGTCCACGTGGTGGAAGACGCCGAGGGGGCCGCCGTCGGCCGCCCGCCGGGCCAGCACGTCGGCGATGGCGTCCACCGGGTCGACCAGGCCGGTGTTGTAGTACCCGGCGGTCGAGACGACGACGACACCGGTACGGGTCCCCGGCTCGGTGCGCGCCGCGAGGGCGTCCAGCTCGGCCTCCACCGTCGCGGCCTCCAGCAGCCAGGAAGGGCCGGCGGGGCACAGACGCAGCTCCAGGTCGAGGATCTCGGCGGCCTTGGCGACGGAGTGGTGGGTGAGCGCGGAGGCGAGGACCACCACCCGCCCGGCGCCCGCCGCGCGCAGGGCGTTGCGGCCGATGCGCAGGGCGGCGAGGGTGCCCTCGTTGGCGCCGCCGGTGAGGTAGCCGTCGGCGGCGTCGGCGTGCAGCAGGCCGGCGAGGGCCAGGACGGCCTCGCGTTCCAGCCGGCGGGTGCCGCGGACGCCGTCGCCGAACCGGGTGTGGACGCCGACGTTGTTGGGGTTGCGCTCGGCGAAGCGCCCGAAGGCGTCCAGGGCCAGGCGGTGCGGCGCGGTCATGGCGAAGCCCAGCCGCACCGGGTCGTCGGGCGAGTGCCAGCCCGGCACCTCGGCGAGCCGCGCCTCCAGCACCGCGCTCAACTCGTCGCCGGACAGGGGTGTCTCGGGAAAGGCGTCGGTCTCGGTCGAACCGTCCTCCAGATCCGGCACGTCAGCCCCCCTCCCGGCGCAGCACGCACCGCAGGACGGCCCGCGGGCCCACGTCCAGGTCCCGGACGTAGGTGTGCGCGGCCCCCTCGGCGCGCAGCCCCCTCGCGGCGAACGCGTCGAGGATGTGGGGGACGGGCAGCAGGGTCATGGGCACGTCGTCGGGCAGCAGGTACTGGCCGTCGCCGTCCCCCGGACGCAGGCGCGGGTCCAGGGTCTGCGAGGTGAAGGTGTTGAGGGCCAGCAGCCCGCCCGGGCGCAGCACCCGGGCGATCTCCCCGACCGACGCCTCCCACCGGGTCCGGTCGACGGCGTTGTGCAGGACGCCGTAGCAGACCGCCAGCGCGAACGCGCCGTCCTCGGCCGGGACCGCGTCGGCGGCGCCCTGCCGGACGGTGATCCGGGCGGGCGGATAGGCGGCGGTGCGGGCGCGGGTGGCGTCGACCATGCCCTGGTGCAGGTCCACGGCGAGGACGTCGAAGCCGCGCTCCAGCAGCGCCAGGGTGTTGCGGCCGCCACCGCAGCCGAGGTCGAGGGCGGGACCGTCGACCGGGGTGCGGGCGAGCAGGTCGGTGAGGTAGGGCTGGACGTCCAGGGAGCGGAACTCCGCGACCGTCTCGGGGGAGTTCCAGTAGGCGGCGGCGCGGCCGGTGGCCGTGGTCGCGTCGGTCATCGGGGCGTCCCCGTCTCTTCGTAGGTGCCGTTGTGCGGCCGGGCGTGGATGACGTCCATGTCCAGTTCGGCGAAGCGGCCGGCGCAGCGGTCCGGGTCGTCGGTCAGGGCGAAGAAGGCGGGCCCGACGGAGGAGAGGGCGAGGACGGTCGCCGCCTTCTCGTGCCACAGGGACTCCACCTCGCCGGCCAGTTCGGTCAGGCCCGGGTGGGAGAAGGAGCAGTTCTCGATGCTGCCCATCCGGAAGCGGTAGTCGAAGACCAGGGAGCCGAGCGGTGCCAGGTCCCCGCGCAGCGCGGCGGGCATGGCCTCGTGCAGCATCCGGAAGGCGATGGTGGGGGCCCAGCGTTCGCCGGTCGCCCGGAACCGGTCGAAGTGGGCGACCTCGGCGGCCATCAGCTCGTCGGTGGGACGTTCCTCCAGGCTCGTGGGCACACCGATGACCAGGGTCAGCCGCTCGGGCACCGGTACGGCCAGGACGACGGTGCTGCGTCCGGCGACGACCTGCAGCCCGCCCGGGTAGAGGCCGGAGGCCGCCGAACCGCCGATGCACTGCACGGGGGTGAGCAGACCGGGCCGGCCGCCGTGCTCCTCGCCGTGGTTGCCGGTGAGGTAGGGCAGCAGGTCGGCGCGGTCCACCGGGCAGCCGTGGAGGTGGTTGACGGCGGCGGCGACGGCCGCGATGAGGCTGCTGCTGGACCCGAACCCGGCGTGCACGGGCAGCCGGTCGCTGTCGACGCCGATCTCCAGGTCGGGGTCGGCGCCGAGCGCCGCGCACATGATCCGGGCCGCGTGCTCCACCAGTTCGGGCCGGCGGACGCCGGGGTCCAGCAGCAGTCCGGCGCCGGGTTCCCGACGGCGCACGCGTACGTGGTGGTAGCGCGCGACGGAGAGGACGACCTCGCCGGCGTCGTAGATGAGGTGGTGGTCGCCCGCGATGGCACCGGGCTGCAGGGCCATGGCGTTGAGGCGGGTGGGGTAGCGCACGCGCACCTCGTCCGCGACGGCCCGCACCGGGCGGAGGGGAGCGGCGAGCGGGTGGTGGACGGTGCCGGGGGCGAAGGGTTCGAACAGGGGAGCCGTGGGTGTGCCGGTCACGGGGGTCACCTCCGAGTGGTGTCGCCGGTGGGGGCGCCGGACAGGAGGCGGCCCCGCGCCAGGGTCAGTTCCGCCAGGTGGTCGAGGGAGTCGGTGGTGTAGCCGCCGCTGCCGAGGGAGCCGTCGGGGCGGATGTTCATGTTGGCCTTGGCGAGTCGCAGGTGCGGCAGCCGGAAGCGGAGCAGTTCCCGCATGAGCGCCCGCAGTCCGGTGAGCGTGCGGGCGACCGTGCCGTGCCCGGGGGAGTGCCGGACGGCCTCGTCCACCAGCCGGGGCAGCAGCGGCCGGTGGCGGCGGGCCCGCTCGCCCGCCGCGCGATAGGCGGCCGGCAGGTAGGGCACGTTCTCGCGCAGGTACTGCTCGTACCACTCCTCCTGGGGGTCGCCGGGCTCCGGCCGGATCAGGACGATGTCCACGAGCAGGGGCGTCATCTGGGCGCCGCCGGGGGCGTAGAGCACCTGCCCGCCGACGGTCATCGGCGGGAAGTAGGGGCGCAGTTCGCCCGAGAAGGTCTCCGGGGTGATGTTCCGCTTCACGGAGAGCAGCGACTGCGCGAAGACGGAGAAGCCCCGGGTCGCCTCGTCCAGCAGCTCCGCCAGCGCGGGATCGTCCACGGGCACGGCCAGCGCTTCCAGCAGGGCGTCGACCGCAGGGCGCAGGGCCGTGCCCGCGGTGCGCACCTCCCGGATGAACAGCGCCTCCTCGGGCAGTTCGGTGAAGGACCGCACGGCGTTCTCGGGGTTGCGCAGCGCGTAGGTGTAGACGCTGTCGCGGGGCACCTCGTCGGTGAGGGCGCCCAGTCTCAGCAGGGTCTCCTCCGCGCCGGGCACGCTGCGGTAGTCGACGCCGTGGCGTTCCAGGGAGGCGAGGACGAAACCGAGGTCGCGCAGGGCCGCGCCGGCGGTGACGGCGTCGTGGACGCGGGAGGGGACCCGGTCGGTCCAGGAACGGGCGAGGCGGTCGAGGCCGGTGGTGTCACCGGCCCGGTTGAGGGCGGGCAGCCGCGGCGCGTCGCGGGCGGCGTCGAGGGGGTCGGACCCGGCCACGTCCAGGTCCAGTTCACGCATGGGTGGGGCGAGCAGCACGTTCATCGCAGTCTCCAGGTGGGGTGGGAGCGCGGTCGACGGCGGTGACGGCGGCACCGGGCGCAAAGCGGCCCGGTCGCGGTCCCCTGCCGTGGGACGGTTGTGCGGTTCGGTGGTGTCGGGGTGGCGGTGTTCTCGGGGTGGGGGCGGTGTCGTGACGGGGGCCGGTACGGTCCGGGCCGTGCCGGTGCCGTCCCGTCGGTGCGCGCCGGCTGCTCAGAGGCAGCCGATGAGTTCGTCCAGCGCGCGCACCCGTCGTGCCACGGGCCCCGGCGACGGCGCGGAGCGGGGGGCGTCGGTGAGCCAGACGGCGGGCAGCCCGGCGGCGCGGGCGGCGGCCAGCCCCGCGTAGGAGTCCTCGACCGCGAGTGACCCGCGCGTCCGCCGGGGCGCCCAGGCCCGCAGTGCCCCCAGGTAGGTGTCGGGGGCGGGCTTGGTGCGCACCCCGGGTCCGGCGCAGTGCACGGACGCGAAGGCAGACCGGATGCCCAGGCGGGACAGGTGGCCCTCCACCCAGTCCCGTTCGTTGCCGGAGGCGATGGCGAGCCGGTGCCCCCGGTCCCGGCAGTGGGCCAGGAAGGGGCGGACTCCGGCTCCGGTGTCGAGGAGGTCGGCCCGGGCGCGGTTGCGCCGTTCGAACTCGGACCACAGGGCCCGGGTCCGGCGCCGGCCGACCGCCTCGGTCAGGTGGCGCCGCAGGGCTTCCCGGTCGAGCGTGCGGTCGGGACGCACCCTGGGGCCGCCGAGCGGCTCCAGGGAGCACTCACGCAGCAACTCCTGCCAGACGGTGATGCTCGTGCGTTCCGTGTCGAGCACCACCCCGTCGAAATCCAGGATGATCAGTCGTTCGGTGGTGCGGACACACGTGTCCCGTCCCACGTCGTTTCCCCCGTCCCCCGTGCATGGCGAAACCGGCGGTTCCGCGCGGATGCGGCCGCCAGGGTCACCCTTGGTCTGGACCATTGCACTCTAAGTGGCGGAGCGGCCCGCATCAACCGTCACTCGAGCCGCACCCGCGGGCCGCGCCGGGCCGTTGGCCGAAATCAGCGGTCGGCCGATCCCGTCAGGACCTCCGCCGCGGCCACCCCCGAAGCGGCACTGGCGCCGTGGGTGAAGATCTGTGCCACCGCGGCGCCGGCCGTGCCCGGCAGGCCCATCTCCACCACGATCGCGTCCGGCCTCGCGGCGGTCAGGCCGGTGACCGCGCGGCCCATCCAGGCGTGCCGCGCCGCGTCGCGGGCGACGATCACCAGCGGGCGTCCCGCGGCCGGTTCCAGGGCGCAGCGCTCCAGCGCGACCGTCCCCCGCTCCAGGTCCCGGCCGCCCACGCGCACCGAGGTCGTGTCCGGAAGTCGCTCGCGCAGCGGACCGGCCACGCCCCACGGCGTCTCGTCGCCGACGGCCATGTTGGTCACCGGGGTCAGCTCCACCACGTGCGGTGCGGCAGTCAGCGGCAGGGCGTCCCGCGCGGCCCCGGTCACTCGCACGGCCCGGCGCGCGGCGATGTGTCCGATGCCGTCCCCGGCCGCGCCCCCGGCGCTCCGGGTGCCGCCGTCCGCCCGCAGCCGCGCCGACCAGCGGGCGAACTCCCGTACCCGGTCCGCCGCGTCGGCCAGCCGTTCCTCCGGCAGCTCCCCGGCGGCGACCGCCGCGACCAGCGCCTCGACCAGCAGGGCGACGGTGGCCTCCTCGGCGCTCTCGCCCCCCACGCAGACGGCGTCCACCCCGGCGGCGACGGCCTTCACCGTGGCCCCGTCGATCCCGTGGCGGGCCGTGACCGCGCCCATCTCGATGGCGTCGCTGACGACGAGGCCGTCGAAGCCCAGTTCGCCGCGGAGCAGGTCGCCCAGGACGCGCCGGCTGAGCGTGGCCGGCAGATCGGGGTCGTAGGCGGGTACCAGCAGATGGCCGCTCATGACCGCGCGTACGCCGGCCTCGACGGCGGCCCGGAACGGGGGCAGCGCCTGGGCGGCGATCTCCTCCCGCCCGGCCGGGTAGGCGGGCAGGTCGTGGTGGGAGTCGACGGCGACGTCGCCGTGGCCGGGGAAGTGCTTGGCGCAGGCGGCGACGCCGGAGGACTGGAGCCCGCGGATCCACGCGGCCGTGTGCCGGGCCACCAGGGCGGGGTCGGCGCCGAAGGAGCGCACGCCGATGATCGGGTTGTCGGGGTTGGAGTTGACGTCCGCGCTCGGCGCGTAGTCGAGACTCACCCCGGCGGCGTGCAACTGCCGCCCCAGATCGGCGGCGACGGCCCCGGTCAGCTCGGTGTCGTCGACGGTGCCCAGCGCGAAGTTGCCCGGCCGCGACGACCCGGTGGCGGACTCGATCCGGGTGACGTCGCCCGCCTCCTCGTCGATCGCCACGATCAACTCCGGTTTCTCCGCGCGCAGTCGGGCGGTGAGCCGGGCGACCTGCTCGACGGAGACGATGTTGCGGGAGAAGAGCACCACGGAGGCCAGTCCGTCGGCGATGTCGCGCAGGAGCCAGTCCGGCGGCTCGGTGCCCACGAATCCCGGCTGGAGTACGGAGAGCGCCAGTCGACGCAACTCGCCGCTGTGCTTGCTGGAGGCCATCGACCGCGCCTTTCGGTTCGGATTCTTGGTATGGACCAAGCCGGTGCGCGCCCAGGCTAACCGGACGTGTCAAGGGGGGACCTTCCGGCGGTCGCCCCTCAACTCGACCCCGACGGAACGGTGTTGACAGCCTCGCTTGGTCTAGTCCATTGTGAGGCGCAAGTTCGGCGAGGGACGCATGTGACCTGAGCGTGTTCCCGTCGGCGCCCTGCCGCGGCCGGCCGTCAAGGCCGCCCCGCGGCGACGACTTCCGTGACGACCACCCCGGACGAGACGACCGACCGGACGGGGGCGCGGGACCCGGGACGTCCCCCCTGACCAGGGAGACCCCGTCCCTCCGAGCCGCCCCCGTCCGGTCGGTCGT
>MUMD01000477.1 GCA_002155895.1 Streptomyces rochei
GGTGAGAAGGGTGAGTGCGGTCTCGGTGGGGACCCGTGCTGGCTCCCCACCGAGACCGCACTCACCCTTCTCACCTCCCCCCTCGCCGGCATGGACGCGGCCGATCTGCGCCGCCTCGGCCGCGCCCTGCGGGAGGAGGAGCGGGCGGCCGGCAACCCGCTGCCGCCGCCCTCGGACGAACTGCTCGCGCGGGCGCTGGCCGAGCCCGAACGGCTGGCGGTGCACGACCCGTCGTACGCGCGGGGCGCCCAGCGCCTCGGCGCCCTGCTCCGCAAGGCCCGTGAGCGCCTGGCGGGCGGCGGCAGCGCCGAGGAGGCGCTGTGGGACCTGTGGGACGGCACACCGTGGCCGACCCGTCTGGAACGCTCCGCCCGGCGCGGCGGCGCCGCCGGACGCAACGCCGACCGCGACCTCGACGCCGTGTGCGCGCTCTTCGCGACGGCCGCCCGCGCGGAGGAACGCACCGGCGGCCGGGGCGCGCTCAACTTCCTGGAGGAGATCGACGCCGAGGACATCGCCGCCGACACCCTCACCCGTCGGGCCGTACGACCCGACGCCGTGCGCCTGATGACCGCACACCGCGCCAAGGGCCTGGAGTGGCGGCTGGTCGTGGTCGCGGGCGTCCAGGAGGGGCTGTGGCCGGACCTGCGCCGCCGGGGCTCCCTGCTGGAGGCCGACCGCATCGGCCGCGACGGACTCGCCGAACCGCTCACGCCCGGCGCCCTGCTCGCCGAGGAACGCCGCCTGTTCTACGTCGCCGCCACGCGCGCGCGTGAACGGCTCGTCGTGACCGCGGTGAAGGCGCCCGCCGACGACGGCGACCAGCCCTCCCGCTTCCTGACCGAACTCGGCGTCGAGCCCGTCGACGTCACGGGCCGCCCCCGCCGTCCCCTCGCCGTCGCGGCGCTCGTCGCCGAACTGCGCGCCACCACGGTCGACCCGCGCGTCTCCGAACCCCTGAGGGAAGCCGCGGCCCGCCGCCTGGCCCGCCTCGCCGCGCTCGCCGACGAGGACGGCCGCCCTCTGGTGCCCTCCGCCCACCCCTACCGCTGGTGGGGCATGTGGGACCCGACGGAGAGCAAGGTGCCGCTGCGCGACCGCGACCAGCCGGTCACGCTCTCCGGCAGCGCCCTCGACCAGCTGGCCAACACCTGCGCCCTCCAGTGGTTCCTGGGACGTGAGGTGAAGGCCGACGCCCCCGCGACCGCCGCCCAGGGCTTCGGCAACGTGGTGCACGTCCTCGCCGACGAGGTGGCCTCCGGGCACACCCCGGCCGACCTCGCCGTCCTGATGGAGCGCCTGGACTCCGTGTGGAACGCGCTCGCCTTCGACGCGCCGTGGAAGTCGGCGCAGGAGAAGGCCAACGCGCGCGCGGCGCTCGAGCGCTTCCTGAAGTGGCACGTCATGGATCGGGCCGGACGCACGCCGGTGGCCAGCGAGCACGACTTCGACGTGACGCTGGAGGCGGGCGAGTACGAGGTGCGCATCCGCGGCCAGATGGACCGCGTGGAGGCCGACGGCGAGGGCCGCGCCTACGTCGTCGACTTCAAGACCGGCAAACAGGCGCCGACCTCGGCCGAGGTCGCCCACCACCCCCAGCTCGCCGTCTACCAGCTGGCCGTCCGCGAGGGCGCCGTCGACGAGGCGTTCGGCGGCGCCCGCCCCGAGTCGGGAGGCGCCGAACTCGTCCAGCTGCGTCAGGGCGCGCCCAAGCGGGACGGCGGCGAGACCCTGCCCAAGGTGCAGGCGCAGCAGTCCCTGGAGGGCCCGGAGGGCGAGTGGGTCGGGGACCTGCTGGCCACGGCCGCGGGCAAGGTCCTCGACGAACGGTTCACCCCGACCACGGGTCAGCACTGCACCCACTGCGCCTTCCGCGCGTCGTGCAGCGCACGGCCCGAGGGGCGGCACGTGGTGGAGTGAGCGGGCCGGTGTGACGAGTCGCACCGACCGCGCTGACCTGCGCTTGAACGGTGCCCGGCCGGGGATCACGCACGCGCTGTCAGTGCCCGCGGCTAGCCTCTTCGACGTGCCCGCCCATCTCACCGATCCCGAGCAGCTCAAGGAGCTCCTCGGCATCCCCTTCACCCCGGAGCAGACGGCCTGCATCATCGCGCCGCCCGCCCCGCAGGTGATCGTGGCCGGAGCCGGTTCGGGCAAGACGACGGTGATGGCCGCGCGCGTGGTCTGGCTGGTCGGCACCGGCCAGGTCGCCCCCGAGCAGGTCCTCGGCCTCACCTTCACCAACAAGGCCGCCGGTGAACTCGCGGAGCGCGTCCGCACCGCGCTGGTCAAGGCCGGCGTCACCGACCCGGACGTGATCGACCCGGACGAGCCGCCGGGCGAGCCGGTGATCTCGACGTACCACGCCTTCGCGGGCCGGCTCCTGACCGACCACGGACTGCGCCTCGGACTGGAGCCCAGCTCCCGGCTGCTCGCCGACGCCACCCGCTACCAGCTCGCCGCGCGCGTCCTGCGCGAGGCCCCCGGCCCCTACCCGGCGCTCACCCGCTCCTTCCCCGACCTGGTGGGCGACCTCCTCACCCTCGACGCGGAACTCGCCGAGCACCTCGTCACCCCCGAGGAGCTGCGCACCTGGGACGCCGGCCTCCTCGACTCCCTCCAGCGCGTCAAGCTCGGCAACGCCGATCTGCGCAAGGTCCCCGAAGCCGCCGCCGCGCGCCGCGAACTGGCCGACCTGGTCATCCGCTACCGCGCCGCGAAGCGCGAACGGGACCTGCTCGACTTCGGCGACCAGATCGCGCTGTCCGCGCGGCTCGCCGGGCTCCCGGAGGTGGGCAGGGCCCTGCGCGACGAGTTCCGGGTGGTGCTCCTCGACGAGTACCAGGACACCTCGGTGGCCCAGCGCGTCCTGCTGGCCGGTCTCTTCGGCGGCGGCACCGGCCACCCCGTGACCGCCGTGGGCGACCCCTGCCAGGCGATCTACGGCTGGCGCGGCGCCTCCGTCGCCAACCTCGACGACTTCCCCGACCACTTCGCGCACGCCGACGGCCGCCCCGCCGCCCGCCAGGCGCTCAGCGAGAACCGCCGCAGCGGCGGACGCCTCCTCGACCTCGCCAACGGCCTCGCCGAGCCCCTGCGCGCCATGCACGCCGGAGTGGAAGCCCTGCGTCCGGCCCCCGGAGCCGAGCGCGACGGCACGGTCCGCTGCGCCCTGCTGCCCACCCACGCGGAGGAGATCGACTGGATCGCCGACTCCATCGCCCACCTCGTGCGCACCGGCAAGGCGCCCGGCGAGATCGCCGTCCTGTGCCGTACGGCGACCGACTTCGCCGAGATCCAGGGCGCCCTGGTCGCGCGCGACGTGCCCGTCGAGGTCGTCGGCCTGTCCGGACTGCTGCACCTGCCCGAGGTGGCCGACCTGATCGCGGTCTGCGAAGTGCTCCAGGACCCCGGCGCCAACGCCTCCCTGGTCCGCCTGCTCACCGGCCCGCGCTGGCGCATCGGCCCGCGCGACCTCGCCCTCCTGGGCCGCCGCGCCCGGCTCCTGGTGAGCCACGGACGCGTGGACGGCGACGACGACCCCGACCGGCGGCTCGCCGCGGCCGTCGAGGGCGTCGACCCGGCCGAGGTGATATCGCTCGCGGACGCCCTCGACACCTTCCTGGAGACGCCGCTGGACGGCACCGGGGACGACGACGGGCTGCCCTTCTCGTCCGACGCGCGCGTGCGGTTCGCGCGGCTGGCCACCGAGCTGCGCGAGCTGCGCCGTGCCCTCGCCGACCCGCTCATGGACGTACTCCACCGCGTCCTCGCCGTCACCGGCCTGGAGGTCGAGCTGTCGGCGTCCCCGCACGCCCTGGCCGCCCGCCGCCGCGAGACCCTGTCCAACTTCCTGGACGTCGCCGCGTCCTTCGCCGCGAGCGACGGCGAGGCCGGCCTGCTCGCCTTCCTGGGCTTCCTGCGCACCGCCGCCCAGTACGAGAAGGGCCTCGACAACGCCCTGCCGGGCGGCGAGAACACCGTCAAGGTGCTCACCGCGCACAAGTCCAAGGGGCTGGAGTGGGACGTCGTCGCCGTCCCCGGCCTGGTCACCGGCGCCTTCCCCAGCGACCGGGGCCGGGAGAAGTGGACCGCCCAGGGCAAGGTGCTGCCGCACGCCCTGCGCGGCGACGCCGACACGCTGCCCGACGTCGACTCCTGGGACTCGCGGGGGCTGAAGTCCTTCCACGAGGCCATGAAGGAGCACCAGCGCACCGAGGAGCTGCGCCTGGGATACGTCACCTTCACCCGCCCCCGCTCCCTGCTGCTGGGCTCCGGCCACTGGTGGGGACCCAGCCAGAAGAAGCCGCGCGGTCCGTCCGACTTCCTGACGGCCCTGTACGAACACTGCGCCGCCGGACACGGTGAGATCGAGGCGTGGGCGGACGAACCGGCGGAGGGCGAGGAGAATCCGGCCCTGCACCGGACGACCACCAACCACGTCTGGCCCCTGCCCCTGGACGCCGACGCGCTCGCCCGCCGCCGGGCCGCCGCCGAGACGGTCCTCGCCCACCTGGACGACCTCGCCGCCCACGAGGCCG
>MUMD01000478.1 GCA_002155895.1 Streptomyces rochei
CGCGCGGTGGGCGGCTTCGACCCGGCGACCGGCGCGGGCACGCGGGCGCGGGGCGGCGACGACCTCTACGGGTTCGTCCGCGTCCTCGCCGAGGGCCGGCGGCTGCGCTACACGCCGAGCGCTCTGGTGTGGCACCACCACCGGGAGACCTGGCGCGACCTGGAGACCCAGGCGTACGGCTACGGCGCCGGCCTCACCGCCTACCTCACGGCGATCCTGGTGAACCGGCCCGCGCTGCTGCCGGCCTTCCTCGCCCGGGTGCCGGGCGGGCACGACTCCCGTACGCATCCCTGGCCACGCCGGCTGTCCCGGCTGCAACGCCGGGGCATGCTGTACGGCCCGGTCGGCTATCTGCGCGCCCGCCGGGCGCTGCGCACGGTCGGGTTGGAGGCGAGATGAACGAGGGCGCCGCGCACACGTCCGACGGGGCGGACGGGCACATACCCGTCTTCCTCTACCACGCGGTGACGGACGACCCGCCCGCGTGGATCGCCGAGTTCACCGTCTCCCCCAAGGAGTTCGCCGCGCATCTCGACGCGATCGTCGACAGCGGGCGCACCCCCGTCACGATCAGTGTGCTCGCCGACCACCTCGCCGGGCGGGCACCGCTGCCGCCCAGGCCGGTGCTGCTCACCTTCGACGACGGCTTCGCCGACCTGCCCGGTCCCACGGCCGAGGCACTGGCCGAGCGGGCGCTGCCCGCCACCGCCTACCTCACCACCGGGGCCATCGCCCCGGGCGGCCGGAGCCTGTTGCCGCCCGCGCCGATGATGACGCTGGGCGAGGCGGCGGAGCTGGAACGTTCCGGCATGGAGATCGGCAGCCACACCGTCACCCACGCCCAGCTCGACACCCTGTCCGCCAGGGAGCTGACGTACGAACTGCGCGAGTCCAAGGCGGTGCTGGAGGACGCCCTCGGGCACCCGGTGCGCCACCTCGCCTATCCGCACGGCTACAACAGCGCGAAGGTGCGGTCGCTGTCGGCCCGCGCCGGGTACGAGACGGCGACCGCGGTGCGGCACGCGCTCAGCTCGGACCGCGACGAGCGGTACCGCATCGCGCGGCTCATCGTGCGGCAGAGCCACACCCTCGCCGATGTGACGGCGTGGCTGGACGGAGGGGGCGCCCGGATCGCCCCTTACCGCGACGGCCCCCGGACGGTCGCCTGGCGCTGGTACCGGCGGGGCCGGGCGGTGCTCCGGGGGCCCGAGTTCGCAGGGTGAGGGCGCGGGTCGGCCGAGCGGCTGGTTGAGGTGCGGGTCAGCCGAGCGGCTGGTTGAGGTGCGGGTCGGCGGCCACTTCGCGCAGGCTGGCCCACGCCCGGTCGCCCGCGACGGCGAGGTCGCAGTGCGGTCCCGGGTCGCGGTAGTTCCACTGGAGGGCCGCCTTGACGCCCTCCAGGTCCTTGAGCACCGCGGGCACCTGCGCGTACCACTCCGCCTGCCGGTCCGGCCGCTCCGGGTCGGAGGCGCTGCCGAACTCCGACAGCATCAGGGGTTTGTCGTCGGAGATGTTGGCCCGGACCCAGTCGTGGGTGGCGTACTGGGTCTGCGCGAAGCTGAGCCAGTCCGTCTTGTGGCAGAGGTAGTAGTTGTACTGGTTGTAGCCGATCCAGTCGACGTACTCGTCGCCCGGGTACATCTGCTCGAAGAGGTCGGCGTGGTCCAGGTAGCCGGTGATGATCCAGGTCCACACCACGTTGTCGACGCCCAGTTCGCGGAAGCGGTCGTGGATGTGCCGGTAGGCCCGGACGTAGTCGGCCGGGGAGCCGTTGCCGGGGGTGCGGGTGTCCATCTCCAGGTCGAAGGAGAGGAACACCTTCTTCCCCGTGCGCTCCCCGTACTCCTTGACGCGCCGCGCCTGGACGTCGATCACGGAGTCGTCCAGGTCCCCGGCGGCTATCCGCCTCCAGGTGGGCTGCTGCGCCTTCGTGCCGCCCCACCACTTGCTCTCCCAGGACAGCAGCAGCATCCGGTCCTCGCCCACGCGCTGCTCCTGCTCGGTGAGCAGCTGCCCCTCCAGGCGGGTGTCCGTGACCGCGGACATGTCGTGGTACGTGTACACGATGTCGAGTCTGCGGCCGACGTTCTTCTCGTAGGCCCGCACCTTGTCGGCGAGGTTCGTCTTGTCGTGCGGTACGAAGGCGCCGAACCAGGCCCCGCAGGGCGGCTCCAGCAGTTCGGTGGGGCGGCACTTCGGATCGTCGGCCGGGCCGGCCGGGCCGGAGGCGTCGCGCAGGGCTAGCACCGCGACCAGGACCGCGCAGGTGGCCGTGACGGAGGTGAGCAGCAGCCGGCGCCGGCCCCTGGCCCGGCGTTCCTCCGGGGTCCTGGGCCGGCGGTGCTGTCCGGTCGTCGTCGAGTCCCCGCGTGTACGGCGAGCGGGACGGGCGAACCTCACAGAGCGGAACCCTTCCGTGTCCTCGGCGCCGCGCCCGGCGCCGTGCTGGGCATCGGGGAGGCACGCAGGCGCGGGCAGAACGCGGCCAGCGTGGTGAGCAGGGTGAGCGTCAGCAGGACGCGGTCGCCGCTGAAGGCCCGCGCGGCGATCAGCACCGTGGCGACGAGCATCGCGGCGCACAGGCTCAGCAGGACGGCCAGCATCACGCGTTCCAGCCGATCGGAGTCGCGTGCGAAGTGGTCGTCCCGGTGCTCGACGGGGCCCCGCGCGCGACGGGACCGCAGCGCCGGGCCGCAGACGCCGACCAGGGCCGCGCCCGGGCCGACGGCCAGGAAGGCGGCGACGACCGCGCCGCGCAACGGCGAACCGCCGGGCAGGGCGAGCGCGGCCAGCGCCAGCCAGCCGCCGAACGGGGGCAGCATGCGGATCACGAGGTCCTGCGGTGTCATGGCTCGCGTCCCTCCTCAGCTCGCCGGTGTCAGGACGTAGAGCACGCCGCCGTCGTTCTCCGCGACCAGCTCGAACGCGGGTGAGGACGCCACGGACTCCCGGATGCGGTCCAACTGGGCCCTGTCGAGCTGGCCGTTCATCTCCGAGTTGGCCGCCTGTCCCCGCGTGAGCAGGAAGTAGGCGCGGGCCGGTGGCTCCACGGCGGCCATGTCGCGGGCCAGGACGGTGGCCGGGTCGCGCACGATCTCGTCGACGTGGCGGCGGTCGTCGTCGAGGAACCAGTAGTGGTCGACCCGCCAGTACTGCTCGTAGGCAAGGGGGTAGTTCCGGTTGGCGGCGACGACCAGGGAGTCGTCCGGTGCCTGGTCGAAGAGCTGCTGGACCAGGGCGACCTCACGGGGCGGGAAGTAGTTGACGCGGTCCTTGCCGGAATAGCTCGGCACGAACGCCAGGGTCCCGGCGAGCAGCACGAGCAACGGCACCCACACGCCGTACCGCGGCCGGGGCAGGGCGGGCAGCGGGACGCGGCGCGGCCGGGCCCGCGTGGCCGGCGAGGGCGGGGCCGTGTCCCGCGCCGCGGCGTCGGCGGCCAGGGTGCGGACCTTGGGCAGCAGCGCGGCGGCGGCGAAGAAGGCGGCGCCGGGCAGCATGAACATCAGCACCCGGAAGATCATCTCGCTGCCGTAGCTGCTCGCCGCGAACATCGGCAGCGGCGCCGCGGCGATCAGCAGCAGGGGCAGCGCGCGGTGCCGCAGCACCCGCTGGCGCACCACACCGGCCAGCGCGAGCAGCAGGACCGAACCCGACAGCAGCCGGGCCGCCCAGGAGGTCGCCACCGCACCGGTGCCGGTGGGCGTGGTCCCGTACCCGGTCTCCACGTTGGCGCCGATGTCGCCGATGGAGCGGATCATGTCGGGCATGGCGGCGGACAGGAAGGGCAGCGCGGCCGTGAGGCACCAGGCCAGGAAGATCACCACGGTGGTCACCGCCGGGACCCAGTCCCGGTACCGGCGGGTGAGGGCCAGGGCGACGAGGGTGACGACGAGCATGCCGGGCGTCAGCTGGTGGGAGACGACGATGGCGGTGACCAGCACGCTGAGCAGCACGGTCCACACCGCCTGTCCCTGCCGGCCGTGCGGCCCGCCGGAGCGGCCGTAGCGGCGCAGCACGACCGCGAGGACGCCCAGGTGCAGGGCGAAGGCGACGGACTGCGGGGAGAAGTAGTCCTGGCCGACCCAGTTGCCGACGCAGAACAGCCAGACGGCGGTCCAGATCAGCCGCCGGTCCTCGGTGAAGGTCCGGTAGATCAGCAGCAGCGGGAGCAGCAGCAGGACGCTGGAGACCAGCGGCCACCAGGCCATGTACATCGCCGCGTTGTCCACGCCCAGCAGCCGCACCAGCGCGGCCTGGGCGGCGAAGAAGCCGGGCCACTGGTCGTAGACCGCCATGTCGCCGAGCCGGTCCGCGCCCTGGAGGCCGCCGGAGGTCAGCAGGTGGTCGATGACGGCGTCGTGCTTCCACGCCCACGCGTAGAGCGGGGTCGGGTAGAGGAGGGCCTGGGTGGCCCGTTCCATCACCAGCAGGACCAGGACGTACGCGAGCGACCAGGCGCCCGGGCGGTGCCGGTCGCGGACCGTGAACCAGAAGCCCGCGGTGAGGACGGCGAGACCGGCCCAGAAGGTGGGGTGCAGGGCGCTGACCAGGCCGAAGTCGTCCAGGGCGGACACGTCGGTGTGCCGTGTCGCGTAGACCCACAGGGCGAGCGCGACGAGCAGCGGCAGCGCGGGCCAGGCGGCGGCCGCGCGGGCCGGCCAGGCGGCGGGGGCGAGGTCGGACAGATCCGTCACGGGCGGCTCGGGGGCGGAGCCGGAGGG
>MUMD01000479.1 GCA_002155895.1 Streptomyces rochei
CCTCCCCCGGGGTCGTGCCGCCCTCGGCGGACGCGGCCCCGTCCCTCCCCCGACTCCCCATCACCGCAAGGGAACCACCGTGACCAGACTCAGCGTCGAGATGCTGGCAGCGGACACCGTCGAGCCCATCACCTCGGCCGGCCACGCCCAGCTGGGCATCGCCGTGCTCCTGGGCATCGCCGTCATCGTTCTGCTCATCACCAAGTTCAAGCTGCACGCCTTCCTGTCGCTGACCATCGGGTCACTGGCGCTCGGCGCCTTCGCCGGGGCGCCGCTCGACAAGGTCATCACCAGCTTCACCGGCGGACTCGGCTCCACCGTCGCGGGCGTCGGCGTCCTGATCGCCCTCGGCGCGATCCTGGGCAAGATGCTCGCCGACTCCGGCGGCGCGGACCAGATCGTCGACACCATCCTGGCCAAGGCGACCCCCCGGTCGATGCCGTGGACGATGGTGCTGATCGCCTCCGTGATCGGTCTGCCGCTCTTCTTCGAGGTCGGCATCGTGCTGCTGATCCCGGTCGTCCTGATGGTCGCCAAGCGCGGCAACTACTCCCTGATGCGCATCGGCATCCCGGCGCTGGCCGGTCTGTCCGTGATGCACGGCCTGGTCCCGCCGCACCCCGGTCCGCTGGTCGCGATCGACGCGCTCGGCGCCAACCTCGGCGTGACGCTCGCGCTGGGCGTCCTGATCGCCATCCCGACGGTGATCATCGCCGGTCCGGTGTTCTCCAAGTACGCGGCCCGCTGGGTGGACGTGCCGGCCCCCGACCGCATGATCCCGCAGCGTGCCTCCGAGGAGCTGGAGAAGCGCCCCGGCTTCGGCGCCACCCTGGCGACGATCCTGCTGCCGGTCGTGCTGATGCTGGCCAAGGCGCTCGTCGACATCGTCGTGGACGACCCGGACAACGTGGTGCAGCGTGCCTTCGACGTCATCGGCAACCCGCTGATCGCCCTGCTCGCCGCGGTGATCGTCGGCATCTTCACGCTGCTGCGCCCGGCCGGCTTCGGCAAGGACCGCCTCTCCGGCCTGGTCGAGAAGGGCCTCGCGCCCATCGCGGGCATCCTGCTGATCGTCGGCGCGGGCGGCGGCTTCAAGCAGACGCTGATCGACTCCGGCGTCGGCCAGATGATCCTGGAGATCTCCGAGGACTGGTCGATCCCGGCCCTGCTGCTGGCCTGGCTGATCGCGGTGGCGATCCGGCTGGCGACCGGTTCGGCGACCGTGGCGACCGTCTCGGCGGCCGGTCTGGTGGCGCCGCTGGCGGCCGACATGTCGACGACCCACGCGGCCCTGCTGGTCCTGGCCATCGGCGCCGGCTCGCTCTTCTTCAGCCATGTCAACGACGCCGGCTTCTGGCTGGTGAAGGAGTACTTCGGCCTGAACGTCGGCCAGACCGTCAAGACCTGGTCCGTCATGGAGACGATCATCTCGGTGGTCGCCGGCGCCCTGGTCCTGCTCCTCTCACTGGTCATCTAGCGGTACGGGCGTTCCGCTGCAAGCGGGCCCGGCACCGGCACCACCGCGCCGCCGAACCCGTCGTCGAACGACGCGGGCTCGGCGGCGCGGTGGTGCCGGAGGCGGAGTCGGCGTGCGCGCCGGCCGCCGCGCGTCCCCCTCCCCCCGAGGCTCAGGGGGACGCCGCCTTGTCCAGCTGGAACGCCTCGTTGCCCTGGCCGATCCGGGCGTGCCGCTCGGGTGACCGTGCGCGCAGCACCAGCCCCTGCACCAGGCCGGCCGCCGCGGCGAGGCCGATGACGCCCGGCAGTACCCAGCTCAACGCGGAGCCGGGGCCCGCGCCGACGAGGACGTCGAAGTCCTTGACCGTGTAGCCGGCGATGACCAGCAGGGCGACGCCCGCGACGGCGGAGGTCGCGATCCGCGCGCCCTGGGCGCGGGCCGCTCCGCGCCGGACGAAGAACGCGACGACGGAGAACGAGGCGGCGGCCATCAGCACGATCACGCCGAGCGCCCCGATGTTGCCGCCCCAGGTGAACAGGTGCAGCACGGGCTGGGTCGGGTCGCCGTCCGGCTTGTCGTCGGCGACGGCGAAGCCGACGACCACGACGGCCGAGACCGCGGTCTGCAGCAGCGACCCGGTGCCGGGGGCGCCGCTGGAGCCGCTGGTCCGCCCGAAGGCGGCGGGCAGCAGCCCCTCGCGCCCCATGGCGAAGGCGTACCGGGCGACGACGTTGTGGAAGCTGAGCAGCGCGGCGAACATGCCGGTCACGAACAGCACGTGCAGTACGTCGGTGAAGGTCCCGCCGAGCCGCGACTCGGTGAGGAAGAACAGGAGCCCCGCGCTCTGCTCCTGAGCGGTACCGACGATCCTGTCCGGTCCGGTGGCGACCGTCAGCGCCCAGCTGCTGAGCGCGAAGAAGACGGCGACCCCACCGACCGCCAGGAACATGACACGCGGAACGAGCACGTGCGGGCGGCTGGTCTCCTCCGCGTACACGGGCGCCTGCTCGAAGCCCAGGAAGGCGGCGATGCAGAAGCACAGGGCGGTTCCCACCCCGGCGCCCGTGAGGGTGTCCGGGTCGAAGGCGTGCAGCGACAGCCCTTGCGCACCCGGGTCGGCGACGGCGGCGATGTCGAACACGACGACCAGCACCACCTCGATCAGCAGCAGCACGCCCAGCACGCGCGCGTTCACGTCGATCTTCAGCCAGCCCAGCGCGCCGACCGCGAACAGGGCCAGCAGGGCCGGGATCCACCAGGCGACCTCCAGGTCGGCGTAGGTGGCGAGGAGGCCGGAGACCTCGAAGCCGAGGATGCCGTAGATGCCGACCTGGAGGGCGTTGTAGGCGACCAGCGCGACCAGGGCGGCGCTCGCGCCCGCGGTGCCGCCGAGCCCGCGCGAGATGTACGCGTAGAAGGCCCCCGCGTTGTGCACGTGCCGGCTCATCTCGGCGTACCCGACGCTGAAGAGGACGAGCACCACGCCCAGCACCACGAAGAGCAGCGGCTGCCCGACGATGCCCATCACCGCGAAGGTCGTGGGCATGACCCCGGCGACCACCATCAGCGGGGCGGTGGAGGCCAGCACGGAGAGCAGCAGACCGCCGGTGCCCAGCCGGTCGGCGCGCAGCGCCCGCTCCTGCCCCTTGAAGGTGCTGATGGTGCCACCGCTCGCGGATCTGCTCGTGCTCGAACTGCCCGGGGTCATCGGGGAACCGACCTTCTCTCTCGACGGGTGCGGATGTCAGGCCGTGCCGAGCGCGCTCGCGCGGGCGGCACGGAAGGCGGAGTACGGATCGCGGTCCGGGTACGACCACGGTGCGGGCGTGGCGTGCTCGCCGATGCGGTGGAACAGTGCGGCGGCCTCGGCGCCGCGGCCCTCGCAGGTCTTGGCGTGGGCGAGGAAGTTCAAGTCGACCAGCCGGCGCGGGTGGCCGTCCTGCTCCCACTCCAGCCACCAGTCGAAGGCGGCCTTCATCACCAGCCGGGCGCGGCGGCCGATCCAGTGCCCGCAGGCGTTCGGATCGGCGGACTCGTGCCCGGCGGCGGCGAGCACGCGGTAGCGCTCGGCGTGCGCGACGACCGGGAGGACGGCGAGCGGTGAGTCGGCGGGGGCCTGCTCGGCGGCCCAAGTGGCGAAGTCGTACACCTCGTGCAGCGGGTCGGCCCCCCGGTCACCGCCGCGCTCGGCGAGCCGGGCCACCATCAGATGGTGGGCGTGGTGGTGGTCGGTGTACCGCCCGCGCACCTGCTCGAAGGCGCGCACGACCTCGTCGTCGGCGCCCAGCGAGCGCTCCAGCACGAGGAGACCGAGCAAGGGCGTGGGGTCGTCCGGCAGCAGCGCGGCGGCGTCCCGGCACGCCTCCCTCGCCCTGCCCGGCTTCTCCTTGCCGCGCAGGACGCGGTGCACCAGGGCGTGGGCGAGCAGCACCGAGGCGTCGGCGGAGTCGGGTTCGGCGAGCAGCCACTCGCGGGCCCAGGCAGCGCAGTAGGGCTCCTTGGCGAGCACCGTCACCCGGTGCCCCCGTCGGTCCCAGTCGTCACCCGTGTGGACCAGCAGGGAGCGGGCGGACTGCCACCGTCCCTGGGCCAGGGCCGCGCGGACGGCGACGAGTTCGGCGTCGTCGAGGGCGTCGTCGAAAGCCTGGGCGGCCCGTCTGCGGCCGCGGCCGAGGGGAGGCGGAGGTGGGGACACCGCGGGATCTTCCTCACGCGACGCGCTGGTCGTCGTAGCCGGTTTGCCATGAACTGATCACGCACAGCAAACCGGCAGCCAACGCTCGGCGTCAAGGCCGGAATCCGCGTTACACGCGTCAACTCACTTGTAGAAAAGGCAACTTGATGAGTGCGCCACCCGCATGCGCCACCCACCCGGCACGCCGCTGCTCCCCTGACTAGAGTCGGCCCCGACGCTCCCGTGACCCGACGATCGAGGGACGCAGCGTGTCGGTTCTGGTCCTCGTCCTCGCCGTGGGTGCCGCCTGCTGCCTGGGCTTCGGTTTCGTCCTCCAGCAGAACGCGGCCCAGCGCGCGCCGCTGGGTGACTTCCTCTCCCCGCGCCTCCTGCTGGACCTCGTGCGCGTGCCGCGCTGGCTCGCCGGCATGGGCCTGATGGTGGCCGGCATGGCGCTCGGCGCGGTCGCCCTCGGCGGCGGGGAACTGACGCTGGTCGAGCCCCTCCTGGCCACCAACCTGCTCTTCGCCCTGGCCCTCTCCCGCGCCCAGACCGGCCGTCCGCTGGGCCGTCAGGGCTGGGGCGGGCTCGTGCTGCTGGCGGGCGGCGTGACGGCGTTCATCGTCGCGGGCGAACCGCGGGGCGGCAGCGCGGTCACCGACCCGGTGCGGCACTGGCTGCTGATCGGCGTGATGCTGGGCCTCGCGGTGCTCCTGACGGCGTGCGCGGGCCGCGCCCGCCTGACCTGGGGCCCGACCCTGCTGGCGCTGGCCGCGGGCCTGGTCTACGGGGTCCAGGACGCGCTGACCCGGATCAGCGGCCGGCGCTTCTCCGCCGGAGGACCGGCCGAGCTGCTGACCGGCTGGCAGCCGTACGCGGTCGTGGTGCTCGGCGTCACCGGCCTGATCCTGGTCCAGAGCGCCTTCGAGACGGCACCGCTGCGCAGATCGCTGCCGGCCCTGACGGCGGCCCAGCCGCTCGCGGGCATCGCCTGCGGTGTCGGCTTCCTCGGCGACCGGCTGCGCACCGGTCCCGCGGCGCTGGCGTGGGAGGCGGGCGGGCTCGTGGCGGTGGTGGCGGGCATCGTCCTGCTGGGCCTGCATCCGGCGATGCCGCAGGGCACGGGCGAGAGCGGCCACGACCGCGCCCTGGAACGACGCTGACGGGTGTGCCGCTGCTTGGATGGACGCCATGAACGCTGCTGACGAGATCCTGGACGTCGTCGACGAGGACGACCGCGTCGTGGGGCGGGCCCGCAGGGGCGACGTGTACGCGCGGGGGCTGCGCCACCGCTGTGTGTTCGTGCGGGCCAGGGACGCCGAGGGGCGTGTCTTCGTGCACCGCCGCACGGCGACGAAGCTGGTCTTCCCGTCCCTGTACGACATGTTCGTCGGCGGGGTGGTGGGCGCGGGCGAGTCCTACGACGACGCGGCACTGCGGGAGGCGGAGGAGGAACTGGGGGTGAGCGGGCTGCCGCGCCCGTCGTTCCTCTTCAAGTTCCTGTACGACGACGGTGCCGGGCGGACCTGGTGGTCGGCGGTGTACGAGGTGCGCTGCGAGGGGGCGGTCGCTCCGCAGGTGGAGGAGGTGGCGTGGCACGGGTTCCTCACGGAGGCGGAGCTGGAGGGGCGGCTCGGGGAGTGGGAGTGGGTGCCGGACGGGTTGGCGGCGTATGCGCGGCTGCGGGCTCGGCGGTGACCGCGGGCCGGGTGAGCGGGGGGTTCGGACCGGCGGTCGCGTGGGGCCCGGCGTGGGTGCGGGCGCGGGGTGGGTGTCGCAGCCCGGCGTAGCGGGGTGCCGCTGCGCCCACCCGTGCCGCCCCAGCGGCACGACTGCCCGCAGCTACGGGGGGATGTCCGCAGCTGGGTGGGATGACTGCCCGCAGCTGCGGCAGCGAAGGCAGCTGCGGTGGGACGTACGGGTAGCCGCGTACGG
>MUMD01000048.1 GCA_002155895.1 Streptomyces rochei
GTGCCCGTGAGCGTTCTGGCGCGCGTCGGCTTGTTCATCGCGTGTGTTTCCTCTCCGGCCCCCAGGGGGCTCGGTTCTCGGGTGGAGGCGGCCGGCGTTCGGCATGCCCGGCCGCCGGGGTGGGGTTCGTTCAGTCGCCGGTGAGGCCCTCGGCCATGGCCGAGGTGTTGGCGCGCATCATTTCCAGGTAGGTACCGGCGCCCTTGCCCTTCTCGGTCAGCGATTCGGAGTACAGCGGGACCACGTCCACGTCACCGCCCATCTCCTGGCGCAGGACCTCCGCGAGCCGGGTGGGCTGGGAGGAGTCCGCGAAGACGGTGCGCACCTCGGCCTCCTCCATGGCCTGGGTGAGGGAGCGCAGGTCGGAGGAGCTGGGCGAGGCGAGTGTGGTGCCGCTGGGGACGACCGCGCCGATCACCCGGAAACCGAAGCGGTCGGCCAGGTACCCGAAGACGTGGTGGTTGGTCACCAGGGCGCGCCGGTCCTCCGGGATGGCCGCGAAGGACTTCTCCATCCAGGTGGTGAGGTCGGCGAGTCGTCCGTCGTAGCGTTCGGCGTTGTCCCGGACGGCCTTCTCGTTCACCCCGTCGACGTGTTCCACGACCTGGTCGCTCATCAGGGCGGCCACCTTGCGCACCCGGTCGGGGTCGGTCCAGAAGTGCGGGTCCGGCTCGCCGGCCTCGTCGTCGGGGCCGCCCTCCTCTCCGGCGTGGAAGGTCAGGGGGTCGGCCGCCTCGCCGGCCGCGAAGGTGGCGACACCCGAGGCGCGGACCGCCTCCACGTGCCGCAGTACGTTCTCCTCCAGGCCCAGGCCGTTGTAGACGACCAGATCCGCGTTCTCCAGCTCGGCGGCCTGCACGGCCGACAGGCCGAAGGAGTGCGGATCGGCGTTGGGCTTCATCAGGACGCTGACGTCCGCCTCGTCCCCGACGATCTCCCGGGTGATGTCACCGAGGATGTTGGTGGTCACCACGACCCGGGGCCGCTCGTCGCCGCCCGCGCAGCCGGTCGCCGAACCGGCGACGACGAAGAAGGTGACCAGGGACAGCAGCAGGGCGCGCACCCGCGCCGCTCGCGCACGCGCGCTCATCGGCCCGTCTCCACCATCAGGGACGGCCGGACGTCGAGGTCGAAGGTGCGGGCGACCCGGAGGTCGTCGTTGTAGTCGATCTCGTGGACGCGTCGGCCGGCGGGGTCGTTGACGTATGCCCGGCTCCGGTCGACCTCGATCACGGGCGCGGGGGCTTCGCCGGTGGCGGCCTCGGAGGCGTTCTTCAACAGGGGCCGAGTGACCGCGGTCTCCTTGCCGGTGGCCGTGTCGTAGCCGTGGAGGGCTCCGTCCGTCTCCAGGACGAGCAGCGGCGCGCCCTCGCCCGCGGTGTTCGCGGCGACCACCGGACCGGTCTCCACCCGGGTCCAGGTGCGCTCGGTGACGTCCAGGACCCAGACGGCGTCCTCGCCCGCGGGCGCGGTGAGCGTGGTGCTGCCCGGGCGGAGCCGGAACTCCGTGGCCCGCTCGGTCTTCGGCACCCCCTCGCCGTACGGGATCTCCTCGGCGCTGAAGGCCCCGTCGTCCTCGTGGACGAGCAGGGCGCCGTCGGCACAGCCGAGGACGATGCCTCGCCGGGTGACCGCGTCGCCCTTCGGGTCCGCGCACTCCGGCTCCAGGGACGCGACGCGCTCGCCCGAGCGGTCGAGCACGTTCACCTTCGCGGGGCCGTCGCCGTCTTCGGTGAGCGCGACGAGGTGTTCCGCGTACGGGACCACGGGTGCGGCATAGGTGCCGGGAAACCCGACGGGTGTGCCCGTGGAGCCCTTCTCCAGGTCGGCGCGGGCATGGACGCGGGCCTTTCCGTCCGCGCCCGTCACCACGGTCACGCCGGCGTCGCTCCGCACGTTCGTGCCGGTGCCGCCGGGGAGTTCGCCCACCTCCTGGATCTTCGCGCGGTAGTAGTGCACGTGGTCCCCGTGGTCGACCATCCAGGCGCCGCTGTCGAGAACGTGGGTGCCGTCGCTCCCGTGGAAGTAGCCGAAACGGCCGTCCGTGGTCAGTGCGGTGACTCCGGGCCTGGGTGCCGTCGTGTGCGCCTTGCCGGTGATCAGGTCCAGTACCCGGGTCTCGCCGGTGGCGCTGTCGCCCAGCAGGAGCCGGGACTGCTGCTCGGCCGCCTCGGTGGCGCCTTCGACGTAGCCGTGGGGGGTGGCCGAGGAAGAGGCCGTTTTCGAGGGGGGTTCGGGGTCGTCGCCCCGGCCCGCGCATCCCGCGGTCAGCAGGACCGCGGTCAGGAGTGCCGGGGCGAGGGACATGGCGTTTCTTCGGACGAACAAGGAGACCGCCTCAGATGTCGTTCGGTCGGGTCGTGGGGGTGTGCACGGGGCCAGCGGCGGATCGGGAGAGGTGTGTGCGGCGTCGGTGCCGGATCGCCGACGCCAGGTGGGACAGGAAGAAGAGGCTGACCGCGAGGGCGGACACGGTCGCGCCGGCCGCGGTGCTCAGATGCCAGGACAGGAGGAGACCGCCGAAGGTGCTGGTCGCCCCGAGGAGCGCGGCGAGGGCCATGACGCCGCTCACGCCGCGCGCCCACGGCAGGGCCGCCGCCGGCGGGGCGATGAGCAGGCCGAGGACGAGCAGCGTGCCCACGATGTGGAAGGTGGCCACGATGGCCAGGGCCAGCAGGCCGAGCAGCACGGCGTGCGCGACACGGGGGCGCAGGCCGAGCGTCTCGGCCTTGCGGTCGTCGAACGCGAGCGCCAGGAAGACCCGGTGACCGAGCACCGAGACGACCAGCGCCAGCAGCAGCGCCACCGCGAGCAGGAGAAGGTCGCTCTCGCGTACGGCGAGGACGTCGCCGAACAGGAAACCGGTGAGGTCCACGGCGAAGGACTGCGAGCGCGAGACGATGATGACGCCGAGCGACAGCATGCCGACGAACAGCAGGCCGATTCCGGTGTCCTGGGACAGTCTCGGCGTGCGGCCCAGTGCGGTGACGCCGGCCGTCATGACGGCCGCGCTCACCACCGCCCCCACCAGCGGATTGCCCCCCAGCAGTGCGGCGATCGCGACGCCCGGCAGCAGTCCGTGGGACATGGCGTCACCGAGGAAGGCCATCCCCCTCAGCACCACCCACGTCCCCGCGAGGGCGCAGATCGCCGACACCAGGACCCCGGCCCACAGGGCACGCTGCACAAAGGCCACCTCGAAAGGGGCCGTCAACCACTCCATACGACGACACTACAATGACAATCATGTTCAATAAACATCGCCCGGGGCCCCGGGACACCGAGACCGACCATCAGCGCGTACGCGTCACCGATCTGGAAGCGGGCTATCCGGGCAGGCCCGTCCTGCGCCAACTCAGCGTCGGGATAACGGCGTTGACCATGACGGCACTGGTCGGCCCGAACGGCAGCGGGAAGTCCACGCTGCTCGGCGTTCTCGCCGGCGTGATCGTCCCCACATCCGGACGGCTCCAGTACGCGAAGGGACGCCCTCCGGCCTTCGTCCCGCAGCGCGGCGCCGTCGGTGACACGCTCCCCCTCACCGCGCGCCAGACGGTGGAGATGGGCCGCTGGGGCGAGCGCGGGCTGTGGCGGCGCCTGAATCGGCAGGATCGGGCGGTCGTGGACTCCGCCATGGAACGACTGGGCGTCGCCGGCCTCGCCGCCCGCCAGCTCGGCGAGCTGTCCGGCGGGCAGCGTCAACGCGTACTGATCGCCCAGGGCTTGGCCCAGCAGTCCGACCTGCTGCTCCTGGACGAGCCGACCACCGGGCTCGACCCCGAGGCCCGGGAGCGGATCACAGCGCTGCTGACGGAACTCGTCGCCGACGGCACCACCGTCGTGCAGGCCACGCACGACCTGGAGTCCGCCCGCTCCGCCGACGCCTGCCTGCTCCTCGGCGACGGACGGCTGGTCGGGCACGGCCGGCCGGAGGACGTGCTCACCCCGACGCTCCTGTCGGAGAGCTGGCAACCTGCGTGAATCGCCGGCACCCGGCGGGTCCAGGGCTCGGATCACGGCCACGCCTGCCGGACGGCGCGGCGATGAGTTCTCGCGGCCCGCGGAGTCTCACCTCACCGTCGTCGACCACACAGGAGGAGCACATGGCTCAGCTGCTGAGAGTCCAGAACTTCAACGTCTCGAGTGACGGGATCGGTGCCGGTGAGAGTCAGAGCCTGGAGAGGCCGTTCGGCCACGCGGTCGACCCGGCGAAGCTGTTCGGCTGGGCCGGTGCCACGGCGAGCTGGCCCATGCGCACCGAGCCCGGGGGGAGCCGGGGCCTCGACGACTGCTTCACGCGGGACTACACCCGCAACATCGGCGCCGAGATCATGGGACGGAACAAGTTCGGGCCCCAGCGCGGGCCCTGGAACGACCACGAGTGGCGCGGCTGGTGGGGTGACGAGCCCCCGTTCCGCACCCCGGTGTTCGTCCTGACCCACCACGAGCGTCCGTCGTTCACGCTCTCCGACACCACCTTCCACTTCGTCGACGCCGACCCGGCCACCGTCCTGGAGCGGGCGCGTGAGGCGGCGCGGGGCAAGGACGTCCGGCTCGGCGGCGGGGTCAGCACCGTGAGGGAGTTCCTGGACGCCGACCTCGTCGACACCCTGCATGTGGCGGTCTCGCCGGTGAAGCTCGGGACGGGGCTGCGGCTCTGGGACTCCCCCGACGAGCTGCGCGACCGGTTCCACCTGGAGGTGGTGCCCAGCCCGAGCGGCGTGACGCACCATCTGTTCTGGCGCAGGTGAGCGGACCGCGGGGCCGGTCGCGACCGGATGCCGGACGTGTCAGACCGAGCGCAAGGGTGGGACGTCCCTCGCGATCGCGGCGGCGTGGAGCAGGATGCTGGGCTCGTCACCGGGGTCCTCGGCCATGACGACGCCGGCCGCCCGGCTGTCGAAGCCCGTCGGCCAGACGGTGACGTCGCTGGCCAGCGCGCCCTCCAGTTTCGCCCGTGTCAGGTCGGCACGGGCGAGGTCGGCTCCTCGGAGGTCGGCCAGTCTGAGGTCCGCACCGGTGAACCGGGCGCCATGGCCCCGCGCCTTGCGCAGATTGGCCTCCCGCAGGTCGGCCCCGGTGAAGTCGGCCTCGCTGAGGTCGGCCCTGACCAGGCGAGCGCCGCGCAGGTCGGCTTCGACGCAGCGGCTCCGGTGGAGTATCGACGTCCCCAGCTCCGCGTGCCGCAGGTCGGCCTGGATCAGTGACGCCCGGGTCAGGTTGACCTGATAGACGCTCGCCGCCTCCAGGCAGGCGCCGTCGAAGTTGACGTGGTGCAGCCACAGTCCGTCGCAGTCGGCCCGACGCAGGTCGGTGTAGCTGACGTTGAGCCAGTCGGGCCGACGTTCCCGGCACAGGACTCCGAGGCCGGTGAGGGCCACCTGAGCGTCCGGGGCACGGGTCTCCAGCGGAGGCACGGAGTTGACGGACGTCTCCGCCGACGGGGAGTCCCCGTCCCGCGGCGGCCAGGGCAGGTGGGTCCGGAGATAGGCGGCCTTGATCGAGATGACCGACTCGCGGTCGTGCGCCGAATGGTCCGCGTGCCGCCACAGCGCGTAGAGGCCACCGATCCGCACGTCTGTCGCCTCGCTGCCGAGCTGGTCGACCGCTCGGCTGAAGCGGTCGGTGAGGTATCCCTCCTGGGTCGCTCTGAGCCCCTCCTGATTGACCCTCAACTGCCGCCAGGTGGCGTACGCGCCGAAGAGGACCACCGCGCCACCGATCGCCTGGACGAGCGTGGTGCGCACGTTGTTCACCGCGGCGAGCCGTTCGGCGGCCGATATCCTGCCCCCGCCGAGATCGCGCTCGACCACGAGGCCCGGCAGCACCACGATCACCACGCCCAGCGTGGCGAACACGGCCAGCACCGCCGCCACAACCGGCAGAACGGACGCGGCCCGACTCCGCACAGAGCCGACCGCCGTACGGCGTCCGTGAGTGGATCTCCCCGTGTCCATGCGCACATGATCGCAGGGTGGGCAGCGGCGTGACACGGTTCCGGGCGTCCCGTAACACCGGCCGATCCGCCGGGGAACCGCACCGGACGGTGGACGGTGCCCCGGCCGCCAGGAGCGGTGATCAGTGCCCCGGTACTGTCCCGGGGTCGGTCACCTGGGCGGTGATGGCCTCGCGCCTTTCCTTCCGTGGTCGCGGGCCCGGACGCGGGAACGTCTCCGGTCCGGTCCGGTGCACGACCGCACCCCCCGTCATCGTCCTGGAGAACATGCTCGAGGTGACCCGCATGGGCGCCGTCGTGATGCCGCCCGTCCCCGCGTTCTACAACCAGCCTTCGACCCTCGCCGACGTCGTCGAGCACGTCGTCGCGCGCGTTCTGGACCAGTTCGGCCTGGACCTGCCCACCGCCAGACGCTGGCATCGACATCACCGACATCGACCAGGTCGTGTGGGCCATGGCGACCCGCAGCCACCCCACGACCGGCCGCTACGCCTACCCGCAGGCCCCCGGAATCCGGATGGTCCCCTACCTCACGCCCGAGGAGGTGCGCGCCGGCCGGGGCGGAAAGGAGATCGTCAGTTGCCTGCTGCCCGAGCAGTTCGAAGGCGTGACCAGGGCGACCACCGCGTCGTTCGACAACTCCTACCCCGAGGAACTGCGCCGCCGGGTCGTCGGGGACTGGGCCGGGTGCGGATTCCCCGAGGCCGGCGGCTCCCCGCGCTGAATGACGCGACCGGCGAGCGGTGATCGAGCACACCGCCCGCGTGAGACCGGCCGTAGCGGTACTTCTCGGCCCGCCCCGTCCGCAGTGCCCGCCGGGTCCTGCCGCGCCTCGTTACAGCCGCCCGGCGCGGGGGACCCGGCGCCCATGACACTCATCAGGGGAACACACCGCTCACCCGGCTCCGGCCGGGGGCAGGCCGCGGCCGTCGGCATCGGTGTCGCGGCGGGAGTGACCGCCGCGGCCGGTCTCCGGTTCTGCCGCAAGGCGGCCACGCTCGGCAAGGTCGGCAAGGGGCACCCGCTCAAGCACCGGGCACTCGACCTGGCGGCCGGCGCCCTGCAGCAGAAGTACCCCCTCGACGCGATGAGCACCTACCTCAACGGCTTCCACATGTACGCCGACGACATGGGCCGGCAGGTGGAGGCCACGCACTTCTGCGTCCATCTCCGGCACGACCTGCACCAGTGCGTCATCTTCGACCGCAACGCCCCCGACGCCCGTCTGATCGGCATCGAGTACATCATCAGCGAGGAGCGCTTCCGCGGCCTGCCCGAGGACGAGAAGCGCCTGTGGCACAGCCACCACTACGAGGTCAAGTCCGGCAGCCTCACCGCACCCGGCGTCCCCGACCTGGCCGAGCACGCCTACTTCGAGGACCTCGTGACCACCTACGGGAAGACGTTCCACACCTGGCAGTACGACCGCGACGACTTCCCGTACGGGATCCCGCAGCTGATGATGGGCTTCACCGAGGACGGACAGGCCTCGGAGGAGATGATCCGGGCCCGCGACGAGAGGCTCGGCGTCTCGACGTCGGCCAAGCGGGAGAACCGGGCGGACATCCCCGTGCCGGAGGTGGCACCGGGCGCCAACGCCTGGGAGAGCGGCCGCACGGTCCAGACCCGCCTCGAGGAAACGGACTTCAAGCGCTGAGGCGGGTCGGCCGGAGAGCCGGTGCCGCACCGGGCCGTGCCGGGGTCGGGAGGCCGCGCCCCGGCCGGCCCGCTCATCCCTCGGGCTCGTCCGCCATCCGTCTGCCCACGCGGGCGGCGGTCTCGCGCAGCCAGATGTGGGCCGCGTCATGGGTGTGCACGGGGTGCCACCACATGGCCTCCCGCAACGGCACCGCCTCGTACGGCGGCTCCACCACGCGGACACCGGCGAGCGGCGCCAGGAGCCGGGCCAGGCGGGCCTGGATCAGGGCGATGCGCCGGGTGCCGGCCACCAGCAGCGGGATGATCTGGAAGCTGTCCACGGAGACCTCGACCCGGGGCTCGATGCCCAGCATCCCGAGTTGGCGCACGGCCGGAGCGTCGTAGGTGCGCTGGTAGGTCACCCAGGGAAGCCGGGCCAGGTCCTGGCGGGTGAGGCGGTCGTCGACGCTCGGGTGGTCGTCGGCGACGAGGAAGACCCACCGGTCCCCGTACAGGTCGGTGGCCGGGAAGTCGCTGATGACCCCGTGCGGCATCAGCAGGCCGTCGGACGTGCTGAGCAGCGCGTCGGTGGCGTCCACCACGGTGGGCGGGGTCTGCGCGAAGCGCAGCCGGATGCCCGGGGCCTCCTCGTGCACGAACCGGGCCAGCTCGGCGCCGAAGACCGCGACGGCGTAGTCGGACGCGACGAGCTTGAACTCCCGGCGCTCCTTGGCGGGATCGAAGTCCGCCTGGCTGGCGAAGAGGCGTTCCAGCACGTCGTACGCCGTGGTGGTGCGGTCCAGGAGGACCTGGCCGAGGGCCGTCAGTTCGTAGTGGCCGCCGACCCGGGCGAGCAGGTCGTCGTCGAAATGGCGGCGCAGACGGGACAGGGCCGCGCTCATCGCGGGCTGGCTGAGGCCCACGCGCTGCCCGGCACGGGTGACGTTGCGCTCTTCGAGGAGGGCGCGCAGGGCGACGACGAGGTTGAGGTCCAGGCGACTGAGATTCACGGCGTTTTCCCTAGCTGTCCGACGACGACCTGCGGTAATTCGTTCGGTGGATGGTAGTCATCCACGGAATCGATTTCCCTGATCGCGAGTGGCGGGTCCAGATTAGTGCCATCGCAATCAGGAGGACATGTCCGTGAAACCTGAAGCCGCGTCCGCCCTCTTCGCCGGACCCTTCGCCCTGGCCACCCTTTCCGCTCCCGAGGGCCCCGCCTTCCCCGCCCTCGTCACGCCCGACGCCCGGGTGCGCGACCTGCGCCTCGCCTTCGACGACCCACAGCTGACCACTCGTACGCTGCTGGAGAGTTGGGACACGGCGCTGCCTCGACTGCGGGCGCTGGCCGGCACCGCCGACGGGGATCTGCAGCCGCTCGCCGACTTCCGGGTGCACGCACCGGTCGAGCCGCGCCAGGTGTTCCAGTCCGGCGCCAACTACCGGCAGCACGTCATCGACCTGCACGTCGCGCACCGCGCGCCCGGTGACGAGCGGCCGGAGGCGGAGCGTCGCGCGGAGGCCGCGGAGATCATGGACCGGCGGGCGGCCGAGGACCTGCCGTACGTGTTCATCGGACTGCCGAGCGCCGTCACCGGGCCGCACGACGACGTCGTGCTTCCGGCGTGGGCCGAGAAGCCCGACTGGGAGCTGGAGTTGGCCGTGGTGATCGGCCGTCCCGCTCACCGGGTGTCCGTCGAGGAGGCCCTCGACCACGTCGCCGGCTACACGATCGCCAACGACCTCACCGACCGGGCCACCGTCTTCCGGCGGGACATGCCGCAGATCGGCAGCGACTGGCTGCGCAGCAAGAACGCCCCCGGGTTCACCCCGCTCGGCCCCTGGATCGTGCCCACCGCGTCGATCGCGGACCCGGGCGACCTGCGCCTCACCCTGAAGCTCAACGGCGAGAACATGCAGGACGAGTCCACCAAGGACATGATCTTCGACGTCGCCCGGATGGTCTCCTACGCCTCACAGACCGCCCGGCTGCTCCCCGGCGACCTGGTGCTCACCGGCTCCCCCGCCGGCAACGGCATGCACTGGGGCCGGCTGCTGCGCGACGGCGACGTCATGGACGCCACCATCACCGGACTCGGTGCCCAGCGCACCCGTTGCGTGGCGGAGGCGGCCCGGTGACCCTGGACCGCACGGACCCCGAGGGCTCGATCGCCCGGGCCACGAAGGCGTACTCCAACTGGGGCCGCTTCGGTGACGACGACGTGCTCGGCACGCTCAACTTCCTCGACGAGGCCAAGCGCCGGGAAGGTGCCGCGCTGATCCGGCGGGGCGTCAGTTTCTCCCTCTCCCAGCGCTTCGACATGAACGGGCCGCAGAAGGGCTGGCGCCGCCGCACCAACCCGGTGCACACCATGTTGGACACCGGCACCGACGCCGCCCTCGGCAACCAGGGCTTCCCGCACGGCATCGGCGGCGCCGACGACGTCATCGCGATGCCGTTGCAGTGCTCCACCCAGTGGGACGGGCTCGGCCACATCTTCGACCACGGCAAGGCGTGGAACGGCCGCCCGGCGGAGAAGGTCGTCACCTCCGACGGCGACCTGGTCACCGGCATCGAGCACATGGCCCCGCACGTCGCCGGACGCGGGGTGCTCCTGGACGTCGGCCGGGTCGTCGGCGAGGACGGGGAGCTGCCGGACGGCTTCGCGATCACCGAGGAGCATCTGACCGCCACCGCCCGGGCCCAGGACGTCACCGTCGGCCGGGGCGACCTGGTGCTGGTGCGTACGGGACAGCTGGCCCGGGCCCGCCGCGAGGGGTGGGGCGACTACGCCGGAGGTCCCGCCCCCGGCCTGTCGTTCACCACGGCCGGCTGGCTGCACGGCAGCGAGATCGCCGCGATCGCCACCGACACCTGGGGCTTCGAGGTGCGGCCCAACGAGTTCGAGCACGCCTTCCAGCCGCTGCACCAGGTCGCCATCCCCCACATCGGCCTGCTCATCGGTGAGATGTGGGACCTCGACGCCCTCGCCGACGACTGCGCCACCGACGGACGGTACGAGTTCTGGCTCACCGCGGCGCCGCTGCCCATCACCGGAGCGGTCGGCTCCCCCGTCAACCCGATCGCCGTCAAGTAGCTCGAGGAACAAGGGAGTTCCCCATGAACCGACCCCGCACGGTCCTCGTCGTCGGCGGCGGCGCGGCCGGCAACGCCGTCACGATCCTGCTGCGCCGCGACGGAATCGCCGTGGACCTGGTCGAGGCCAAGGAAGACTGGAACGCCACCGCCGGCTCCGGCATCACCCTCCAGGGCAACGCCTTGCGCGTCCTGCGCGAACTCGGCGTCTGGGAGCAGGTGGAGGCGTCCGGCTTCGGCTTCGGCTCGGTCGGCATCACCGCCCCCGACGGCACCGTCCTGCACGTCCAGGACGACCTGCGCACCGGCGGCGACGACCTGCCGGCCACCGTCGGCATGCAGCGCCCGCGGCTCCAGCGGATCCTCATCGAGGCCGTGCGCGCCAGTGGCGCGTCGGTCCGGCTGGGCACCACCGCCGAGATCCTGGACCAGGACGCGGACGGTGTCTCCGTACGCCTCAGCGACGGCACCGAGGGCCGCTACGACCTGGTGGTCGCCGCCGACGGCCTCGGCTCCGCCACCCGCGCCGCGATCGGCATCACCGACAACCCCGAACCGACCGGCATGGCCATCTGGCGCATCGCCGCCCCGCGCCCCGCCGGCGTGACCCGCACCGACCTCGCCTACGGCGGCCCCGCCTACATCGCCGGTTACTGCCCCACCAGCGAGACCACGATCTACGCGTACGTCGTAGAGGCCAACCGCGACCGCGCCTCCATACCGTCCGAGTCGTACGCGGACGAGATGCGCCGCCTCACCCGGCACTACGGCGGACACTGGCCGGAGATCACCGAGCACATCACCGATCCGGCGAAGGTCAACTACACCTGGTTCGACCGGATGCTCGTCGAAGGCTCCTGGCACCGCGGCCGCGTCGTCCTCGTCGGCGACGCCGCCCACTGCTGCCCGCCCACCCTCGCCCAGGGCGCCGCCCTGTCCCTCGAGGACGCCTGGGTACTGGCACAGCTGCTGACCTCCTCCGGGACATGGGACGACGCGCTGTTCCAGGCGTACCACGAACGGCGGATCGCCCGCGTCCGCCCGGTCGTGGAGGCGTCCGTGCAGATCGGGCAGTGGCAGCTCGACGGCGTACGCAACGCCGACGTGCCCGGCCTGATGGCCCGCACCATGACCCTGCTCAGGGAGCTGCCGTGACCCCGCCCACCGTCGACGTGCACGCACACGTCCTGCTCCCCGACGTCGAGTCACTCGTGGCCGGCCTTCCGGGCCACGCCGAGGCCAAGGAGGTGGACGCCCGGCGCAACGGGCCCGCCGCGCTCGCGGTCAACGGGCCCATGGTCCGCGCACGCGTCCCCCGGATGACCGACGTCGCCCTGCGCCTGGCCTCGATGGACGCGCAGGGGGTCGACGTGCAACTGGTCAGCCCCTCCCCCTCGCACTACCACTACTGGGCCGACGAGGCGACGGCGGAGAAAGTGTACCGGCTGGCCAACGAGGCGACGGCGGCGCACTGCGCGCAGGCGCCCGACCGGCTGCGCGGGCTCGGCCTGGTCCCGCTCCAGCACCCCGACCACCTGGTGCGCGCCCTCGACCACGCCCTCGAACAGGGCCTGGACGGGGTGGAGATCTCCAGCCACGCCCCCGGCCGGGAGCTGTCCGACCCTGCCTACGAGCCCTTCTGGTCCCGGGCCGCGGAGAGGGGGGCGATCCTCTTCCTGCACCCCTTCGGGTGCACGCTCGACGAGCGCCTGGACCGCTGGTACCTGTCCAACACCGTCGGCCAGCCCACCGAGAACGCCGTCGCGCTGTCCCACCTGATCTTCTCCGGTGTCCTCGACCGGCATCCCGAACTGAAGATCGTCGCGGCGCACGGCGGCGGCTACCTGCCCACCCACATCGGCCGCTCCGACCACGCCTGGTCGGCGCGCTCCGACGCGGGCGCCGGCTGCGCCCACCCGCCCAGCAGCTATCTGAGGCGGCTGTACTTCGACTCCCTCGTCCACGATCCGCACGTCCTGCGGGAACTGGTGCGCGTCGCGGGGGCCGACCGGGTGCTGCTCGGCTCGGACTTCCCCTTCGACATGGGAACCGAGGACCCGGTCGCCGCCCTGCGCGCCGCGCGCCTGCCCGACGCCGACTTCCACGCCGTCCGGGGCGGCAACGCCGCCGCCCTCCTCCAGAAGGACTGATCACCATGCGCCTGCTCACCCACCTGCGGCACGTCGACCTCGCCGTGCCCGACTACGACAAGCAGCTCGACTTCTACTCCGGCGTCTGGGGCCTGACCAAGGTCGCCGAGGACTCCGGCATCTCCTTCCTGGCCGCCGAGGGCTCCCCCGAGCAGTACGTCGTCCGGCTCCGCAAGGCCGAGGAGAAGCGCCTCGACCTCGTCTCCTACGGCGCCGCGAGCGCCGCCGACGTGGACACCCTCGCCGAGCGGCTGCTCGCGGGCGGTGTGCGGCTGATCTCCCGGCCGGGCACGGTCGACACCCCCGGCGGCGGCTACGGCTTCCGCTTCTTCGACGTCGACGGCCGCACCGTCGAGGTCTCCGCCGACGTCGAGGTCCGGCAGCACCGCAAGATCGAGGAGAAGGAGTCCATCCCGGTCAAGCTCTCGCACGTCGTCCTCAACTCCCCCGACCTGAACCGCACCCGCGCGTGGTACGAGCGCCACCTCGGCTTCGCCCTCTCCGACACGCTCAGCTCGCCGCACATGGGCGAGGTCATGCACTTCATGCGGATCAGCAACCAGCACCACTCCATGGCGCTGGCCAAGGGCCCGCACACCTCCCTGCACCACGTCTCCTTCGAGATGCGTGGCATCGACGAGTACATGCGCGGCTCCGGCCGTGTCATCCGGGCCGGCTTCAGGAAGATCTGGGGCCCGGGCCGGCACATGGCGGGCGACAACACCTTCACGTACTTCCTCGACCCGCACGGCAACACCGTCGAGTACACCACCGAGCTGGAGTGCCTGGACGAGGACACCTGGCACCCCCACGTCTACGACTTCTCCCAGCCCGAGGTCACCGACCAGTGGGGCACCGCCAATCCCATGAACGAACTCGTCGCCAAGGAGTCCTTCAACGACCCCGACCGCGGCGTCTTCGTCGCCCCGCCGGTCTGAGCCGGCGCCGAACCCCCGGGGACGCGACCGTGCCGCCCACGCCCTGACGCGCACCGTCGCGTCCCCGGTCCCGCCCTCTTCGGCGACACCGTCCGCGGCGAGGAGCCGGTCACCCCGGCCCGGCGCCGCGGCCTCCCGGTCCACGACGCCCGTCGATCCCGCTGGACCGGCCGATCCGTCCCCCTGGAGTCACACCATGCGCTTCGCCTCCTACGAGCACCGCCACCGCCACCGGGTGGCCGTCGTCGAGGACGACGGCACCCTCCTCCCGCTGCCGGACGTCTCGTCCCTGTCGGCCCTGCTCGCCCGGACCGACGGCCTGCCCGGCCTGCTCGCCGCCGGCCGGGACGCACTCGACGTCCCGCCCGGTCCGCACGTCTCCGAGGTACGGCTGCTGCCCCCGCTGACGCCCGCCTCGATACGGGACTTCGTCACCTTCGAGGAGCACGTCGAAGGCGTGCGCCGCTCCGTCGACGGGGCGGCCGGGGTCCCCGAGCAGTGGTACGCCGCCCCGACCTTCTACTTCACCAACCCGCACGCGGTCCACGGCCACCGGGACGACATCCCCGTGCCGCCCGGCTCGGCCGTGCTGGACTTCGAGCTGGAGGTCGGCGCGGTGATCGGCCGGGAGGGCCGGGACCTCACGCCCGAACAGGCCCGCGACCACATCGTCGGCTACACCGTGTTCAACGACTGGTCCGCGCGCGACCTGCAGAGCGCGGAGATGAAGGTGGGCCTCGGCCCCTGCAAGGGCAAGGACACCGCCGGCACCCTCGGTCCCTGGCTGGTCACCGCGGATGAGCTGGAGCCGTACCGGGACGCCTACGGGTTCCTGCGCCTGGCCCTGACCGCCGAGGTCAACGGTGAGAAGGTCGGTGAGGACCTGCTGTCCCACATGAGCTGGACCTTCGAGGAGATGACCGCCTACGCCTCCCGCGGCACCCGCGTCGTGCCGGGTGACGTCCTCGGCTCGGGCACCTGCGGCAACGGCGGCTGCCTGGCCGAGCTGTGGGGCCGGCGCGGCGAGCGGACCCCGCCGCCGCTGAAGCCCGGCGACACGGTCACCCTCACGGTGGAGGGCATCGGCACCCTGACCAACACCGTCGTCCCCGGCACCGATCCGGTGCCCCTGCCGACGGGCCGGCGGCGCGGCCGGGTGCGGCCGTGAGCGACCTGCGTCCCAAGAGGCTGCTCGGCAAGGTCGTCGTGGTCACAGGCGCCGCCCGCGGGCAGGGCGCCGCCGAGGCCGAGGCCCTCACCCGCGAGGGCGCCCGGGTCGTCGCCACCGACGTGGCACCGGTCGGCGACTGCCGCCGCCTCGACGTCAGCGACGGCGAGCAGTGGGCGGAACTGGCCGCCGAGCTGCGGGAGGCGTACGGGCAGGTGCACGGCCTGGTGAACAACGCGGGCGTCACCTGGCGGGCCCGGGTCGGTGACGTGCGGGCCGAGGACTTCGAGCGGGTCCACTCGGTCAACGTGACCGGTCCGCTGCTCGGCATCCAGCACCTGAGCCCGCTGATGCCGCCGGGTTCCTCGATCGTCAACGTCGGTTCCTCGGCCGCGCTCACCGCCCACTACCCGGTCGCCTACACGGCGAGCAAGTGGGGGCTGCGGGGCCTGTCCAAGACCGCCGCGCTCGAACTCGGGCCCCTCGGCATCCGCGTCAACACCGTTCACCCCGGCTACATCGAGACGGAGATGACGGCCTCGGCGGCCCCCGCGTTCCTCGCGGCCAACGTCCGGGAGACTCCCCTCGGGCGCACCGGCACCGTGGACGAGGTGGCGCCGCTGGTCGTGTTCCTGCTGTCGGACGAGTCGTCCTTCATCACCGGTGCGGAGATTCCGGTGGACGGCGGCCTGACCGCGCACGGCGGGGTCAAGTCCGTCTCCGACGCGCTGCTCGCCGCGGAGGCCGGCGGATGAACCGGCTCGACGGCAAGGTGGCCCTGATCTCCGGCACCGCCCGGGGACAGGGCCGGGCGGCGGCCCTGCGCTTCGCCGCCGAGGGCGCGCTGGTCGTGGGCGGCGACCTGCTGCACGAGGAGGCCCTGGAGACCCAGCGGCTGGTGGCCCGTGAGGGCGGCACGATGCTGACGCCGGGTCCTGTGGACGTCACCGACGAGGCGTCCGTGCGGTCCTGGACCGAGGAGGCCGTGGACGCGTTCGGCGGCGTCGACATCGTCTACGCCAACGCGGGCGCCGTCCGCTTCGGGCCGATCGGCTCGCAGTCCTACGCGGACTTCGCTTTCACGATGCGCGCCGAGCTGGACTCGGTGTGGCTGACGGTCCGGGCGGCCTGGCCGCACCTGGTCCGCAGCCGCGGCTGCGTGCTGACGGTGGGTTCGACCGCCGGCCTGACCGGCTCCCTCACCAACACGCGCACGGCGCACTCGGCGTCCAAGGGCGCGGTGATCGCACTGACCCGGCAGCTCGCCGCGGAGGGCGCCCCGCACGGCGTCCGGGCCAACTGCGTCAGCCCCGGAATGATCGACACCGACGGCTCGCGCGCCGACCTGCTCGCCGACGACCACCCGATGCGCGGCATCGGCCGCCACGTCCCGCTGGGCCGGGTGGGCACCCCGGACGACGTCGTGAACGCGGCCGTCTTCCTGACCTCCGACGAGGCCGCGTACATCACCGGCGCCAACCTCGTCGTCGACGGCGGCTGGTCGGCCGTCCTGCCCGGCGCCACCGTCTGAACCCCCTACGCCCCGTACGCCTCCCGGAAGGGAACCCAGCACATGAACAAGGTCCGCGGCAGTGCCGCCGAGGCGGTGGCCGACATCCCCGACGGCGCCTCGCTCGCCGTCGGCGGCTTCGGCCTCTCCGGCGTCCCCGCCGCCCTCATCGACGCCCTGTACGCGCGGGGCACGACCGGTCTGCGGGTCGTCTCCAACAACTGCGGCGTGGACGGCCGGGGCCTCGGCGTCCTCCTCGCCGCCGGCCGCATCGCCCGCGTCACCGGCTCCTACGTCGGCGAGAACAAGGAGTTCGCCCGCCAGTACCTCAGCGGGGAGCTGGAGGTGGAACTCACCCCGCAGGGAACCCTCGCCGAGCGGCTGCGCGCCGGCGGCGCGGGCATCCCCGCCTTCTACACCCCGGCCGGTGTCGGCACCCAGGTGGCCCGGGGCGGGCTGCCCTGGCGGTACGCGCCGGACGGTACGGTGGCCGTCCCGTCTCCGCCCAAGGAGACACGGGAGTTCGGGGGGCGTCCGTACCTCCTGGAGCACGGCATCACCACCGACTTCGCCCTCGTCCGGGCCTGGCGCGGTGACCGGCACGGCAACCTCGTCTTCCGCCGCGCCGCCGCCAACTTCAACCCCCTCGCCGCGATGGCCGCGGGCGTCACGATCGCCGAGGTCGAGGAACTGGTCGAACCCGGCGCACTGGCGCCGGAGGACGTCCACCTGCCCGGCATCTACGTGCAGCGGGTCGTCACGCTCAGCGCCGCCCAGGCCGCCGACAAGCCCGTCGAACGTCTGACGCTCGCCGCGTCCTCGGCACGAGGGACGGTGCGTTCCTGATGCCCTGGACCCGCGACCGGATGGCCGCCCGCGCCGCCGCCGAACTCACCGACGGCTCCTACGTCAACCTCGGCATCGGCCTGCCGACCCTCGTCCCCCAGCACCTCCCGCCCGGCGTCCACGTCGTCCTGCACTCCGAGAACGGCATCCTCGGTACGGGCCCCTACCCCACCGAGGACCAGGTCGACCCCGACCTGATCAACGCGGGCAAGGAAACCGTCACCGTCCTGCCGGGCGCCTCGTTCTTCGACTCCGCGCTCTCCTTCGGCATGATCCGCGGCGGCCACGTCGACACCGCCGTCCTCGGCGCCATGCAGGTGTCCCGACGCGGCGACCTGGCCAACTGGATGATCCCCGGCAAGATGGTCAAGGGCATGGGCGGCGCCATGGACCTCGTCCACGGCGCCCGCCGCGTCATCGTCCTGATGGAGCACACCGCCAAGGACGGCAGCCCGAAGATCGTCCGGGAGTGCGCGCTCCCCCTCACCGGTGAACGGTGCGTCCACCGCGTCATCACCGACCTCGGCGTCATCGACGTCACCGAGGAGGGCCTCGCCCTCGTCGAGACGGCCCCGGGCGTCACCGTCGAGGCCATCACCGCGCGCACCGGCGCTCCGCTGCGCCTGGACACCCTCACGACGGCCCACTGAGGCCGACCCGTTCCCTGCTCCCGCGGACTCGCGCGGCACGGCGGCCTCCCCGAGGAGCCGTGCCGCTTCCGCATGCCCCCCTTCGTGCTCTCCCCGGTGGTACGGCACTCCCCCTCGGTGCCGGCAGCCGGTCCGCGTGGGCCCCAGCGCCCTCACGACACCGCGACAGCCTTGCACCGCGGCGGAGCGGGTACCGGATGTCCGAGCAGGAAGGGGGATTGTTGCCGTTTGACAACCGTAGTCATGAGGCAACACAGTGGCCGTGGCAGAAGTGGATGAGGAAGGGGCCGGGATGCTCCGCCGGTCCGGCGTTGCACCGCGCACCGGTTGCCGTCATACCGAGACGGCGGCGCGCCCGGGCGGGCCATGCCCGCTTCAGGCGGATCGGACGTCGGAGTCGGCCTCGTGGTGTATCTGGCCCGCCGCCGCATCACAGAAGGCTTCCAGCCCTTCGAGCAGCGCTGCCCTCTTCGCCGCGGGCATCACGTCCAGCACCGCCTGCAGTTCGCGCTGCCTTCGCCGGCGGAGGTCCTCCAGGAAGGTCCGCCCCCGGTCGCTGAGGCGCAGGCGCACCTCGCGGCGGTCGGACGGGCTCACCACACGCTCGACGAACCCGGTGGCCTGCAGCCGGTCGCACAGTCGGCTGGTCGAAGGAGGCGAGGAGGCGAGGGAGTCGGCGAGCGTGCGCAGGTTGATGCCCTCGTGGTGTTCGAGGATGAGCAGCACGCGCAGCTGGGAGGCGGAGGCGGGAGCCGTCGAGGCACGCCCCCAGAGCACTTCCAGCAGCTCCGCGGCCGTGGAGGTCACGCGTGCGACCTCGTCGGGCTGTGGGCCGGGGCGGACGGTACTCACGTTCATACTCTCGCAGACGCCGGGACGGATGTCAGCGTACTAGGCCCTGGCTCCGGCGGCCCACGGCTCGGAGCACCGACCTTCTCCCGTATCGATCGCGTGTCCACACATTCCCGAGATGCCAGACAAATGATTGGACATCCCCTGGTGAACAGATTTGTGATCGCCGAGCGCGCCGTCCGTACGGCCGCACCGCATCAGCTGCTCGACGCTGTCCGTCGTGTACTGGTCGAGCAGTACGCGGCGGACAGCGTCGAGCTGTTCATGGCCGATTACGGACTGACCGTGCTGCAGCCGGTGTCCGTCCTGCCCCACACCATGGAGCCGGTGTCGGTGCACAACAGCCCCGAGGGCCGGGCCTTCGGCGCCCAGGAGCCGTTCGTGGAGGACGCGCCGGGAGGCGGGTCGGTGCGGGCGCACCTCCCGGTGAGTGTGCGCGGTGACCGCCTCGGCGTGCTGTCGGTCGTGCTGCCGGGCGGGGACCATGTCCGCGGCTGCCTGGCGGAGCTGGCCGAGATCGCCGAGGTGCTGGGGCGTGAGGTGGTCGTGGCGGAGCGGGACACCGACCTGTATCTCCAGGCCCGTCGCAAGGACCGGCTCACGCTGGCGGCGGAGATGCAGTGGCAGCTCCTGCCCGGCCGCTCCTGCACCCGGCCGGAGTACGAGCTGGGCGCGCAACTGGAGCCCGCGTACGCCATCTTCGGCGACAACTTCGACTGGTCCGCGACCGCGGAGCACCTGATGCTGTACGTCACCAACGGCATAGGGGAAGGCATAGAGGCCTCCCTGCTGACGAACCTGGCCATCAACGCGCTGCGCAACGCCCGGCGCGCGGGGCTGCCGATCTCCGACCAGGCGGCGTTGGCCGACCAGGCGGTGTACGCGCAGTACCGGGGCGAGTGCTACCTGTCGATGCTGATGTTCGACTTCGAGCTCGCCACGGGGCGGGCCTGGGTGGTGGACGCCGGGTCGCCGCAGATGCTCCGGCTGCGCGCGGGGAGCGTGGAGCGCGTCGAGCTGGAGGCGCAGCTACCGCTGGGCATGTTCGAGGAGACCGACTACGTGGCCCAGGAGTTCCGCGTCGAGCCCGGTGACCGGCTGCTCTTCGTCAGCGACGGCGTCTACGCGGTCGCCTCCCCGAAGGGCGAGGCATACGGGGACGCGGCCCTGGCCCGCGCCATCCAGGCGACACGCCTGCTGCCGGCCGCCGAGGTCCCCCGGGCCGTCCTGCGGGAGCTCACGGGCCACCGGGGCCGGCCGGTCCCCGACGACGACGCTCTCGTGGTCTGCCTGGACTGGCTGGGACGGTGACCGGAACCGCCACCACCGAACCCTCACCCGGAATCGCTTGTTCGCCCCCACCCCCGGGGCCTAATGTTTGCCATACGGCAATTATTGTCGGGAGGGATGCGTCGTTCGGCGGCGCGGTGACCACGGGCAAAGGAGACGATGCAGGTGTCGGAGCGGAACGCAGCCCATGAGCTGGCGACGCGGCAGGTGGGCGCGTTCCTCGCCCGGCGCCGCGAGCAGCTCGCCCAACGCTGGGCGGACGTCCCCCTGTTCCGCACGGTGTTCACCCTCTCCCGTGACGAGGCGGTCGAGGCGAGCAAGGCGGTGGTGGACGCGCTGGCCGCCGTCGCGTCCTCCGGCCGGCCGGAGGACGTCGCGGCGGCCGGTTTCGGGGCCGTGCGTGACCAGCTGGGCCGTATGGCCGCCTCCCGGGCCCGGAGCGGTTCGTCCCCGGCTCGGATCGCCGAGGAGGTCGCGGCGCTGCGGTCCCCGGCCACCGAGCTGCTCCTCGCGGAGTTCTCCGACCCCTCGGAGCCGCAGGCCCGGGAGTCCGTGCTGGCCCTGACCGTGCTGATGGGGACCCTGCGCCTGGTCGTGATGGAGACGGCGCTCAACGCGGGCGAGGATCTCATCGCCCGCCAGCGCGAGCAGCTTCTCGAGGTGGCCACCCCGGTGATCCGGCTGTGGGACGGCGTGGTGGCGGTACCGCTGATCGGCACGCTCGACAGCGCCCGCAGCCAGGTCGTCATGGAGAGTCTGCTGGAGACGATCGTCGCCCAGCGCGCCCGCTACGCCATCCTGGACATCACCGGTGTCCCCACGGTCGATTCCCTGGTCGCCCAGCACCTGATGAAGACCGTGGCCGCCGCGCAGTTGATGGGTGCCGAGTGCATCCTCTCGGGTATCCGCCCGGCGATCGCCCAGACCATCGTCCACCTCGGCATCGATCTGGGTCCCGTCACCACACGCGCCGGACTGGCCGACGCCCTCGCCTACGCGCTGGGCCGGCTGGGCATCGAAGTCTCCCCGCGGACCACCGCGGCGGTCCGACGGTGACCTTGCGGCCCGCGGTGTCCGTGCCGGTGCTGGAGCTGGGTGACGTACTGCTGGTCACCTTGCGGGAAGCCCCGTACGACGGCGCGGCCGAACAGCTCCAGGACGACCTCGCGCACCGCATCGCGCGACGGCCGGTGACCGGCGTCGTCATCGACATCTCCGCCGTGGAGATCGTCGACTCCTTCCTGGGCCGTGTCCTGGCGGAGATCGCCGCCGGCGCCCACCTGATGGCGGCCCGGACGGTGGTGACCGGGATGCGGCCCGCCGTCGCGATCACGCTGGTCGAACTGGGTCTCATCCTGCCCGGCCTGCGCACCGCCCTGGACGTCGACAGCGCCCTGGCCCTGCTGGGAGCCGCTTCCCCGGCACGGTCCCCACATCCGCAGGAGGGCGTGTCATGTCTGCCCGGCTCGGCCTGACGACCAGCTTCCCCATCGGCTCCGACGCCGACCTGGCCTGGGCGCGGCACCAAGTCCGCCGGGCCGCGGCCGGCCTCGGCTTCGGCCTGGTGGAGCAGACCAAGCTGCTCACCGCCGCCAGTGAACTCGCCCGCAACACCCTCGTCCACGGTGGCGGCGGCCGCATGGAGTTGACCGTGCTGGACGACGGCCAGGCCCGTGGGCTGCGGCTGTCGTGCATCGACGAGGGCCCCGGCATCCGCGACATCGACCTGGCGATGACCGACGGCTACACCACCGGCGGCGGGCTCGGGCTGGGCCTGAGCGGGGCCAAGCGCCTGGTGCAGGAGTTCACCCTGGACAGCCGCCCCGGGCAGGGCACCACCGTCACCGTCACCCAGTGGCTCTCCGCACTGCCGGTCCCCCGCAGCGGTGTCCTGTGAGCCGCCTGCCGCTCCGACACACCACCACGTCGCCGTGAGCCACCGCTACTCGTCCGTGCCGCGGGACTCGTCCGGGGCCTCGCCGCCGGCCCCCGCCGCCCGTACGGAAGGCGCGGGACCGTCCTGCTCCTCTCCGCTCCCGGACAGCGGTGAACCGGATTCCCGCGCCGCGAGGAACGCCCGCATACCGCGACTCAGAGCCGCACGGTCGGCGCGTTCCATCCCGGCCAGCGCGGCGGCGAGCGCCTGCGCTCTGCGCCCCGCGACATCGTCCAGGACCTTGTGTCCGTGCGAGGTGAGACTGAGCCGCACCTCACGGCGCCTGCGCGGATGCAGTGCGCGCTCCAGCAAGCCGGCGGCTTCGAGGCGGTCGCACAGGCGGCTGGCGGTGGGGAGCCCCACGGCCAGCCGCTCCGCCAGAGCGGTGAGGTTGAGGTCGGGTGTCGCCCGCAACTCCCGCAGCGCCCGCAGCTGTTGCACGGACAATCGCAGCATCGCCTCCTGAGCGGCCAGCGACCACAGGCTCGCCAGCGCCTCGACGGCATCGGCGATCTCCCGGGCGACATCCTCGGGAGCATCGCCCGAGCCCTTCCCACGGCCACCGCCCGAACTGCCGAGACCAGTCACGATTCATCACTCTCAGTACCAGACGCGCGGGCGAATACGGCCTTCCGCTCCTGCGCTGCTACCCGGGCAGCGCGGGGGCAACCGGTGAACAGGGCGGTTGTTCGGATATCTCAGGCGTCACCGGGCCCGGGCCGCCGCGGAAGGCGAGCGTGAACGGTCTTCCCCCGGCCGGGCCCCGGGACGACGACGACCCGGCCGGCGAGGCGCCGGACCATGGGCCACCCGAATCCTCCAGTGCCACCCATGAGATCCGGGATCCGTTCCCGTGGAGGCGCGGGGCTGGGATCGCTGACGGCGGCGTAGACGACCTCGGAGGTGGCGGTGAGTTCGAGCGTGTACCGGCCTCCGCCGTGCCGCAGGGCGTTGGTGGTGAGCTCGGAGACCACGAGGGCGAGGATGGCGGCCGTCTCGGCGGCCGGAGCCGGGTCCAGTCCGTCGACGAAGGCACGGTGAGGTCGCGGGCGCGAGCGATGCCCGCGGAGCTGTCACCCTCCAGAAGGAGCGGGGCCCGGGGAGGGTCAGTACGCGTGAGGTCCGTATCGGTCATGCACTACCACCCGTCCTGGTCGGTTGCACTGGCAGGCACAGCGCGTGCCCCTCCTGACAGGACGTGAACCGAAGCATCACCATATGGGCGCAGGGGTCTCACATATTGTTCAGTGGCCTATGCCGTCCAGTTCGGCCACATCCTCGTCCGAGAGGGAGAGCCCGGCGCCTGCGACGTTCTCGCGCAGGTGGGCGAGGGAGGAAGTGCCGGGGATGAGCAGGATGTTCGGCGAGCGCCGCAACAGCCAGGCCAACGCGACCGACATAGGCGTCGTCTGCAGTCGGTTCGCGACCCGTGAGAGGGCCTCGGACTGCAGCGGTGTGAAGCCTCCCAGGGGGAAGAACGGCACATAGGCGATGCCATCGGCGGCGAGGTGATTCACGAGGTCGTCGTCGTGGCGGTGGGCGAGGTTGTACATGTTCTGCACGCACACGATGGGGGCGATGCTGCGGGCCTCGGCGACCTGCTCCGCGGTGACATTGCTGACGCCGAGGTGGCGGATCAGTCCCTCCTGTCGGAGGTCCACGAGCGTCTCGAACGCTTCGGCGATCGAGCCGGGCCGGGGGCCCTGAGCGTCGCCCATGCGCAGGTTGACCAGGTCGAGGGTGTCGACGCCGAGGGAGCCGAGGTTCTCATGGACCTGCTTGCGCAGGTCTTCGGGGCGCCGGGCCGTGGGCCAGCCGCCCTGCGCGTCCCGGGTCGCACCCACCTTGGTGGCGATGAACAGCGGATCCGGGTAAGGGTGCAGCGCTTCACGGATCAGCTCGTTCGTGAAGCGTGGTCCGTAGGCGTCGCTGGTGTCGATGTGGGTGATCCCGAGGCCGACCGCCTCGCGCAGCACGGCCAGAGCACCGTCGTGATCGGCGGGCGGCCCCATGACCCAGGGGCCGGCGAGCTGCATCGCGCCGTAACCGAAGCGGGTGACGGACGAGTCACCGAGAGTCCAGGTTCCGCCGGGAAGAGACGCGGAGGATGTGTTCATCGTGGTGCCTTTCACTATGTGCCGGGGGTGGTGTCTCCCACTCCCTTGCACCAGTGTTGGAGAGGAACTTCCCGTCGGGAAGTAGGCACTTCGAAGTGCGTAACGGACCGGAAAGTGAGAGGCGAGGCCAGTGGCGACGAAGGCCGACGAGAAGGCACAGGCCAAAGCGGAGTACAACGCGTTCCTGGCGGTGTGCCCCAGCCGTCAGCTCCTCGACCGGATCTCGGACAAGTGGGTCGTCCTGATCCTGTGCGCACTGGGCGGTGACACACCCGAGCAGTCCGGCGCCTCGCACGCCCCCAAGGCGATGCGTTACTCCGAGCTGGCCCGGCTCCTGGCCGGCGTCAGCCAGAAGATGCTGACTCAGACCCTGCGGGCCCTCGAACGCGACGGCTTGCTCGTCCGCACCGTGAAACCCACGGTCCCCGTCACCGTCACCTACGAGCTGACCGACCTCGGCCTCTCACTCCATCACCTGACGCGCGGGCTCAGGCAGTGGGCGCAGACCCACATGGAAGAAGTCCTCGCCCATCGCGAGGACCACGACGCACGGGCTTCCTAGCAGGGCGGCCGGCCCGACCCGGTCCGTGCCGGTGGCCCGGTCACCCGCCGTCCCCCTGGGGGCTTCCGTCGCTCAGCGGGGCGGGGGTGGTCAGTTGCCGGTGCGCCACTCGTGGTCGGGCAGGAAGGTCACGTCGTACTGCTGCGGCACGGTGCCGAACTTGTGCGGCTCGGGCACGTACGGCCGCTGCGGCACGGTGAGTTCGTCGGTGGGGGTGCCGAGGTTCTCGAAGAACCGCTCGAAGGTGCCGCCGGGGCCGGCCGCGACGCCGACGATCCGGCTGTGGTGGCGTTCGATGCGGTAGGCGTGGGGGCAGTTCTTCGGCACGAAGCCGAAGTCGCCCGCGGTGAGCAGCTTCTCGTACTGCTCGCCCTCCAGGTCCTCGACGAACAGGCGCACCGCGCCGTCGGTGACGTAGAAGACCTCGTAGGTGTCCGGGTGGGAGTGGGCCGGGATGACGTCGCCCTTGGGGCCCTCGCAGGTGAAAAAGTTGAAGGTGTTCTCGGTCTGCTCGCCGCCGGCGTAGACGGTGAACATGTCCGTGAAGAGGTGGGCGCGGTCGCCCATGCCCTTCTCGATGAAGTAGGGCTTGCCCGGCTCGGCGGGGATGTGGGAGCGCTCGCGGTAGCGGGTGGCGAACTCGATGGTCATGGTGTCCTTCCTGATCGGGGGAACGGGCGGCGCACTCGGCCGGGGGCACCGCGGGGCCGGTCGTGTGCGGCTCGGCCCGGTCGCGCCTCCTCCCGCCCAACCTAGGACCGTCACCGGAGGCCGACCGGCATACACTCGGGCACGCGATGAAGGAAAACGGACAGTTCGCGGCCGGCCGTCGGCCGAGCGGAATCCCGAGGGTGTCCTACCGTCCGACACCGGGCAGACCTCCGGGCCTGGAGGTTCTCGACCTGCCCGGGCTCGCCGTCCGTGCCGCCGGCCGGGAGCTGCCCCTCACCCTGCCCGCGCGGCCCGACTTCCATCTGATCGTCGCGGTGCGCGGCGGGCGGGTGGCCTGCTCGGTGGACTTCACCTCCTACACCGCGAGGGCGGGCGACTGGCTGTGGGTGTGCCCCGGTCAGGTCCTCCGCTTCCCGGACGGTCCCGGGGACTGCGACGCCACCGTCCTGGTCTTCCCGACCGGCTTCCCCAGCGCCGCGACCGACGTCCTGATCCGGGACGGCGAGCATGCCCCTTGCCGCCTGGTCTCGCCGGACGCGGCACGTCAGGCCGCCCTGCTCGGTTACCTCGACGCACTGGTCGACGAGCACCGGGAGCTGCCCGGTCTGGCGCTGGAGGCGTACATCGAGACGCTGCGCCACCTGCTCTCGGTCATCCTGATCCGGCTCGTCCACCTCGCCGACCCGCGGCGGACGCGCTCCGCCGGAAGCGAGCCGTTCCACCTGTTCCGCCAGGCCGTCGAGGAGGGCTTCGGCCGGACCCACCGGGTCGAGGACTACGCCGCCCGGCTCGGGTACAGCGCCCGCACGCTCACCCGGGCGACCCGGGCGGCCCTCGGTTGCGGCGCCAAGCGCTACATCGACGACCGGGTGCTCCTGGAGGCGAAGCGCCTGCTCATCCACACCTCCCTGCCGCCCGCCGCGGTCAGCGAACGCATCGGCTTCGCCTACCCGACGGTGTTCAGCGCGTTCTTCCGTCAGCGCACCGGCATGACGCCGACCGAGTTCCGGTCCCTGGCCAAGCCCTGAACCGGCGGCGGAGCGGGCGCACGCAGCGGTTGAGTGACGGGCGGGGCAGCACGGGCAGGGAATCCCGGTGCGCGACCGTCCGGGCCGTCAGACTGCTCAGAGCCCGTCCCTGAGCCCCTGGAGCCCTCTCGTGCGGCCCTCCCCCACGGAACCGACCGATGCCGACGCCTTCCAGGCCGTCTGCGGTCACACTCATCTGTTTCCCGGTGCGCGTTGCCTGCTCCTGGAGCTGCCCGACCCCGACGGCTTCGCCGCCGATCCCCGGCCGATCGACCTGCATCTGCGCTTTCGCGACGATGTCGTCACCGCGGCGGAACTGCGCATCGAGGAGCAGGCCGGCGCCGTGCTCGACGTCCCGCCCTACACCACCGGCGCCGGCACCCCCCTCGCGGGTCGCACCTGGCTGATCCGGCGCCTGGCCCGAGCCGGGGGCGACGTGGAGCTGACGATCGGCAGCCGCCTCTGACCCGACCGGCGCGTGCGGCCCGTCTCGGCCCGGCCGCTGCGCCACGTGGGCCCGCGCGCAGGGCCCCGCTCGTGGCACGAGCGGGGCCCTGGGAGGTGGTCGACGTGCGGGACGCCGTTCCCGCCGAGCGAGGGCTCGACCGGGCCGGTCCCGCGGTCCGAGGTCCGGACCCGGGAACCGGGCCCGGGGTCCGGGGTCCCTCAGTGACGAGCCGTGTCGGGGGTGCGGCGCACGCCGACGACGGCGGTCACGGCGCCGATGACGCACAGCACCCCGGCGACCAGGGCGGCGGTGTGCACCCCGTTCATGAACGCCTGGTGGCTGCCTTCGACGACGGCGGTCCTGAGCTGGTCGGGCATCGTGTCGGAGACGGGCGCGACACCCATTGCCACGGCGTCCTTGGCCTCGCTCAGACCGGCCGCGGCCTGCGCGGGCGCACCGGCGGAGGTCAGTTCGCCGGTGAGGGTGGAACCGACACGGCTGCTGATCAGCGAGACGAGCACGGACGTGCCGAGGGCGCCGCCGATCTGCAGGGCGGTCGCCTGGAGGCCGCCCGCCACACCGCCGTCCCTGACCGGCGCGTTGCCGACGATGGCGTCGGAGGAGGACGACATCACCATGCCCACGCCCAGGCCGAGCGCGATGAACGGCGGCCACATCGTGGCGTACGACGAGTCGGCGCTCCAGCCGAGCATGGTGAAGCAGGCGACCGCCTGGAGGGCCATGCCCAGCGGCATGGTGAGCCGCGGCCCGAACCGGTCCGTGAGCGCCGCGCCGAGCGGGGAGGCCACGACCGAGGCCAGGCTCAGCGGCAGCGTGCGCACGCCGGCCTCGACGGGCGTGAAGCCGCGCACGTTCTGGAGGTAGAGCATGACGAAGAAGATCACGCCGAGCAGGACGAAGAAGTTGAGCGCGGTGATGACCGTGCCGATGGTGAGCGCCGGGTTGCGGAACAGGCGCATGGGCAGCAGCGGGGCCGCCACCCGGGTCTCGTAAAAGCCGAAGGCGAGCAGGATCACCAGGCCGGCCCCGATGGCGCCGAGGGTGCCGCCCGAGGTCCAGCCCCAGGTCTCGCCCTTGACGACGCCGAAGACGACGGCGAGCAGACCGAGCGCCAGCAGGATCACCCCGGGCAGGTCGAACTTCTCGTCCGCCGCGCCGCCGCTCTTGGTCTGCGGCAGCACCAGCGCGCTGAACACCAGGGCCAGGACGCCGATCGGGGCGTTGATGTAGAAGACGGACTCCCAGTTGACGTGCTGGACGAGCAGTCCGCCGACGATGGGGCCGAGGGCGGTGGAGACCGAGGAGACCATGGCCCAGATGCCGACGGCCATGCCGAACTTCTTGGGCGGGAAGACGGCCCGCAGCATGCCGAGGGTGTTGGGCATCAGCAGCGCGCCGAAGAAGCCCTGCACCGCGCGGAAGGCGATCACGCCCTCGACGGATCCCGCGAGGCCGATGGCGACGGACGCGACGGTGAAGCCCGCGACGCCGATCAGGTAGAAGGTCCGGCGTCCGAAGCGGTCACCGAGCTTGCCGCCGAGGATGAGCGCGGCGGCGAGGGCCAGCAGGTAGGCGTTGGTGACCCACTGGAGATCGGTGGTCGAGGCGTTCAGGTCCCGGCCGATCTCCGGGTTGGCGATGGAGACGACGGAGCCGTCGAGCCCGACCATGAACAGCCCGAACGCCACGGCGATCAGCGTCAGCCAGGGGTTCGCGCGGCGGCCGCGCGGGCGGTCGACGGGCGGAGCGTGGGTGCGCGCGGAGGATGCGGAGATGGCGGAAGGCATGGGTGTGCCGGTCCTCTTTCGAGTGTGGGAGTTACGGCCGGGGAGGGCGGCGGCGCGAGGGCCGCGGCCCGTCCGCACGGCAGGGGGGAACGACCACCGGCCCCCGTACGGAGGCCGGCGCGCGGGACGGAGGGTCCGGCGGCCACGCCGGGCCACGGCCCCGGAGCCGATGGGTCCGGGGCCGGGCGCGGCGAGGTCAGTCGCGGGTGTGGAGGTGCCGGCTGAGCGAGGAGAGCGCGCCCAGGGCCGAGCCGAGCGCCGCGCGCTCGCCGTCGGTCATCGCGTGCAGCGCACGGGCGACCTGGACGGCCATCGTGCGCTCGGCCTCGGTCAGCCGCTGTCGTGCGGTCGGCGTGAGGTGCAGATGCGCGACCCGCTTGTCGGCGGGGTCCGACCGGCGCTCCAGCAGCCCCTGCTCGGTGAGCTGAGTCACCAGGGCGCTGACGTTGTTCGGCTTCATGAGCAGCGCGTCGGCCGCCGCACGCACCGTGGTCCCGTCATGGGTGTGCACATGCCGGAGCAGCGCGAGCTGGGCCTCCGGGGGCTTCGGGTACGGGAAGTCCTGGCCGACCCGCCGGTCGAGGGCCCGGGTCAGCGCCGGCAGGCACGCCACGAGCCCTGCGGCCACGTGGTCGATGTCCTGCGCGGACGGGCTGATCTCGGGCATACCCCGAATCTATATATAGACGTATAGGTATGTCAAGGTAGCTAACCGCGGTTCGGGGTTCAGGCGAGCGAGGCGAGCAGAAGGGCGACGTCGTCACGGGAGCCGGGGTGGCGCAGTTCCTCCAGGAGGAGGTCGCAGGTGTCCTCCAGCTCTCGATCGGAGTGGCGGGTGAGCAGATCGAGGAGGAGCTGGAGCCGGTCGTCGATGGGGTCGGTGCGCGTCTCGACGAGACCGTCGGTGTACAGCAGGACGCGGCTGCCGGGGGCGAGCGTGAAGCGGTGGGTGGTGAACGTGGTGCCGCCGATGCCGAGCGGGGGGCCGGGGGCCGGGTCGATGAGTCCGGTGGTGCCGTCGGGGCGGATCACCACGGGTGGCAGATGGCCGGCGGTGGCGATCTCACAGGTGCCGGCGGCCGGCCGGCAGGTGAGGTAGGTGCAGGTGGCGAATGAGGAGTCGAGGTCTTCGGCGAGGGAGTCCAGGCCGCTCAGCACCGCGCCCGGCGGCAGGTCGAGCCGGGCCAGGGCGCGGGTGGCGGTGCGCAGTTGTCCCATGGTGGCGGCGGCCGTCGCGCCGCTGCCCATGACGTCGCCGATGACGAGTGCGGTGCCGTCGCCGGCCAGGGGAAGCACGTCGTACCAGTCCCCTCCGATCTCGGAGGTGTCGTCGGCCGGGCGGTAGCGTGTGGCGATCCCGAGCCCGGGGCGGTCCGGGGCCCGGTGCGGCAGGAGGCTGCGCTGCAGCGCGAGAGCGGTGTCGCGTTCGTGCCGGTACCAGCGTGCGTTGTCGACGCAGATGGCCGCCCGGTCGGCGAGTTCGACGGCGAAGTCACGGTCGTCCTCGTCGAAGGGGCGCGGGTCGTGGACGCGCAGCAGGGACAGGGCGCCCAGGACGCAGCCGTGCGCGCGGAGCGGCACGGCCAGGTAGGAGTGGGCACCCGCGCGGTCGAGGATCCCGCTGTCGGGCCGACTGCCCAGACGCAGGAAGCTCTCCGCCGTCAGGTGCGGCACGAGGACCGGGCGCCCGGTTCGTACGCACTGGGTGACCAGCCGGTCCGCGGCGTAGATGACGGACTCACCGACCGGGTCGGCGGCCCGGACGGCGTCCGTCGGTGGACGGGCGGCCACGGCCAGCGGGCGGAAGGCGGTGCCCTGCCCGGGGTCGGGGACGGCGGGGTCGGCGGCCGTGAAGATCACATCGAGGACGTCGACCGCGGCCACGTCCGCGAGGTCGTCGACGGCGATGTCGGCGAGTTCGTGGGCCGTGCGGTCGAGGTCGAGGGAGGAACCGATGCGCATCCCCGCTTCGGCGAGCGTGGCCAGGCGTCCGCGCACCCGGCCGGCCTCGGCGGCGGCCCGGTGCCGTTCGGTGTCGTCGACCATGGTGACGGCCACCCCGAGGATGTGGCCGCGCTGGTCCTGGAGCCGGTAGTAGGACGCCGACCACGCGTGTTCGGCGCGCGGGTCGGGATCGGTGGGGGTGGTGCTGAGGGTGGACTGGTTCAGCAGGGGTTCGCCCGTGGCCAGGACGCGGTGCATGGCCGCTTCGATCCGGCTGGTGTCCGGGACGGGGATGACCTCGGAGGGGTGCCGGCCCACGGTCTCGCCGGCCGGCTTGCCGTGGATCTTCTCCAGGACCGGGTTGACGAGCATGTAACGCAGGTCGGGGTCGAGCACGGCCACACCGAACGGCGCGTGGTGGAACAGGCGCGAGGTCAGCGCCAGACCGGTCTCCAGCTCACGCAGCTGCTTCTGGTCGGTGGCGATACCGAGCGCGTAGGCGTGGTGCTGATCGTCCTGGAGCGGCACGTTGCGGAACTCCGTCTGGCGCACCGTGCCGTCCTTGCAGCGGATGGGGAACCCTCCGGCCCAGGACTCGCCGGACAGCACCCGGGCGAAGAGATCCAGCACCTGGGACCTGTGCAGGGGATCGATCAGAAGGTCCGCCGCGTACCGTCCCAGCGCCTCGGCGGAGCTGTATCCGAAGAGGCGCTCCGCCTCCGGGCTCCACAGGGTGATGCGGCCCTCGTCGTCGAGCACGGCCGCCGCGACACCCAGCAGGTCCAGCAGGCCACTGGGCTCGGAGACGGCCCCGTCCTGGTCGGGCCCCACAGGTCCGGTCCCGGCGTTGTACCGATTCACGCCGACCCTCCTTCGCCCACCGCCCGGTCGTGAGGTGCCGAACTCCCGGGCCCTGCCATCATCCTCCCGCGCCCGACACACCGCACACCGGGCGGACACGGACCTGCACGGGCGTGATCGTCCCTCAAAGAGGACGAGGACGGCCCACCACGGAAAGACGTCCCGCGACCCTGAGGGAGGGAGCACTGCGTGCGTAGCACGCCACCCCCGCGAGGTCGCGACCGCCTCATCTGCCGGGACCGGGCTCCGGGAGGACGAGGAGGTCCTGGCCGTGGGCAGGGCGGTGGTGGAACGGACTGCGTCCGCCCGCGTCAGGAGTCGCGGATGAGGCCCTTGGCCCTGATCACCGACCAGACCTGCTGGGCGAGATCGTCGGCGGGAAGGCTGCCGTCGACGGTCAAGTCGCAGTCGGCGCGGACGGGCTCGACGTACCGGTCGTGGGCGGCTCGGCGATGGTCGAGGTAGTTGCGCAGGAGGACGTCCAACGGGAAGCCGTCCCGCAGGCACTTGCGCTGGATCTTGCGCGCCAGCCGGAGATCGGCCGGCAGATCGACGAAGACGTCGAAGCGCGCGCACGTCGTCCGCGGGACGACGCGCCGGGCGAACAGGCCGTCGACGATGACGACGGGCACGTGGGCCAGCGCCGTGTCGCTGTCGTGGGAGAGACGCTTCAGGTCCTGCGACCGGGGATCGCCGACGTCCAGCCTGGGCACCCCGGTTTCGTCCGGCGCCCACACCCCCTGTCCGACGGTTCGGAAGTAGTAGTCGTCGCCGTGCAGCACCTGTGCGGGCACCCGGGGCGCGGTGGCCGCCAGCGCGGCCGCGAGCGTCGTCTTCCCGGCCCCGGATCCCCCGGTCAGCGTCACGAGCATGTGTGGTGTCCTCCCGCCCTCTCGTGCGACGGCCCGAGAATCGCACATGTCCGAGCGACTGACGGGTTCGGCCGCCGACGGAGCGCTTCGCACTGCCCGGAAATCACAGGTCCGGGAGGCCATTCGGACGGGGAAAACGCAACTTCGACAGGGCCCGCTGGGGCGGCTACCTTCGCCTGGTCCTCGGCGATCGGTCACGGTCGCACGGGAGTCTCCATGCACCCTCGACCAGGGAGAGTCGCATGCCCCATCTCGCTCTGTACACCTTCGGCGTCCTGAAGACGCCTCTCGCCGATCCCGGACCGCTCACCCGCGAGTTCTACGACATCGGTGAGGCCGTCTACCGGAAGATCGGTCGGCACCCCGGATACCTCGGCCACGCGGAACCGGCGGAACGCGGCCGGGGCGTGTTCTTCGAGGCGGACTGGGGTGACTGGGGCGAGTTCGCCGTGCCGACCTGGTACACCAAGGGTCGTACGGCGGAGACCACCGCCCTGGCCACCACCCTCTCGCTGTGGACCGGCCTGCGCCCCGCCTTCGACGCCGTCTACACCGGTCTGCACCGTGAGGCGCTGAACAGGCGCTACGACTGGTTCGAGAGGACGGGGCACCCGGCTCACGTGTTCTGGTGGGTGCCCGAGGGCGTGACTCCCACCTGGCAGGACGGGGTCTCCCGGCTGGAACACCTCGGCGAGCACGACTCCGCGCCGCACGCCTTCACCTTCCACCGCCCGTTCGCCCCGGACGCCACTCCGATCAGAGGCGAAGGGAGCGTGCCCGGATGAAGGTGGAGCGAGCGCCGCCTTCACCAGGGCGAGCACGGGTCCGCGCCGACATCGCATTCCCATCAGCGGCGTGAGCGGCGTATCTGGCTGACGATCGTCGGGTCGGTGATCTCGGTGTCCCTGGCGAGCAGCAGCGCCTTGCTCAGCACGACGGCCAGGGTACGGTCGCCCTCGAAGGGCAGGTACCCGGTCTGCGCGGCGGTTGCCGTGGACGACTTGGGGACGATGCAGAGGTATTCGTCGTTCGGCGTCATCAGGATGTTGCCCGAGCCGAGATGGATCTTGTACGTCCGCAGTTCGCCCTTCACGTGCAGGAACCGGCCCTCGAGCGTGCACCGATCGGCGATCGCGAGGCGCGGCACCAGGCGTTCGAGGAGGGCGCGGCGGGTCTCGGCGCTCTGGTTCAGCTCGCCGAAGCCGTACGACGTCCAGTAGTCGCGGAAACGGCCGCCGGGACCGCCGTCCTGCCAGGTCGGGTCGTTGCCCACGCTGGCGACGCCGACGAACAGGTCGACGTCCCGCAGGACTTCGGAGAGGACGAGCGGCGGGACGTCGGCGAGCGGCAGCGGCTCGACCGGCTCCGCGCCGTCGCGCAGCCGCATGGTGTACGCACCGCCGCAGCAGTGCGCCGAGTTGGCCGGTGCGTCGATCGGGTAGAAGCGCACCTGGTCGGTACGGAGCCTCAGGTAGCTGCCCGAGTCGGTGGTGTCGACGCCGTACTCCTCGCCGTCGCCCTCGATCCAGTACTCGGCTCGCAGGCCCCACTCGGGGAGTTCACGGGTGGCGGGCGGCGCCTCGTCGTCGACGCAGAGCCGCAGTTTGTTGCGCCAGCCGCGGACGGCGGCGAGGGAGTGGAACTGGTGCTGGCGGACGATGTGCGCCGCGAACCGGTTCGAGTAGGTCCCCGTCGCGCGCTCGGCGTCGGTGAGCAGGTACACCTCGCGGTGGGCCTGTTTGAAGGGCTGGGTGATCGCGTGCCGCTCCAGCCAGTCCCGCCAGGCGACCACTTCGGCGGCCTCGCGCCCGACGGGGTGCCAGAGGGTGACCTCCGTGCCGTGCTCGACCGGGTCGTCGGCGAGGGTGCGCAGGGCGCCGTCGGCGAAGCCGACCGGGGTGCCGTCGACCGTCCACAGCAGGCGGCGGGCGAGAGTGCCGACGAGGGGGTGGTCGAGACAGCGCTCGCGCCAGGCGGCGTAGGACCAGGTGCGGCGGGCGAGGAACTGCCGGTCCAGGCGCTCGGCCTGGGCGCCGAGCATCTTGTCGATGTCCTTGACGGCGGTCTTCAGCTCCTTCAGCGCCTCGGGGTGGTCCCGCCGGACCGCGGCGGGGACGGACTTGACCGCCTTGCCGGTGGCGGAGTGCCAGCGCAGGACGGCCTTGCCGCCCTGGATCTCCAGCAGGGCGGTGAAGTCGCCGAGTTGCGTCGCGCGGCGGCCCACCTCGGTCAGCCCGTAGGCGGGCACGGCCAGTTCCTCGACCTCCTCGCGGCTGAGGCCGAGGGCTTCCGCGCGGGTGTCGAGGGCGGCGTTGAGCAGCTTGAGCGTGCCCTTGTAGGTGACGCGGCTGGCGAGCCGGGCGAGCTCGGCGAGTGCGGCCTCGCTGTGGATCCGGGCGAGGGCGGTGACCGCGGCGTTGGCGACCTTGGGGTTGACCGGCCCGAGGCCGGGGACCTTCTTCAGGGAGGTCTCGACCAGCGTGCCGAGAGCGCGGGCCGTGTCCGGGTGGGCGGGCAGCAGGGCGAGGATCCAGGTGAGGCCGCGCAGGGCGTTGGCGTTGAACGGGTCGAAGGCGAGGTTCGCGTCGGGCCCGGAGCGCACACTGGTGAAGGCGAAGGTGCGGGGCCTGCCGACGAGCGGGAGCCAGCCGAGCACCGCCGCACGCACGGTGTCGGCGCCGAGGGATTCGACGAGGGTGAGCGCGGTCTTGTCCCACTGGGCCGTGGGCCTGGCCGACGTGGCGGTCGCGGCGTGGACGAGCAGGGCGCGCCAAGGCCCCTCGGCGGCTTCGTCCATCGCCCGCTCGGCCCACGCCTCTCCCACGTTCAGCACGGGCTCCGTCAGCTTCTCGGCCAGGGCCGCCATCTCCGGGCGCCGGTACGCCTCCAGGGCGCACCGGCGCAGGAACGCCACGACGGGGGCCGACAGCTGTCGGCCGGCCGCCAGTTCGTGCTCGGCGACCGACTGCACCTCGCCGTCCCACCAGAGGGAGACCTCCGTGCCGAGCTTCTCCAGCTCGGCAGTCCGCTCGGCCGCGAGCGGATCACCCGGCAGGTCCGCGCCCACGGTCTGCAGCAGCCGCACCGTCTTCACCCACGCGCCCTCGTCGGAGTCGAAGTCGGCGTACTGACGGACCGACTCCGCCGCCACCGCGGCGCGGAACGCGGGATCGAGGCTGCGCAGCCACTCGATCATCTGGACCCACTGGTCCCCCCTCCGGACGGTCCGGGCCGTCGCCACGTCCAGCGCCTCGCGGGCGAGCGGACCGGCCTCGCGCGCGGCCGCGTGGCCCCGCATCTTCTCCAGGCTGCTCAGCAGATCCATGTCAGCCACCCACCAGCGGCACGAGCTTCAGGAACGTGACCTCGACGCCGAGCGGCAGCTCTATCTCCTCGTCAGGGTCCGTGACCTGTCGGTCCCCGACGAGCACCAGGAAGCCGTTCCCCGCGAACGCGGCCAGGGCGCGCTCCGCCTGGGCCTCCGGGTCGATGCGGCGCGGGGTGCGCAGCGCGTACCCGTTCAGCACGCGCTCCGTGTCCTGCGGCTGCACCAGGCCCTGGAAGAGCTGCGGCTCCGTGCGCGCGTTGAACTCCGCGACCTCCTGGAAGACCCGCCGTCGGATCAACTCGCGTGCCGTGAGCCGCTCCTCCGCGATCTCCAGTCCGAAGGCCGCGCCCCTGTCCCCTGATGTCGTCTCGTCGACGAACGTCACCGTTGCCATGCCCAGGACGTTACGGGGCACCACTGACAACGGCCCCGGCCGTGACCGGCGTCGGTGTGGGGTGGCCGTCGCGGAGGAAGCGGTTCGGGCCCCGGTGTCCGTACCGGTCGGCTCCCGTGGCGCGGGCGCGCCGGGCTCAACAGGGCCGCTCGGTCCGGAGTACGTCCGACATGGACGTCTCGCGCCAGCGCCTCAGGAGATCGTGGAAGGCAGCCGCACCGTGCGGGTAGGCGATCGGGGCGTTCGGCCGGCCACGTCCCTCACCGTTGTAGTACCCGGGTGTGCACTCGGCGTGGAACCACTCGTGGTCGGGCGCGCCCTCGGCCAGGACCGCGAGCCAGGCGTCCTCGGCCTCACGGGACGGTTCGATGACCGCGCCCCGGGCTTCGGCCGCCGCGACGAGGGCCGCCGCGTGCACCGCGTGCTCGTCCAGCACGTGCGTGAAGTTGACGCTGCTCGCGCTCTGGGTGGCCCCCAGCTGGATCAGGTTCGGGAATCCGTTGCTGGTGAGGCCGTGCAGGGACCGCGGCCCGCGTCGCTTCAGCGCGTCCAGCAAGTGGACGCCGTCGCGGCCACGGACCGGCAGCTTCCCGGAGTGGACGCCGGAGACTCCGACCGAGAAGCCGGTGGCGAAGACCAGGCAGTCGAGTGCGTACTCGGTGTCGCCCACCACGACACCGTGCTCGGTCATCCGCTCGATGCCGTGCGTGTCCGCGGTGTCGACCAGGGTGACGTTGTCGCGGTTGAACGCCTGCAGATAGGTGTCGGAGAACGTGGGGCGCTTGCAGGCGTACCGGTACCAGGGCTTGAGCTTCTCCGCGGTGTCCGCGTCGGCGACGATCCGCTCGACGCGGGCGCGGACCTCGTTCATCTTCCGCGCGTCCGCGACCTCGTAGGCCGCTTCGTACGCCTGCCGGTCCGCGGGGCGGCGGAAGCTCGGCAGGAGTTTCTCCAGCAGGCCGGCCGTCTCGGTCCACCGGTCCGCCACCAGGTCGTGCTCCACGGTCTCGCCGGAGACGATGCGCAGGAAGTTGTCGCGGCGTTCGCGCGCCCAGCCGTCGTGATCGGCGCCCACGTCCCGCGCGGTGGTACGCCAAATTTTCGGACAGGAAGAGTGACCCCCATGCGACGACTCCCGATCCGATCCCTCACCGGCCTCGCCGCGATCGGCCTGCTGGCCGTCACCGGCTGCGGCGGGGACACCCGCGCCGGCGGCCCGCATGACGCCGCCGCCACCGGCGCGGGCCGGATCATCCGCGCCCAGGAGGTGATGCGGCTGACCGAGGTGCACCCCGAGACGGGCATGACCCTGCTCGAGGGCCCCACCTTCGACGCGAACGGCGCACTGGTCGTCGTCGACGTCACCGCTCCGGCCGGCAAGCCCAAGGTGCTGCGCGTCGACGTGAGGAAGAAGACGTCGCGCCCGCTCCACACCGACGACCGCGGCGCCTACACCTCGGCCCAGTACAGCCCCTACGACGGGCGCATCTACCTCACCGACTTCTCCCACGGCGAGATCGTCAGCCTGGCACCCGACGGGAGCGACCCGCGGACCTTCTTCTCCGGCCGGGTCGACGGAGCCCCGATGAACCCCGACGACCTCGCCTTCGACCAGGACGGCGACCTGTACATCAGCGACTCGCGCGGCATGTCGGAGGGGAAAGCAGTCGGGCGCGTGGTGCGCATCGACCGCGAGGGGAGGAACGCCACCGTCCTGGCGGGCGGACTGGCGGCCCCGAACGGCATCGCGTTCGACTCCGGCTACCGCGGCCTGTGGGTCAGCGAACTCACCCAGAACCGTGTGTCCTACCTGCTGCTCGACGACCGGGGCGGTGTCGCGTCACAGCACACGGCCATCCGGGTGGACGGCGGCATCGCCCGGACCGACTCGATCGCCGTCGACGCGGACGGCAACCTCTACCAGGCCCTGCACGGCCGGCCCGCCATGGCGGTGTACGACCGCCACGGGGAACGCCTGGCGACCGTCGAGGTCCCCGCCCGTGCCGCCGACGGGCTCGAATCGGCGACCAACGTGGCCATCACGCCCGGAGGGACCAAGGCGTACATGACCGTCAGCGGGCCGGCCGGAGGGTACCTGTACTCCTTCGACGCGCCGGCGGAAGGCGTCCGTCAGTCCAACGGCGGCTGACCGCGCTGTTCACTCGCCGAAGGGGCGCACCGGTCCCACCTCGACACCGAGGAGTCGCCAGGCCGCCATCGCCCGGCGTTCCCGCAGCTCACGGGTGGGGCCGATGACGGCACCCGAGACCATGGCGACGGCGATCATGAGGTCGTCCTTCGCCGTGGCGAGGCGGTGACCGTCCGGCAACCGCGCCCGCAGCGCCCGCTCGACCCGGGCCGCCAGGCCCGCGGCGTACTCAGGGACGGCGGAACCGCCGGCCGCTCCGTCGGCGTGCAGCAGACTGATGAAGGCCGCCGACTCGGTCTGGTGCCAGGTCAGGACACCGAGGAGCTGGGTGATGTCCATGTCCGGCGCCGCCGCCGCCTGTTCGATCTGACGGACGTTCTCGTCCAGGACCGCCGTGGCGACGGCCGCCCGGTCGGGAAAGTGCCGGTAGAGAACCCCCTGCCCCACTCCGGCCCGGCGCGCGATCGCGGACATGGGTGCGTCGAGGCCGTGCTCGGCGTAGATCTCGCGCGCGGCGGCGACGAGGGCGGCCCGGTTGCGCGCGGCGACCCGGGGCCCGTCATTGGCGGGCCGTCGCTCGTCGGGCGGGGGTGGCTGGGTCACCCCCAGAGCGTATCGCCCGGGCACGGTGCGCCCTGGCCGCGGCCCACGCACCCCCCTGCATCGCCCTGCCCCGCCCCCGTGTCGCCGGTCAGCGGTGGCTCACGAGGCTCCGTCGAGGACCTGGCGCAGTCGGTGCGCGAACTCGTCCGGCTTCCCGGGATAGCCGAACTCCCCGTCGCAGAAACCGCCGTGATGGCTCGGGAACACCGTCACCCGCTGCCCCAACAGCTCGGCGATCGCGACGGAGGTGCGGCCGGTCAGCGCGTCGCCGGTCTCCTCGCCCACGGCGATCACGACGCGGGTGGGCACGGCGGCGATCGCGTCGATGTCCGGCCGGTAGCCGCTGACCGCCCACGACCGGTCGGACAGCAGCGGATCGTCGCGCGAGCCGTCGTCCTCGACGGGCATCCCGATCGCGGCGGGATCCGCCTCCGCCTGGGCGAAGTACGCGTCGGTGAACTCGCCCCGCCAGGAGGTCATGGCCACGAACGCGGCCATCCCGGCGCCCCACCCCCGCTTCTCGTAGGTCTCCCGGACCCCGGCCCGCGCCCGCTCGGCCGCCGAACGGTCCGGTGTCAGGGTGATGAGCGGCGGTTCGTGCGCGACCAGTGTGGTCACGTCCTCGGGGTACCTCTCCACGACCGCGAGCGCGGTGACCGCTCCGCCGCTGCTGGCGAACATCTCCACCGGCCCGGCTCCCAGCGCCTCGACGACGGCGTGCACGTCGGCGGCTTGGGTCTGCGGCGTGTGGTCGACCCGCCCGTCCCTGCGCGTGCTGCGGCCGAGGCCGCGCGGGTCGTACGTGACCACGGTCCGCTCGGGGAAGCGTGCGGCGAGTGCGGCGAAGCCGGTGGCGTCCATGGGCTGCCCGATCATGAACAACGGCGGACGTCCGTCCGTGGTCGGCAGCGGTCCGCGGACGTCGTGGACGAGGTCCGCGCCGGCGTTCTCGAGTGTGTGGGTCTTCATACCTGTGCAGACCGGTCCCGCCCCGAAAACTCATCGGGGCACCTCCGGACCGTCCCCGTACGGCGTGGTAGCTTCCAGACGCCAGTCGAACTCGTGAACGCGGCGACGCGTGCACGGGTCAGGGAATCCGGTGAGAGTCCGGAACTGACGCGCAGCGGTGAGGGCGACGGGCGGGGCAGCAGCCACTGGACGACGGTCACGGCCGGGGTCCGGGAAGGCGCCTCGTCCGGGTGACCCCGAGTCCGAAGACCTGCTGGCACCCGACCGTCCGCACGGACCCCGCGTATGGGTCCCGACGTTGAGAAAGCCGGCACTGTGCGCCTGTCACGTCCCTCTCGCCGTTCCCTTCTGCTCCTGACCGGGCTGCTGCTGCTCACCGCGTGCGGTTCCGGCACCGGCTCGCCGGGCGAGTCCGCCGCCGACGGGGCGGGGGCCGTCACGTTCGACAACTGCGGGCGCGAGGTGACGGTCGCGGCTCCACCGAAGCGTGCCGTGTCCCTGAACCAGGGCACCACCGAGATCCTCCTCTCCCTCGGCCTGGCCGACCGCATGGCCGGGACCGCCACCTGGACCGACCCGGTCATGGAGGGACTGCGGGGGGCCGACGCGAAGGTCCCCCGGCTCGCCGACGACCAGCCGTCGTTCGAGCGGGTCCTCGACAGCGAGCCGGACTTCGTGGCCGCCTCCTTCGCCTCCACCCTGGGCAAGGGCGGAGTGGCCACCCGCGAGCAGTTCGAGAAGCTCGGCGTGCCGACGTACCTGTCGCCCTCCGACTGCGAGGGCAAGGACAACAGCGGCGACGGTGACGGCTCGCGGACGGCGCCGCTGACCATGGAGACGGTCTACCGCGAGGTGCGGGAACTCGCCCGGGTCTTCGGGGTGGAGGACCGCGGTGAGAAGCTGGTCTCCGGGCTGAAGAGCCGGGTCGCGAAGGCCACGTCCGGGATCCGCGCCGGGAACACCACCGTCCTGTACTGGTTCGCGAACCAGGAGTCCCCCTACATGGCGGGCTGCTGCGGCGCGCCCGGCATCGTCACCCGCGCGCTCGGCGCCGAGAACGTCTTCGACGACAGCACGCGGGAATGGCCGCAGATCAACTGGGAGACCGTGGCCGACCGCGACCCCGATGTCCTGGTCCTCGGTGACCTCACCCGCAAGTCGCAGACCGCCGAGTCCGCCGCGAAGAAGATCGCCTTCCTGGAGTCGAATCCCGTGACGAGGAACATGACGGCCGTGCGGGAGAAGCGGTACGTGCTGCTCAGCGGGCAGGCCATGAATCCGACGATCCGCACCGTGGAGGGCGTGGAGAAGGTGGCCACGGCACTGCGCCGGTACGGGCTCGACCGATGACCACTCCCCTGCGGTCCTCCCCGGTCCGCCCGGCGCTCGGCGCGGCGGGTGGGCTGCGCCTCGCGGCCGGCCTCGGCAGCGGGCTGGCGGTGCTCGCCGTGTCCGTCGCCGTGGCCATCACCATCGGCCCGGCCGACATCGGAGTGGGCGACGCCTGGTCCGTGGTCGCCTCCCGCCTGGGCTGGGCCACGACCGATCTCACGCCGATCCGCGAGGGCATCGTCTGGAATCTGCGGCTGCCGCGCACCCTCCTCGCGGCGGTGTGCGGGGCCGGACTCGCGGTGTGCGGCGCGGTGATGCAGTCCCTGCTGCGCAATCCGCTCGCCGACCCCTTCGTCCTGGGCGTCTCCTCCGGGGCGTCGACCGGCGCGGTGGCCGTGATCGTGCTCGGCGCCGGCGGCGGTGTCCTGTCCGTCTCCGGCGGCGCCTTCGTGGGTGCCCTGGGCTCGTTCGCGCTGGTGCTGCTCCTCAGCCATACGCTCGGCGGGACGACGGACCGCGTGGTGCTCTCCGGAGTGGCGGCGATGCAGCTGTTCTCCGCCCTGACGTCGTTCGTCGTGACGACGGCGGCCGACGCGGAGACCACCCGGGGCGTGCTGTTCTGGCTGCTCGGCTCGCTCAGCGGGGCCGGCTGGACCGAGGTGGGACTGTGCACGGCCGTCCTGGCGCTCGCCCTCGTGGTGTGTCTGGCCCACGCCCGCACCCTGGACGCGTTCGCCTTCGGCCAGGACGCCGCGGCGGCGCTCGGGGTCTCGGTGGCCCGGACCCGGCTGGTGCTGCTGTGCGTCACCGCGCTGCTGACCGCCGCGCTGGTCAGCTCGGCGGGCGCGATCGGCTTCGTCGGTCTGGTGCTTCCGCACGCCGCGCGCACCCTCGTCGGCCCGGGGCACGCCCGGCTGCTGCCGGTCACCGCGCTCGCCGGCGCGGTGTTCCTCGTCTGGGCCGACACCCTGGCCCGTACCGTGCTCGACCCCCAGGAGGTGCCGGTGGGAGTGGTGACCTCGCTGGTCGGGGTGCCGGCGTTCGTCCTGGTCCTGTACCGCACGAGGAGGGTGCGATGAAGTCCCGTACGACGCGGCGCGACGACGGTGCCCGGCCGTCACGCCCCGGCCCGGCAGCCGCGGCCCAGGCACCCGACGGCGCCTCGCACGCCGGGCGGCCCACCCTCGTCGCCGACCGTGTGAGCCGGGCCTTCGACGGCCGGCTGATCCTCGACGGCGTCAGCCTCGCCCCACGGCCCGGCTCGGTGACCGGCCTGCTCGGCCCCAACGGCTCGGGGAAGTCGACGCTGCTGCGGCTGCTGTCCGGCGTCCTCGCCCCCGCGTCCGGCGTCGTCACCCTCGACGGGCGTCCCCTCGGGGACTGGGGACGCCGTGCCGTGGCCCGGCGCGTGGCCGTCGTCGAGCAGCATGCCGACACCCTCGTCGAGCTGACCGTTCTCGACGTCGTACGCCTCGGGCGCATCCCGCACCGACGCGCATGGGCGTCCGCCGGCGACGCGGACGAGGACGCCGTGCGCACGGCGTTGGAGCGCACCGGTCTGACCGATCGCGCGGACCGGTTCTGGCACACGCTCTCCGGTGGCGAGCGCCAACGCGTGCAGATCGCCCGCGCCCTGGCCCAGGAGCCGCGCGAGCTGCTGCTGGACGAACCCACCAACCACCTGGACGTCCAGCACCAGCTCGAACTGCTGAACCTCATCGCCGAGCTGCCCGTCACCAGCGTCGTCGCCCTGCACGACCTGAACCTGGCGGCCATGTACTGCGACCAGGTCGTCGTGCTCCGGCAGGGCCGGGTGGTCGCCGCCGGTCCCCCCGGCGACACGCTCACCGAGTCCCTGATCGCCGACGTCTACGGCGTGCGCGCCGAGGTCACCCGTCCCGGCCCCGACGACCGGCCGCACATCCGCTTCCTGGGCACGGTCGCGGTCAACTGACGTGCGACTGTTCCCCGTCCGGCCGCCCCGAGGCTACGTCCGTGCGGTCAGGGGACCCGGCGCCGCCTCGGTGGCGCGATGGAGTACAGGTCGAGGATGTCCGGCAACGGTGCCGCCCCCGGTCCGCCGGCGCGTACCCAGGCGGTGATGTCCTCGGTCGCGTCCGGGTCGTTGACCAGTCCGAGCCAGACGGGGCGGGCACCCGCGGCGCGGTGCTCGGCGGAAGGCTGCACGACGACGACGTTGGCGTGGTCGCAGACGTCCAGGCAGTCGGAGACGCGTACCGGCGCCGCCGTGCGCAGGCGTTCGATCTGGGCCGCGTGGTCGACTCCGGTCACCTTGGGGCTGCCGCAGCAGCAGTCGCGGCACACGACGATGCGGCACGGCACGGGGTCCGCCTGCGTTCCGGTCGTCGCGTCGTCTGTGGGCGTTCCGGTCGTCGCGTCGTCCGTGGGCGTTCCGGTCGTCGCGTCGTCCGCCGTTCGTCCGGTCGGCGTTGCGTCCATGGGTGCCGTCCCTCTCTCCGGGGAGATCCGCCCCGGTGGTCCGTCGAGGAGGCGACCGCGTGAGTCTCCTGGCTCTCGGGTCGATGCTCGTCCCGGTCTTCCCACCCGCTGCCGGGCAGTGACCTGTCGGGACTCGCTCGCCGATCACAGTGGCGGGACCGCGCCGGATTCACACCGGCTTCCTCGTTCCGCCGTCGCCTTTGTCGTCGGCCATCATCCCATCGCGTGCTCGGAGCCCGACCGTTGCGTGAGGAACGCCACCACGGCGTCTAGGAACTCCGCCTGAGCTTCTACGTTGGCCATGTGCACCGTGGGCAGGACGGTGAGGCGCGCGCCGGGGACGGTGGCGGCGAGTTCCCTGCCGTGGTCGGCGGACGTGACGGTGTCGTGCTCGCCCGCGATGACCAGGGTCGGGCTGAGGATGAGTGCGGCGGTGCGGCGCAGGTCGTAGTCGCGCACCGCGGCCCAGCTTCCGGCCACGCCCTCGCGCCGCGTGGCGAGCAGGGTGCGGCGGAAACCCTCGACGATCTCGTCGTCGCCCCGCAGCATGCGGGCCGGGAACCAGTTGTGCAGGAATCTCTCCGCGGTGGCCCGCATGTCGGGTGCTTCGAGCAGTTCGGCGATCGGCCGGTCCCACTGGCGCGCCGGGCCGAGGTACGCGGCGGTGTTGGAGAGCACCAGGCGGTCCACGCGCTCCGGGACGTGTATCCCCAGCCACTGCGCGACGATTCCCCCCAGCGACAGGCCGAGCACGTGCACCCGCTCCAGGTCCAGGGCGTCCAGCAGCTCCACCACGTCGCGCCCCAGCCGGTCCAGGGAGTACGGGCCGCTCGGGACGTCGGACCTGCCGTGGCCGCGGGCGTCGTAGCGCAGCAGACGGAAGTGCTCGGTCAGCGCCGGCACCTGACCGTCCCACATGTGGAGGTCGGTGCCGATGGAGTTCGAGAGCAGCAGCACCGGCTTGCTCTCGTCACCGTCGAAGCGGTAGGCGATGCGGACGCCGTCGCCGGTGGTGATGGCGGTGGGGGTCTGAGAAGTCATGTCGTCTCCCGTGATCCAGCGGCTTGTGCGCTCAGCCTAGGAACGGCGCCCGCAGGGTTCCATTACAAAGATCGGAAGAACCTTGTAGCTTCTGCGGACGATGTCGAACTTCACGCTCCATGAGTTGCAGTGCTTCAACGCCGTCGTGGTCCACGGCGGTTTCCAGGCGGCCGCCGAGCGGCTGCACCGCTCGCACCCCTCCGTCTTCGCGGCCGTCGCCAAGCTGGAGCGCCAGCTGGGGCTGGTCCTGCTGGACCGCTCGGGCTATCGGGTCGGGCTCACCGAGGCGGGGCGGGCCTTCCACCGCAAGGTGCGCCTGCTGCTGCACGAGGCCGAGGAACTGCGGACCTACGCCGCGCAGTTGGCGATGGGCGAGGAGGCCGAACTGCGCGTGGTGCTCGGCGACCTGTGCCCGCTTCCACCGGTGCTGGAGCTGCTGAGCCGCTTCTTCACGCCGCGCCCGCAGACTCGGCTGCACCTGCAGTTCGAGACGGTCACCGGCCCCTGGGAGCGGCTGCTGGAGGACGAAGCCGACCTGATCGTGCACCGGGTTTCCAAGAGCGACGTGCGGATGGAGTGGATCGATCTCGGCCGCGTCGCGCTGGTCCCCGTCGTGGCGCCCGGTTTCCTGCCCTTCCCCGCGGACACCGACATCACACCGCAGCGGATGCAGGCCTTCACCCAGTGCGTGGTCCGGGATTCGGCGCGGCACCCGGCCGAGCAGGGTCATTTCCTGGTCGAGGGCGCGCCCCGGAGTTCCGTGCCGGACCACCTCATGAAGAAGGAGCTGATCCTGCACGGCATGGCGTGGGGGCACCTCCCGCGGTTCCTGATCGAGACCGAGTTGCGTGACGGAACCCTGCTGTCCATCGCCGGACGGCACTTCCCCGGTGTGGTCGAGGAACTGTCGGCGGCTCGCCGGCGCGACCGGCCGCACGGGCCGGTCGCCGACCAGCTGTGGGACTTCCTGGCCCGCCACGCACCGCTCCTGCGGCCGACGCTCGGCCGGGTGCCCGGGGCCGACGGAGCACCCGAGCGGCACAGGTGACCTCGCATCACCACGATCGTGACGGGGTGCCGCGGCGAGCCGCGGTACGTCCGGTCAGCGCCCGGACCACCGCCTCTTCGATGTCCGCCGTGTCCGCCCTCTCCGCCGCCCAGGCCACGTATCCGTCGGGCCGTACCAGGACGGTCGTCCGGCGGTCACCCGCCCAGCGCCCCACGGTCAGCCGGCCGTCACGGGCACCGGGACCCTCGTAGGCGCAGGGCGTGATGAGCACGAACCGTCCGCCGCGCAGCGCCTCGTGGAGCCGGCCGTCCCGCAGGGCGACGTCGGGAACGCGGGTGCCGGTGAGGCGGTGGGCGCCGCGAGGGGCGGGGTAGGCGTAACCGATCCCGGTGAGCTGTCCCAGGACCTTGCGCCGGACGGGCGGGACCAGGTCGACGAACGCGGCGACCAGGGTGCGGACGGCGCGCAGCAGGGGGTTGCGCGCACGGGCCAGCCGGACCAGTCCCCCACTGCTGCGCAGCACCGCCCTGCCGACCGGGTGGCGTTCGGACTCGTAGCTGTCGAGGAGCCGTTCGGCCGCCCGTCCCTGGACGACGGCGGCGAGCTTCCAGCTCAGGTTGGCGGCGTCCTGGAGGCCGGTGTTCATGCCCTGCCCACCGGCCGGGGAGTGGATGTGCGCGGCGTCGCCGGCGAGGAAGACCCGCCCGACCCGGTAGCGCGGTGCCTGGCGTTCGTCACTGTGGAAACGGGAGAGCCAGCGAGCGTCGTGCATGCCGTAGTCGGTGCCCAGGGCACGGCGGGTGATCCCCCTGACGTCGTCCAGGTCGAGCGGGGCGTCGTCGGAGACCTCGTTGCGGCGGTTCCAGCCCATGACCCGGTACCAGCCGTCGCCGAAAGAGGCGATCATCGCGAAGGTGTCGCCACGCCCGTCGACGGTGAGGACCCCCTCGGGCTTCCGTGCGAGTCGGACGTCGGCCAGGATCAGCGACTTGATGACGGAGACACCGGGGAAGTCCAGGCCGATGGCCTCCCGCACGGCGCTGCGGTGACCGTCGGCTCCGACGACATAGGCCGCCCGGCGTGTGACGACCGTCCCGTCCGCGCCGCGCAGATCGAGGTCGACGCCCTCGTCGTCCTGTCGCAGCCCCACGACCTCGCTCTCGTACGCGAACTCGACCCCGGCGTCCCGGGCCCGCCGCTCCAGGAGCCGCTCGACCTCGTACTGCGGGGTGACGAGCAGGAAGGGGAAGCGCGAGGGCAGCGTGCTCAGATCGAGGGAGAGGTGACGGAAGAGGCGCAGGCCGGTGAGGGTGTCGCCGGTGGTGAGGAGTTCGTCGGCGAGGCCGCGGGCGTCGAGCTGCTCCAGGGTGCGGGCGTGCACCCCGAAGGCTCGGGAGAGGTTGCTGATGCCGCGCGGGCGCTTCTCGACGAGGGTCACGGCGACGCCGGCCGTGGCGAGGTCACCGGCGAGGAGGAGGCCGGTGGGGCCGGAGCCTACGACGATCACGGTGCGGTGGGTGGCGGTGCCGGCGGTGCCGTTCATGGGGCCTCCTGTTGCCAACGCGTCCTTGCCGACGCGTGCTTGCCCGATGTGTGCTTGCCATCGCTCGTTGGCCAACATCTGTTGACCAACATGCGTTGACCAACGCTTGTTGACGAAGATACCGAGACGCCGCAGCTGACGTCAACAACCGTTGGCACACACATGTTGGCGAACACTTGTTGACCTACGCGCGTTGGCCTAGGCTCGTTCCCGTGAACGGCAGCGACAGCACCTCCACGGTTTCCGGCTCCAGCACCCCCCGACGCTCCGACGCCACCCGCGGCGCGATCCTCGCGGCGGCCCGCGAGCGCTTCGCGGCGGACGGCTACGAGCGAGCCACCATCCGCGCCATCGCCAAGGACGCGAACATCGACCCGTCGATGGTGATGCGGTACTACCGGAACAAGGAGGGCCTGTTCGCGGCGGCCGTCGCCATCGACCTCCGCCTGCCGGACGTGAGCGGGGCGGACCGCCGGCCCGACGCGGGACGGATCCTCGTCGAGCACTTCCTCGGCCTGTGGGAGGACAACGAGGTCCTCACCGCCCTGCTGCGGGTCGGTGCGACCAACCAGGCCGGGGCGGAGCGCATGCAGGGCATCCTGCGCGATCAGCTGCTGCCGGTCGCCCAGCAGGTGTGCCCCGACCCCGAGCAGGTCCCGGCACGCGCGGCACTCATGGCTTCACAGCTGCTGGGGCTGGCGCTCACGCGGTACGTACTGCGGTTGCCGCCGGCGGTGGGGCTGGCACGGGAGGAGATCGTCGCATGGCTGGCACCGACGATCCAGCGGTACCTGACCGCGCCCGCGCCCTGAGGATCGCGCCGGTCGCTCGCGCGCGTCCGGCCCGGAGGGGCCAGCACCCCGAGCGCCCCGCGAAAGCCGTCAGGTGTGGAGCCGGAGCTGCTCGACCACCGTGACGAGACGCGCGCGTTCCTCGGCGTTCAGGCCGCGCAGCGGCAGGGGGAGGTTGCTCCGGGCCGTCAGACCGAGGTGCGCGGCGGCCGCGGCGACGACCCGCAGGGAGCCGTGCCGGGCGAACAGGTCCCACAGGGGCTCAAGGCGCCGGGACTCCTCGAGGGCCTGCCGGTGCCGGCCGGCCTGGGCGGCGCGGGTGAGCGCGAGAGCCGGCTCGGGGAAGGTGCCGCCGACCACGGAGTACCAGGCGTCGCATCCGGCGTTCAGACCCCGGGCGGCGGCCGCGTCGCCGCTGGTGCCGATCGTCACCGCGGCGGGCAGGAGCCGACGCAGGTGCTCGACACGGGCCCGGGCCCGGGCGGGGTCGGCGGGAAGCGGGGGGATCTTGAGGGATGCCACCCGCGGCAGCCGGGCCAGGCGCGCGTACAGCTCGTCGGTGAAGGCGAAGTGGGTGGTGCCGGGGTTGTCGTAGATCACCAGGGGGATCGACAGGTTGGCGGTGACCTCTTCGAACAGGCCGAAGACGTCGTCGTCGGTCAGCGGTTGGTAGGACACCGGTGCCAGCAGCACCCCGGCGGCGCCGGCGTTCTGGGCGTCCTCGGCGGCCTGGAGCACCTGGCGGGTGCGCAGGGCTCCGATGCCGACGATGACCGGCACCCCGTCGGCGTGCTCGACCGCGATGCGGGCGACCCGGGCGCGTTCCTCGCGGGTCAGGTAGGCGTAGGAACCGGTGGAGCCCAGTGCCCCGATCGAGTCGACGCCGGCGGCGGCGAGCCGTTCGACGAGCGCGGCGTACGCCTTCTCGTCGACGTCGCCGTTGCCGGGAACGGGAGTGAGCGGGAAGGCGCTCAGACCGGTGAACAAGTCGAACCTCCAGGAGTGGGTGGTCAGGCGGTGGCCTCGGGGTGTGCCGGCCCGAGGTAGTGCACGGTGCTCTGCCGGCAGTGCGGCTGCAGCAGGGCCCGCAGTTCGTCGACCGCGACCTTGAGCAGGTGCCCGTCGCGGGTGGCCCCGACGGTCTCCAGGACGAAGGCGACGTGGGTGGAGGCTTCGGTGACACGGGTGCGGTGGGCGTCGCGGTGGTTCCAGTGCCGGGTGAGCACGTCGGTGGTGTCGGCGTAGACGACCTCCCCGGGCTTGGGGTTCTCCACGGTGTCGGGTTCGCCGAGCGGGGTGAAGGTCTCGCTGCCGTCGGCGTGGCGGATCTCGACGTCGCCGGTGACGTGGTCGAGGTCGAAGGCCCCGGCGGGCAGGCCGTGGCGGACGGAGACGCAGTTGTAGGAGTCGACGGCCGGGTTGATCCGGGGCAGGGTGCCCTTCTTGGCCATGCGTCGGCCCAGGGCGTCGACGCTGGGGCGGATGCGGCGGGGGTTGGTGCCGAAGGAGCGGTAGGCGGCGTGCCATGCCTCGACGCGGGGGTCGTTCTCGTCGGCGGGCCGCCAGGTGTCGCCGGCGAGCCGGGCCTCCAGCTCGTCGAGGGCGGCAGCGGTGGCCGGCCAGGGCTCGTCACCGCGCAGACCGGAGGCGGTGACGACGGCGATGAGGGTGTCGGGGAAGGCGTCGGCGACGGCGGGGCTGATGCGGAACAGCGGCATCGGACAGTCCGTTTCGAGGAAGGCGGTTGGGCGGGCGGTCAGTTGGTAGCGAGGATGCTGCGGGCCGCGTACCGGGCGGTGATCACGGCGACGGCGTGAGCCGCCCAGGGCCGACAGCGGACGGAGCGATCACAGGTGGCTCATCCCTTACCATCAACAGAACGACCACACCGTACAACGCACCGACCACCGATCGTCAACCGAACGACCGCCCGGTCCAGTGCACCGACCCGTACCCCAAGGGGTGATAGCGATGGCCGAGACCGAGGCGGCGTTGCGCACGCTCGCGCACAACGTCCGTACGGCCCGGACCCGTGCCGGACTGTCCCTGGACGAACTCGGCCGGCGCGCCAAAGTCAGCAAGGGCGCCCTGGTCGCCCTGGAGAAAGCCCAGGGCAACCCCAATTTCGCCACCCTGGTACGCCTCGCCGACACGCTCGGGGTCTCGGTGTCCGCGCTGCTGGAAGGGCCGTCCGAAGGACGCGTGCGGGTCGTGTCCGCCGACGCCGTCATGCCCTTGTGGTCCGGAGAGCAGGGCGGCGAGGCACGGCTCGTGCTGACCACCTCGGGGCCGGCCCCCGTCGAGGTCTGGCGCTGGAAGCTGGAACCCGGCGAGGAGTACCGCAGCCACCCGCATCAGAGCGGTGTCGTCGAGACGGTCAACGTCACGGCCGGGCAGATGGTCCTCGTCGTCGACGGCGCCGAGCATCCGGTCGAGGCCGGCCAGACCGCCGCCTTCGACGGGGACGTCCCCCACACGTACCGGGGTTCGGGGACCGGGACGTGCCACCTGATCATGACGGTTCACATCCCGCCCGGGCCTGGCACGGCGGGCTGACGCCGGAGCGGCGGGTTCACAGGGCGGCACCGGGCCGCTCGGGTCGGACAGGCCGCCCGCCCCGAGCGGAGGGCGGCACAGGTCGGCGCCCGCGCGGGCGGGGATCCACCACGCGGGCGCCGTGCACGACCCGGACCGAAGCGGTCAGCCGAAGTGCCAGGTGAAGCTGCCGCCGTTGTTGGCGGCGAGCGCGAACAGCAGGATCATGAGCAGGATGTCGACGATGCCCAGGCCGATCGCCCACTTGGCCATCGCGGAGCCGGTCTGCCGCAGCGACACCGCACCGAAGATGATCGCCAACGGGCCGAGGATGATGGGCAGGAAGAGCAGGCCGACGATTCCACAGACCAGCCCCGCGATCGCCAGCCCGTTGGTCTTGCTCGAGTTCCGCGCACCCGTTCTGCTGTAGGTCGACATGGTTTCTCCAGAAGAGTCGAAGTTCTGCGCCTTGTACTCCTTCGCTCTCCATCCAGTTGCCCGGCGCGGCCGAATCACACGTGCCGAACGTCAGCAAACTCTCTTCCCCTGCCCGGCAGTTGCCCCGTGAGCGAGGGGCGCCGTACGGCATGACGGCATCCGGCGAACGGAACGGAGCACTCCTCACCCTGGCGGGCTCACGGAGCCATGGACTCACGGAGTCATGGACTCACGGACTCACGAGGTCACGGACTCACGAGGTCACGGACTCATGGCCCAGCGGATGACATGGGTCAGTGCGCGGCCCGCCGGCCGCACGGCGACGTCCTCGACGACCGGCAGCCGTGGCAGCCTCAGCAGGGCCCGGGCCCAGTACGGCAGCACGGCCACGCCGTTCGCCGCGAGCCCGGCGTAGAAGGGGCGTGCCACGAGGGGAATCGGCGGCTGCAACAGCAGAAAGCGTGCCGCGGCGGCGGCCTCGGCCGTGGCACGCAGTTCGGGCCGGTAGGCGGACAGGCGCCGGGAGAGGGCGCGACGGTCGCGGGGCGGATCGGTCACTCCCAGCGCCTCGGCGACCCGGGCGGTGTCGGCGACGTAGGCGTCGCAGCCGGCGGCGTCGAGCGGATGTGCCCCGTAGCGCTGATGCGCGCGGAGGAAGCTGTCGGTCTCGGCGGCGTGGACCCACCCGAGCAGGTGAGGATCGGCCGCGTGGTAGGTCAGCCCCTCCGCCGTCCTGCCCCGGATCCGCTGGTGGATGGCACGGACCTGGTCGACGGCGCGCTGGGCGTCCTCGGCGGTCCCGTAGGTGGTCACCGCGAGGAAGGTGCTGGTGCGCTGGAGTCGGCCCCACGGGTCCCCGCGGTAGCCGGAGTGGGCGGCGACGGCCGCCATCGCCAGGGGGTGCAAGGACTGCAGCAGCAGGGCGCTGATGCCGCCGATGAACATCGAGGCATCGCCGTGGACCCTGCGTATGGGACGGTCCGGACCGAACCAGCGCGGCCCGGGTGTGCCGTGGATACGCGCCCGGTTGGCGGCTCCGTCCGGGCCCGCGACCCGCTCGAACAGGGACTGACCCAGGTGCCCGCGCAGTTCCGTCAGCATGTTCGCCTCCACCCTGCCTCCTCCAGTATCCACCGGAGCAGTCACCACCCATGGGGTGATCACGCTGTGGCCGTCGCCGCGCACCGACCGCAGCGCACGCGGCAAGGGCTTCGGCGGGAACAGGGCGGGTGCCGGAGAGGCGGGTGCCGGAGAGGCGGGTGCCGCCGATCTCCCCGCTCAGCCGACCGCGGCGAGGAACGTCCGCACGCGTGCCAGCAGCAGCTCGGTCGCCTCGGCGTCGAAGGCGTCGAGAGAGGAGTCGGTGAACAGGTGCTGGTCGCCGGGGTAGAGGAACAGCTCCGCGGACCGTGCGGACGCGGCCAGTTCGCGCGCGGCGGGCAGGTCTTCGTCGAAGTACTCGTCGTCTTCCTTGCCGTGGATCTGCACCGGCACGCTCTCGGGCCAGGACTCCCCGTACTCGGTGACGGGGATGCAGGCGTGCAACAGCAGCGCTCCGCGTGCGCCGGGCCGTGTCTGCGCCAGCTTCTGGGCGATCGTGACACCGAACGAGAGACCGACGTGGACCAGCTCCGGGCGCAGGTCCCCGACCGCTGCCACACCGCGTTCCCCGAGGACGTCGAAACCGGTCTGCCGCACGTACGCCATGCCCTGTTCGAGGCTGCCGAAGGTGCGGCCCTCGAACAGATCCGGAGTGTGCACAGTGTGACCCGACTGCCGCAGGTCGTCGGCGAACGCCCGGACCCCGTCGGTCAAACCCTGGACGTGATGGAAGAGCAGAACCTCGGCCATGTTTTGTGGTGTCCTTCGCCTGTCGATCGACTGTCCCGGCGACACACCGGGACGCCCGGCGCCTCGCTCGGCACCCGACGATCCCACAGCCCATCAGAGGGCGGCAGGCACTTCCCCTCGTCCCGGCGGCTGTGAGCCGGTGTCGGAAGCTGTCGGCTACTTGATGGTGCCGGTCCAGTGGGGGTCCTCGCCGAGGAAGCTGCCGTCCTCCAGCCACTGTTCGTCCATGCGGGTCATGGTGAACAGGACGTCCTTGCCGTCGGTCTTGGCCAGGGAGTACTCGGAGGTGAAGGTGCCGCTGCGGCCGGCGGCGAGGCGGCCGGTCATCTGCTTCGAGCCGAGTTCCACGTAGAGGCTCTCGGTCTCGCCTCCGGTGGTGGCCCCCTGCGCCTGGTAGCCGAACTCGTCCAGGTCGTACGGCTTCTTCGTGCCGTTGGTAATGGTCCAGGTGACGCGGAACGGAGTCTGGCCGGCCTCCGGCTCGGTGTCGTACTCCCCCCACTCGGTGATGGTGGTGATGCTGTCCACCTTCACCTTGAGCCCGTCGGTGTAGGCGAAGGTGTCACCCACCGCCAGTTCGGTCTCGGGCTGGTCCCCCTTCTCCGGGCCGTCGTCGGCGCAGTCCTCCATCCAGTCGGCCTGCGAGAGATCACCGTCCCCGCAGTCGGGTGTGCTGGAGGCCGGCGCGCTCTCGGCGGCCGCGGTGGCGCGTTCCGCCGTGCCCTGCTTCGACTCGTCCGATCCGCAGGCGCTGAGGGTGGCCGTGAGGACGGCGGCGACGACAGCGGCGACGGCGGTGGCTCTGGTGTGCATGATCCCCCCAAGGACAGTGATGGCGCACGCGTCATTGTGAGGCCGCCGTGCCATTTGTGAACGCAGTGTGTGCAATTCGTGGCACATACGTGATGTGATCGCCGCCGACGCGGAGATCACCCGCGAGGGGGACTGCGCGAGCGCGGTGACGGTGAGACCGTCGATGCGAAGACGCACCGGGGGCCTGGGGACCTCTCCCGCCGTCGATGCCAGGGCACCGCGCGTCCTCACCCCTACCCCCGGGCAGTGGAATCGGCTCCGCGCGGCCCGGGGGTGGGGCACCTCTCTTCGCTGACCGGTGGTGACGAGGTGCGGACCGCCTCGTCACCGGTCGGCGCCCGCCGTCGCCGTCTTCGCTCGACTACATGGCGACACGACGGACCGGCTTGCCGCCGACCGACCGTTCATGACTTCTGCAGCGCCTTCCGGAAGGAGCCGCCGCGGTGCAGAGCACGCTCGATGCTCTCCAGCGAACGGCCCCGCGTCTCCGGCACCTTGGCCACCACGAAGGCGACGCACACGACGTTCATCAACGCGTAGAAGAAGAACGTGCCGGAACGGCCGATCGTCTGGATCGCGGTCAGGGCGGTCACCGCGATCAGCAGGTCCACTCCCCAGAGGGTGACCGTGGCCAGGCTGGTCGCCGGGCCTCGCACGCTCAACGGCACGATCTCCGGGCCGATGAGCCAGACCACCGCCTGGATGCCGATCCCGTTGAACAGGATGTACGCGAACAGCGCCACGATGACCGTCCACCGCTGCGCAGCCGAGCCCTCCGGGCCGAGGAAGGCCAGCGCCATGACCGCCATGGCGATGCCGGACCCCGGCAGGAACCACAGCATCGTCCGACGACGGCCCACCCGGTCCACGGCGAGGGCGCCGACCACCCCGGCGACCACCAGCATCACGCCGATACCGACCCCGGTGAGCAGGGCGGCGGAGTCCCCGAACCCGGCGTCGACGAGGATCGTCGGTGCGTAGTAGACGACCGCGTTGATGCCCGTGAGCTGGGAGAAGGCCGCGATGCCGACGGCGATCAGCAGGGCGGGGCGCATCCATCGCTGTCGCAGGTCGCGCCAGCCCCCCACCGGGGTGGCGGCGGCGACCTCGGCGATCTCGTCGATCTCCCGGTGCACGTCGGTGCCCGCCGGCCGGAGCCGGGCCAGTACCCCCGCCGCCGCCTCCCGCCGGCCCCGCTCGACGAGCCAGCGCGGGCTCTCGGGCAGGAACAGCATGCCGACGCCCAGGGCCACGGCGGGAAGCACCGCCAGGGCGAACATCGTGCGCCAGTCACCGCCGTCGGACAGCGCCCAGCCGCACAGGTAGGCGATGAGCTGTCCGCAGGCGACCATCAGTTGGAACAGCACCATGAGCCGCCCGCGGATCCCGGCGGGAGCGGCCTCGGCGATGTAGACCGGCACCATGTTGGAGGCCCCGCCGACGGCCAGTCCGAGCACGAAGCGCGCGGCGATCAGAGCGCCCACCCCGGGGGCCGCCGCGGCGGCCCCGGCCCCGAGGGCGAAGACCACGGCGACCGCGATGACGACCTTGCGGCGTCCGTGCCGCACGGCCAGGCGTCCCGCGAGCAGCGCCCCGGCCATCGCGCCGAGCAGGATCACGCTGACGACCACCTCCTGCTCTCGGGAGGACAGGTCCATGTCGTCCCGCAGGTGCAGCAGCGCGCCGGAGATGATGCCGGTGTCGTAGCCGAACAGCAGGCCGCCCAGGGCGGACACGCCCGCGACCGCGTAGACCATGGCCGGGGCCCCGTGCCGCTCTCCGGCGGGTGTGCCGGTGCTCCCGGTCGCGGCGGTCAGCTCAGGCATCGCCCATGACCAGACCCTCGATGGTGTGCTTCTGCGTGATCGGCCGCAGTTCGTCGACGATCGGGCAGTCGAGGTGGCGCCGGACCCGCTCGGGCAGGGACTCCCAGTAGGGGCGGGTCACCGCCGTGTCGTGCCGCTCGCTGTTGGTGGCCTCGGGGCCGTCCACGCCCAGGACCAGCACCGGACGGGATTTCGCGGAGTCGTTCTTCGTACCGCGGTGGATGGTCAGCGCCGTGCGCGCCGAGATGTCACCCCGTCGCGGGTACTTGCGCACGGCCCGCCCCTCGTAGCGCGGGTAGTGCGGGCGGGGCGGGAACATGCCGTGCCCGAACTCCGGGCTGTCGTCCCACTGGGTGCCCGGCGCGATCTCGAAGGGGCCCATGTCCTCCTCCGTGTCGACGGCGGTCACGTTGAAGGCCAGGGAGGTCAGCCGCCGCTCGGTCCGCGTCTCCTCGGGCATGGGGAAGTCCCGGTGCCAGGGCTGGTTGACGGCCCCTTCCAGCGGCACGTCGAAGCCTAGCTCGACGATGCGGTACTCCGGCCCGAGGACGGCCGTGCAGACGGACCGCACCCAGGGGTGGTCGACCAGGTCGACGAAGCCCCGCAGCTGCTCGGGGTGGATCTCCACGTAGTAGCGGTGGGGTCCGCGTCCGACGGCGCCGCCGGGCCGGGCCAGCGCCTCCCGGAAGGCCGCGTCGATGTCCTCGCGGAGCCGGTCGGCCCAGGCCGGGGTGAAGGCCCCCTTGCGGGCGGTGATCCCGTCCGAGTAGAGGGCTTCGACGTCGGCCGTCACGTCCAGGTCCAGGTCGGCCGTGGAGACGCCGGGGTAGGCGTGCGGACTCATATGTGCCTCCTCGCACATCTGCGGTGGAACGGTCCGCCTCATGTTGCATCGTTGAATTCAACGTGGCAATAGCTGTCGGGAGGGATCTTGCTCGGGGCTGTCCCCGGCATGCCACGATGTGCGGGTGAGCAGCAGCCTGAAAGACGTAGCCGCCCGCGCCGGGGTCTCGGCGCGCACCGTGTCGAACGTGGTCAACGGTTCCGCCCGGGTGTCCGCACAGACCCGGCAGCGGGTCCAGGAGGCGATCGACGAGCTGGGGTACCGCCCCAATCTCGCTGCCCGCAACCTGCGGGCGGGCCGCACCGGAGTCATCGGTCTGGCCATCCCGGAACTGCACTCGCCCTACTTCGGCGAACTCGCCGGCCTGCTGGTCGACGCGGCTCGCCGGCGGTCATGGACGGTGGTCATCGACCAGACGCACGGGGACGCGGAGGCGGAGCGGCGGCTGCTGACCGGTGACAGCGGCCGGGCCATGGACGGGCTCATCATCAGCCCGTGGGCACTGGAGGCGCAGGAGGTGGCGTCCACGGCGCGCCCGTTGCCCGTGGTGCTGCTCGGCGAGCGCAGCCCACAGGGCCTGGCGGACCGGGTGGCCGTGGACAACGTGGCGGCGGCGGACGACGCGACCAGCCACCTGCTGGCACTCGGGCGCCGCCGCGTCGCCGCGATCGGCCTGCAACCGCATCTGCACAACGGCACGGCGGAGCAGCGCGCCGAAGGGTACCGGAGGGCGCTGCGGCGAGCGGGGATCACGCCGAGTCCGCGGTGGGAACGCCCGGTCGCCTCGCTGCACCGGCAGGACGGCGCACGGGCCATGGCCGAACTGCTCGACGGCGAGTCCCGCCCGGACGCGGTGTTCGCGTTCACCGACGAACTGGCGCTGGGCGCACTGCACATGGCGCACACGCGTGGCGTGCGGGTCCCCGAGGACCTCGCGCTCGTCGGCTTCGACGACATCGAGGACGGGCGCTTCAGCCACCCGACGCTGACCACCGTCTCCCCCGACAAGGGGCAGATCGCCGAACGCGCCCTGCAGTGCCTGGCCGACCGGATCTACAGTCCCGAGAACCAGGTGCCCGCCCTGGACCTGACCGTCCCGCACCGCCTGGTCGTGCGGGCCAGCACCGATCCGGGCACCGGGGCGGACCGATCCGCGTCACACCTGCCGACCGGGTGAGGCCCGGTGGGCCGAGATCCTCGAAGTGCCCCGGTTCCTCACGGGTGGGCGGCGGTGAACCTCTCCCCGCCCGGGGGCCGAGCCGGACTGGACCGAGGAACGGCTGCGGGGACCGATGCACACGGAGCCGACGCGCCCTCGAGCACTCCCCCGCCTTCCAGGCATGACGGAAAGGAACCCGGCCATGGACCTCCCCCGCATCTTCACCATCCGCGAGGGCGACCACCGCATCCACAACCCGCTGACCGAGGCCAAACTCGCCGCCCTCGGCGCGTCGCTCCGTCTCGCCCCCGGGACACGGGTGCTCGATCTCGCCAGCGGCTCGGGCGAGATGCTGTGCACCTGGGCACGCGACCTGGGCTTCACGGGCACCGGAGTGGACATCAGCACCGTCTTCACCGAGCGGGCCCGGGCCCGCGCCCGCGCACTCGGCGTCGCCGACCGGGTGCAGTTCGTCCACGGCGACGCCGTCGGCCATGTCGCGGACGAGCCGGTCGACCTGGCCGCCTGCGTCGGTGCCACCTGGATCGGCAACGGCGTAGCCGGAACGGTCGAGTTGCTCGACCGCAGCCTCCGCCCCGGAGGTCTGATGCTGATCGGCGAACCGTACTGGCGGCAGTCCCCTCCGGACGAGGAGACCGTCAAGGCCTGCCACGCCACCTCCGCCGGCGACTTCCTGCTCCTCCCGGAACTGATCGGGCAGTTCCAGGATCTCGGGTGCGACGTGGTGGAGATGACACTGGCCGACCAGGACAGCTGGGACCGCTACACGGCGGCCCAGTGGCTCGGCATGCGCCGCTGGCTCGACGCGCACCCGGACGACGAACTGGCGCCCCGGGTGAGGGAGGAACTCTCCACCGAACCCGCCCGCTACGCCCGCTACGGGCGTGAGTACCTCGGCTGGGGGGTCTTCGCGCTGATGAAGCGCTGAGCGCGGACGTCGCGACGCCGCCCCTTCGCCGGTCGCCACCGGTCGCCTTCTGCTCGGGAAGCGGCGAACCGTCTCACCGGTGGTTCGGGGTCCTCCGTCTGTGTCGGTACGGGTCGGTGGGCGCGGAAGTCAGTGGCTGCCGGAGAGTTCGCCGGTGAGCTTGCCGTGGAGATCGGCGCTGGGGTCGTTCAGGCCCGTGATCTCGACTCGCTTGCCGCGCTGCGCGTACTTGGTCTCGATCGCGTCGAGGGCGGCGACGGACGAGGCGTCCCAGACGTGGGCGGAGGAGAGGTCGATGACGACCTTCTCCGGGTCGCCCGCGTAGTCGAACTGGCCGACGAGGTCGTTGGAGGAGGCGAAGAACAGCTCGCCGCTGACCCGGTAGACCACGGTGCGGCCGTCGGGATCGGTGACGGCGGTGACCTGCGCGAGGTGGGCGACGCGCTTGGCGAAGACGACCATGGCGGTGAGGGTGCCGACGACGACGCCGATGGCGAGGTTGTGGGTGGCGACCACCACGGTCACGGTGACGACCATGACGGTGATCTCGCCGGCGGGCATCCGCTTCAATGTCTTGGGCGCGATGGAGTGCCAGTCGAAGGTCGCGAAGGACACCATGACCATGACGGCGACCAGGGCGGCCATGGGGATGTCGGAGACGACCGGACCGAAGACGATGCACAGGACCATCAGGAAGCCGCCGGCGAGGAAGGTGGACAGGCGGGTACGGGCGCCGGACACCTTCACGTTGATCATGGTCTGACCGATCATGGCGCAGCCGCCCATGCCGCCGAAGAAGCCGGTGACGATGTTGGCGACGCCCTGGCCGATGGACTCACGGGTCTTGGAGGAGTGGGTGTCGGTGATGTCGTCGACCAGCTTGGCGGTCATCAGCGACTCCATCAGGCCGACCAGCGCCATCGCGAACGCGTACGGGGCGATCGTCGTCAAGGTGTCCAGGGTGAACGGCACGTCCGGCAGGCCGGGGACCGGCAGGGACGACGGCAGGGCGCCCTTGTCCCCCACGGTCGGCACCGCGATGCCGGCCGCGACCGTGATGACGGTGAGGACGACGATCGAGACCAGCGGGGCCGGGATCACCTTGGTGAGCTTCGGGAAGAACACCATGAGCGCGAGGCCGCCGATGATCAGGGGGTACACCGCCCAGGGCACGTCGCGCATCTCGGGCACCTGGGCCATGAAGATCAGGATGGCCAGGGCGTTGACGAAGCCGACCATCACCGAGCGCGGCACGAAGCGCATCAGCTTCGCCACTCCGAGGGCACCGAGGACGATCTGGAAGACGCCTGCCAGGATGACCGCGGCGACCAGATGACCGAGGCCGTGCTCACGGTTCAGCGGGGCGATGACGAGGGCGACGGCGCCGGTGGCGGCGGAGATCATCGCCCGTCGGCCGCCGACGATCGAGATGACCACGGCCATGGTGAACGAGGCGAACAGGCCGACCGCCGGGTCGACACCGGCGATGATCGAGAAGGAGATGGCCTCGGGGATCAGGGCCAGGGCGACGACCAGACCACCCAGGATCTCGGTGCGCCAGACCTTGGGGTCGTGCAGCCAGTCGGGCTTGAGGCCACGCAGGCGCGCGGCGGGAGTCACAGCGGCGGAGGACAAGGAGATGCGTACCTGTCGTGCTCGGGCACGCCCGGTCGGCGGGCCGGGGCGTGCGGGAAGGACACGCGGGGGCCGGGCCGGCTCCCGCGCGACGGCCCGCGAGGCGGGCCGGAAGTCCGAAGAGGGCGCGAGACGGGACGTGCACGGACGGCCCCGCGGCTCACACCCGGAGGCGAAGGGTCACGGCGGGCAGGCAGCGGCGATCGGCGACATGGGCTCGCGCACGCTCTCTCCTGCGAAAATCGGATCCTCGCCGGGGGCGTCGTCGGCCCCGGAAACAGCAGCGGAGGGGAGGCCGAGCCACCCTCACCGACCCACAACTCTACCCTAACGTTAGAGTAGAGACGACGGGGTCGCAGCGGACGCGGCCCGCCACGGGAAGAGAAGGGCCTGGACAAGCGGCGTGGACGACAAGCACATGCAGATCGGCGAGGTCGCCGCGCGGACGGAGCTGTCCCTGCGCACCATCCGGCACTACGAGGAGACGGGTCTGGTCATCCCGTCAGCCCGTTCCCAGGGAGGATTCCGCCTCTACACGGAGTCCGACGTGCAGCGGCTCATGGTCATCCGCCGTATGAAGCCCCTCGGGTTCTCCCTGGACCAGATGCGCGACCTGCTCGACGCCACCGACCGACTGGACGACGCCGAGTCGGCCGACGGAGCGGAGCGCGACGCCCTCCTGGAGCGGGTGAGGGCCTACGAGCAGGACGCCGCCCGCAAGATCGAGGAACTGCGCGTCCAGCTGTCCCGCGCCGAGGACTTCGCCGCCACCCTCCGTTCCCGCCTCGATGCCGCCGGTCCCGGGCGGGAGCCCGCCGCCTGACCGTCGGCAGTCGGCGGCCACCGTGCCGCTCAAGGACCGCCGCACGGGTCGCCGCCCGCGGGCACCGGCTCGGTGTCGACCGCCAGGCACGAGGAGTAGACCCGCGGCGGTGCGGTCGACCGGTCGCCGCCGAAGTGGTCGAGGACCTCGTCGCCGCAGTCCTCCGCGCCGACCCCCCTGCGGGTGAAGGACAGCACGCCGCCGTCCTCGTGCTCCGCCCCGGCCTCCGCCAGCTGTGCCTCGATGTCCGCGATGTACTCGGCGCTGACGGGCCTTTCGCGCTCTTCCGGCCGGGGGCCGGGGGCCGGGGAGGCGTTCACGTTCAGGGCGGCGACGGCGGCGACACCGGCCGCGCACAGCACCGCCCAC
>MUMD01000480.1 GCA_002155895.1 Streptomyces rochei
GTCGACTGGTTCGAGGCGCGCGGCAAGCGCAGGCTGATCGAGGACTACCGCTCACGCGTGTGGCTGGAGGCCTTCCTCGACTTCGCCGCGAAGGAGGGCCTCTTCGCCACCTTCCTGACCCCGGCGGCGGACGGCGACCGTCCGGACCAGCGCTGGGACACCGCCCGCATCGCCGCCCTCAACGAGATCTTCGGGTTCTACGGCCTCGACTACTGGTACGCCTGGCAGGTCACCATCCTCGGCCTCGGCCCCGTCTGGCAGAGCGACAACGCGGCCGCCCGTGCCCGGGCGGCCGAACTCCTCGCCCAGGGGGAGGTGTTCGCCTTCGGCCTCTCCGAGAAGAGCCACGGCGCCGACATCTACTCCACCGACATGCTGCTGGAGCCCGACGGGCAGGGAGGCTTCCGGGCGACCGGTTCCAAGTACTACATCGGCAACGGCAACGCCGCCGGGCTCGTGTCGGTGTTCGGCCGGCGCACCGACGTCGAGGGACCCGAGGGCTACGTCTTCTTCGCGGCCGACAGCCGCCACCCCGCCTACCACCTGGTGAAGAACGTCGTCGACTCCTCCAAGTACGTCAGCGAGTTCCGGCTGGAGGACTACCCGGTCGGCCCCGAGGACGTCCTGCACACCGGGCGTGCCGCCTTCGACGCCGCCCTCAACACGGTCAACGTCGGCAAGTTCAACCTGTGCACCGCGTCCATCGGCATCTGCGAGCACGCGATGTACGAGGCCGTCACCCACGCCCACAACCGCATCCTGTACGGCCGGCCGGTCACCGCCTTCCCGCACGTCCGGCGTGAGCTGATCGACGCCTACGTACGCCTGGTCGGGATGAAGCTGTTCAGCGACCGCGCCGTCGACTACTTCCGCTCCGCCGGCCCGGACGACCGCCGGTACCTGCTGTTCAACCCGATGACCAAGATGAAGGTCACCACCGAGGGCGAGAAGGTCATCGACCTGATGTGGGACGTCATCGCCGCCAAGGGCTTCGAGAAGGACACCTACTTCGCCCAGGCAGCGGTCGAGATCCGGAGCCTGCCGAAGCTCGAGGGCACGGTCCACGTCAACCTGGCCCTGATCCTGAAGTTCATGCGGAACCATCTGCTGGCCCCGGTCGACCACCCGCGGGTGCCGACCCGTCTCGACGCGGCCGACGACACCTTCCTCTTCCGGCAGGGCCCGGCCCGCGGGCTCGGCTCCATCCGCTTCCACGACTGGCGCGCGGCGTTCGACGCCTACGCCGCCGTGCCGAACGTGGCGCGCTTCCGTGAACAGGCCGACGCCCTGTGCGCGTTCGTCACCGAGGCGGCGCCCGACGAGCGGCAGAGCCGCGACCTGGACCTGCTGCTCGCCGTGGGTCAGCTGTTCGCCCTGGTCGTGCACGGCCAGCTGATCCTGGAGCAGGCCGAGCTGACCGGTCTCGACGCGGACGTGCTGGACGAACTGTTCTCCGTCCTGGTCCGTGACTTCTCGGCCCACGCCGTCGAACTCCACGGCAAGGACTCCGCCACCGAGGCGCAGCAGAGCTGGGCCCTCGGTGCCGTCCGGCGGCCCGTCGTCGACGAGGCCCGCTCGGCGCGGGTCTGGGAGCGCGTCGAGGCGCTGTCCGGCGCCTACGAGATGGCGAGGTAACCGCCTCCGGACCCGTGGTGGCCGCGGCCACCAGGCCGTCCCCGGCGTGCGCCCGGTGCTACGGGACGCTGTCGGGGACGGCCGGTGCGTGCTGCCTGTGGGCCCGCACGAGCAGGCGGGCGGCGGTCCGCGCGTGGAGGGCGGGTGCGGCCGTGCCGGTGATCGCGGCCGTGGTGATGGCTCCCTCGGCGAGGAGGAAGAGCTGGTCCGTCAGCTCCGCCGGCAGACCCGAATCCTCGACCAGTGCGGCCAGGTAGTCACGGAACGCCTGCTTGTGGCGGCGGGCCTGGTCGGCGACCTCGGCGGAGACGCCGCCCAGCTCGCCGAAGGAGTTGACGAAGGCGCACCCGCGGTAGTCCGGTTCGCAGAACCACGTGTGCAGCCGGTCGAACACCGCGAGAAGCCGGTCGTCGGGAGCGGTGTACGCGTCCACATGACGGGCGAGGGCCTGCCGCCACCGTTCGTCGCGCCGCCGCAGGAACTGCAGCACGAGCGCCTCCTTGGAGGGGAACAGCCGGTAGAGGCGCTTGAGTGACACGCCGGAGGCATCGCGTACCGCGTCCATGCCCACCGCCTGGATGCCTCGGCCGTAGAAGAGCCGTTCGGCCGCGTCGAGCGCCTGCTCCCGCGCGGCTTCGTGCTCCGCCATGTTTCCTCCTTGCTCCGAGAACGCGCGTTCTCTATCGTACAGGGGTGAGAACGAGCGTTCTCGCCCCTGCTGGGCCCGCCGTCCCCTCCCGAGGGACCCGGAACAAGGAGCCGACATGGCCGATGCGATACGCCCCCCGGTGCCGCCGTTCACGCGCGAGAGCGCCGTCGAGAAGGTCCGTCTCGCCGAGGACGCGTGGAACTCCCGTGACCCCCGGAAGGTGTCGCTGGCCTACACGGCCGACTCGCGCTGGCGCAACCGCGCGGAGTTCGTCACCGGGCGGGAGGCGATCGTCGCCCTGCTGACCCGCAAGTGGAACACCGAACTCGACTACCGGCTGATCAAGGAGCTGTGGGCCCACGACGACAACCGCATCGCGGTGCGCTTCGCCTACGAGCACCGGGACGACGCCGGCAACTGGTACCGCTGCTACGGCAACGAGAACTGGGAGTTCGACGAGCACGGGCTGATGCGCACCCGCCACGCCTCCATCAACACCCTGCCGATCGCCGCGTCGGACCGCGCGTACTTCTGGCCGCTGGGCCGCCGCCCCGACGATCACCCCGGCCTCAGCGACCTCGGCTTCTGACCGCCCGCCCCGGCGACGCACCCGACGGCGTCCCGGCAGGGCGGGGCCCGTCGTGACGGCTTCGTGACCGAAGGAGTAACGCCGCTCACAGCATGATCGGCAACGCCCTGGTGAGGTGGCGGGATGCGAACCGTCCTCCCCGTCCTGCGCGGCTTTCTGCCGCCGCTGGCGGCGCACCTCCTGATGGGTGTCCCCGCGTTCTTCACCCTTCTCTGCGCGCGCTGGTACATGGCCCACGGCCACTGCGGCGACGAGGACCTGCGCCGCCGGGATCTGGACGGCTGCACCTACGACCAGATCGAGAGCAGCGGCTTCGTCCTGATCGCTCTCCTCCTGTCCGCGGCCCTCCTCTTCCTGCTGCTCCTCCTCTACGACGTCCTGCCCCTGCGTTCCGGCCGCCGCATCACGCCGCGCCTGCTGACCCTGCCGGCGGTCCTGGTGCCGTACGCCGGCTATGTGCTGGCCGGGGGGTGAGCACGTCGACGCCACGGTGTCCGAGTGAGGCCGGCGGGGCCGTGACTCTTTCCCGTTGACACCTGGCACTCGTGCCACTGGGCGATCACCGTGACAGCCGGTTGACTTCATGGCGTCACCCCGCAGCCGTGTCCCCTCGCCCTCGTGCGCCGCACCGCGAGGGTCCGGCTCGAACGTCGTCGAAAGCTGACCGAACCTCATGACGTATGTGTCGCCGATCCTTGTCGGCATCCTGTACTGCCTCCTGATGTCCCTGATCCGGGAACCCCACCGGCGCCGCTTCAACGCGGTCATGGTGGGGGGAGCGGGCGCCGCCTACCTGAGCGGGGGCGGCTTCGACCAGTGGGAGCTGCCGATGGTCGCGCTCATCACCTACGTCGCCTACCGCGGCCTGGACTCCTGGACATTCATCGGGATCGGCTGGCTGCTCCACACCGCGTGGGACCTCGTCCATCACCTCAAGGGCAACCCGATCCTGCCCTTCGCCCACGACTCCTCCCTGAGCTGTGCCATCTGTGATCCCGTCATCGCCCTGTGGTGTCTGGGCGGAGGGCCCTCACTGGTCACCCTCGCCCGGGGGCGGCTCCGTGCCCGCCGCACGCGAGAGCCTGCGGCGGCGAGCACGAGCTGACCGAGTGCGGCGGCGTGGGGAAGGCGGGGCGCAGGGGAGCCCTCCGGACCGGGTCAGGACACCGGTGCCTCGGCGGCCCCCGCCGCGCCCGGGCGGCGCTCCGCCGCCCGCTCGGGCAGAACGCGCCGGCGACGCACGGGCAGACCGAACGTCGGGTTGCCGGCGCTCCAGACCGCGCCCTTGCAGATCAACTCCTTGTACACGGCGGCGAGTCGTCCCGTGAGGGCCGCGCGCACGGCGCGGTCGTCCGCGGTGACGTACTGGACGAGACCTTCCCTGCGGCCCAGGGAGATGCACTGGTTGAAGTAGCGGATCGTCCCCTTGCGCGGCTTCCCGCCGGTCAGACGCGCGGTGATGGCGTCGGCGGCGTGCAGCGCGGTGAAGCTGCCCGACGCGCACGACATCCGCAGCGGCTTGCCGCCGGCTCCCGTCGCCAGGGCCGCGTCGCCGACGGCGTACACATCGGGGTGGGAGACCGAGCGCATGGTGTGGTCGACGACGATCTGGCCCGTGTCGGTGACCTCCAGCGCGGTCGCCCGGGCGATCGGGTGGACGGCGAAGCCGGCGGTCCAGACGGTGACCGCGGCCGGGACGGAAGCTCCGTCCCCCGTGGTGACGCGGTCGGCGTGGACGCGGGTGACGGTGGTGTGCTCGTACGCGGTGATGCCGAGCCGGTCGAAGACCTCCCGCAGATGACGGCGTCCCTTGGGCGAGAGCCAGTCGCCGAGACCTCCGCGGGCGGCGAGGGCGACGTCGAGGTCCGGCCGGGACTCGGCGATCTCGGTCGCGGCCTCCAGCCCGGTGAGGCCGCCGCCCACCACGACCACGGTCTCCCCGGCCTCCAGCCGGGCCAGGCGCTCCCGCAGCCGGAGTGCTCCCGGGCGGCCGGCGATCTCGTGGGCGTGCTCGGCGGTGCCCGGGACGCCCTGGTCGTTCCAGCCGCTGCCGAGGGCGTACACCAGGGTGTCGTAGGCGAGTTCCCGGGTGTCGCCGTCGGCGTGCGTGACGTCGACGGTCCCGCGGTCGACGTCGATGCCGGCGACCGTGGCCGTCAGCAGTTCGACGCCGGTGCCGGCGAGCAGGTCGGCGAGGGGTCGCGGCTCGAGATCCTGGCCCGTCGCGAGCTGGTGCATCCGGACACGCTCGACGAAGTCGGGTTCGGCGTTGACGAGGGTGAGGGCGACGTCGTCGCGGTGCAGCCGCCTGGCGAGCCGTCCGGCCGCGACGGCTCCGGTGTAACCGGCTCCGAGGACGATGATGCGGTGCTCCATGGTTGGCTCCTGTCGTCAGCGGGTTCGCCTCTTGAACCGGGCGGCCCGCCGATCCCTGACAACCATGTGCTGTGACCTGCGTCACATAGTGCTCAGAAGGCGCTGAACAGGGGTTCACCGTGATCGGCGGCGGCCCAGCGCCGGGTCACACGCTCCAGCTTGTCGGGGTTGACCTGGCTGCGGACGGCGGTGATGCCCTCGGCCGTCAGCTCCAGACACATCACGCCGACGACCTGCCCGTCGACCACCGCCACCACGGCGGGGTCGCCGTTGGCGGTGGTGGCATAGATCCCGGCGGAGCCGCCGAGCAGGGCGCGCTTGGCCGGACCGGGCTTGAACAGGCCCCGCAGGAACGTCGCGACCGCGAGCGCCCCCTCGAACGCCTTGGCGCGGGCCGGGACCTTCCCGCCGCCGTCGCCGATGGCGACGGCGTCGGCGGTGAGCAGCCGCACCAGCGGTTCGGTCCGGCCGCTGGTGGCGGCCACCAGGAACTCCTCGACGACGCGCCGGGCGGCGGCCTCGTCGACCTCGGCACGGGCCCTGCCCTGTGCGACGTGCTTCTTGGCGCGGTGCAGGATCTGCTGGCTGGCGGCCTCGGACACGTCGAGGATCTCGGCGATCTCCCGGTGCGAGTAGTCGAAGGCCTCCCTCAGGACGTAGACGGCTCGCTCGTTGGGGGAGAGCCGCTCCAGCAGGACGAGGACCGCGTACGAGACCGCCTCGCGCTGTTCGGCGCTGTCGGCGGGGCCGAGCATCGGGTCCCCGGCGATCAGCGGCTCGGGCAGCCAGGCGCCGACGTAGGTCTCGCGCCGCGCCCGGGCGGAGGTCAGCTGGTTGAGGCACAGGTTGGTCAGCACCTTGGCCAGCCACGCCTCCGGGACCCTGACGAGGTCGGAGTCGGCGTCCTGCCAGCGCAGGAACGTCTCCTGCACCGCGTCCTCGGCCTCGCTCGCGGACCCGAGCAGGCGGTAGGCGATGGCCTCGAGCCGGGGCTTGGCGGCCATGAACAGATCGACGTCGTGCGAGGTCCGGGCCATGCCCGCGATCCTAGCCCGCCCGGCTCCGCGGGCGGCACCGCCGAGGGGCGCGTACCTGCCTCCGGCCGGCACGCCGAGGCCCCTGAGGGACGAGGCCGCCGGCCGGAGGCAGGTACGC
>MUMD01000481.1 GCA_002155895.1 Streptomyces rochei
CGTGCCGAGGAGGGCGTCGAGGCGGAGGAGGGCCCCGAGGGCGGCGGGCTGGTCGTAGTGGAGGTGGATGCGGGGGAGGAAGTGGTCGAGGTAGGCGGTGAGGATCTCGGCGTCGGCGTGAGTGCCGAAGCGGGCCAGGGCGAAGCAGTATGCGCTGCCGGAGTAGCAGACCTCGCTGGCTAGGAGCAGGTCGCCGATGCGTGCCCGGAACCGTTCGCGGCGGTCGACGCCGATCAGCCAGGCGGCGGTAAGGCGCGAGCGCCATTCGTACCCGAGGAGAGCATCCAGTTCCTCGTCTGTGATTGCGGCGGCGTCATTCAACAGGTGTCGGGTGAAGCGGGTGGTGTGCCACCACCGGGGGCCCAGGAACCGCCCGCCGTTCAGGACGAGATAGCGCGGGAGTCCCCCGTACGTCCTCGTCACGTAGCTCTCGACCACATGGCCGTAGCCGATCTCCTCGGGATGCTGGGAGGGCATCGGTCACCTCTTCGGGTACAGGTCGGCATGGTGATTCAGGTGGGGCGACGAAGATGTTGTCGCCCGGGGCTTCAGAGGCTGCCAGCAAGGGCCAGGTACGGATCTCCTCGACCTCATGCTCCCAGTGCACGGCCCGCGCGGCCCACGCAAGTCCCAGTCCAGGCCGACTCCGTACACGCCGTAGCTGCGGTCTGCGTCCACCCACTGTAGTTCGGAGCAGAGGCTCCCCCGAGCGTGGCCGGCCAGGTCGTTGACGATCTCGGCGAAGTGGGCCGAAGGCCAGCCAGGCGTGTCGTCCGCCGCGGTGCCTCGCAGACACGCGGGGAGCAGCGGAACGACGGGGGCACGGGCACCAAGTTCGGGCAGGGCACAGCGCGTACCAAGGGGCTCGGTCAATCTGGCGGGGCCCACCCCGGCCGCCGGAAGGTGCCAGTACTCGGCCTCGAGGTCCAGTCCGCGTTCGCGTTTTCGCCTCGCCATCCACGCTCCACCATGATCAAGGAAAGTTGCGACAAGCGTTAGCCCCCAAGCGCCCCTGGTCACTTTCAGGCGTCGACACTTCCGTGCCCGCGTGAAGCCGCGTAGCAAGCTTCGAGACCCGCGAATGGCATCGGGAGGTCCCTCTCGCCACGGTGATGCCCCTGGGTCGTAGGCTGCGGGGCATGGGGCGGGGGAAGACGGAAAATTCCAGCGGGCGTCGGCGGCTCACCTGGTCGAACGTCGAGTGGAATCGGGCGGCTGCGCTGTGCACGGGGCAACTGCCGCTGGTGTGGTTGGCATGGTGGTTCGTCATGGAGGCGGGCCA
>MUMD01000482.1 GCA_002155895.1 Streptomyces rochei
GGGTCGCCGCGCGGCGACCCATCTGCGGGTGGTCCCGACCCCTCCTCGGTGAGCAGCGAGTCCCGGTGGTCCGGCCCGCCCTCGACCACCTCGGTCTCGCAGGTGCCGCAGGTGCCCTCGGTGCAGGAGTGCAGCCCTTCGACGCCGACGGCGAGGACGGGGGGCGGCAACGCCGCTTCCGTCCGGCGGAAGGACGCCGCCGGGCCGCGGCGTCAGCGTTCCAGTTCCTTGTGCGCCGTCTCCGGCAGCCGCAGGTACACCAGCGAGGACAGGAGGCACAGCACGGCGACGTACCAGGGGAACAGCCCGGAGTGCCCCAGGTCCTTGAACAGCGTGCCGACGTACGGCGCCGTGCCGCCGAACAGGGCGACCGTGAGCGAGTAGGGGAAGCCGATGCCGGCCGCCCGGACCCGGGGCGGGAAGATCTCGGCGTTGACGGCCGCGCTGATCGAGGTGAAGCCGGTCAGCAGGACCATGCCGGCGCACTGGACGAGCAGCAGCACGGCGAACGAGTCGCGCAGGGTGTGCAGCAGCGGCACGCTGAGCAGGGCGAAGCCCACCCCGAAGAACAGCAGCAGCGGCCGGCGGCCGTACCGGTCCGACAGCATCCCGCCCAGCGGCTGGAGCAGCGCGAAGAAGGCCAGCGAGAGCGTGCCCGCGAGCAGCGCGTCGGACTTGTCCAGCCCGGTGTTGAGCTCCGCGTACGTCGGCAGGTACGACGTCCAGGTGTAGTAGGCGATGGTGCCGCCCGCCGTGATGCCGCAGATCAGCAGGGACTCGCGCGGATGGCGCCGCAGCGCCTCGAACAGGCCGGGGCGCGGTGCCCGTCGCTGCTCCGCGCTGCGGGTCTCCTCGGCACCCTGCCGGATCCAGAAGCCCACCAGGCTGAGGACGGCCCCGAGGACGAACGGCACGCGCCAGCCCCAGGAGTTCATCCGGCCCTCGCTGAGCGTGTCCACCAGCACCGTGGCCACGCCCGAGGCGACGAGCTGGCCGATCGTCGTGGAGACGTACTGGAAGCTGGAGAACAGCCCGCGCCGGCCGGGACCCGCCGACTCCACCAGGAAGGTCGTCGAGGCGGCGAACTCGCCGCCCACCGACAGGCCCTGGAGCAACCGGGCGGCGACCAGGACCACCGGGGCGAGGACACCGGCCGCCGCGTAGGTCGGGGTCAGCCCGACGAGGAGGCTGCTGCCGCCCATCAGCAGGATGGTGACCGTCAGGGCGGCACGCCGTCCCCGCCGGTCGGCGATCGCGCCCATCAGCAGCCCGCCGACGGGCCGCATGAAGAAGCCCACCGCGAACACGGCGAACGTCGACAGCAGCGGCACCAACGAGTTGTCGGCGCCCTTCGGGAAGACCTGGTCGGCGATGTAGGTGGCCAGGAAGGTGTACGCGTACCAGTCGTACCACTCCACGGCGTTGCCCACCGAGGCGGCGAGGAGCTGCCGTACGGGCCGGCGGGTGGGCGGGGAATCCACGTGCATGCCTGTCATGATCGCGACCATCCCCTGGCCGTGGACCCGTCACACCTCACGTACCGAGGACCTTCACACCGACGCCACCGCACCCTTCCCTGACGTTTGCTGCTCCTGGAACACTCCATTCGCGCGCATCACGTCATCACCCGGCACCGTCCGGCCGGTTGCACTTCCGGCACGCGCCAAGGCCACCCCCCGAGTCGAGAGGTCCCTCACCCCATGCCCGATGTCAACCGGCGCAGATTCCTCCAAGTCGCGGGCGCGACGGCCGCCTTCAGCGCGCTGTCCGCGAGCATCGAGCGCGCCGCCGCGCTCCCCGCCAACCACCGTGCGGGCACCATCGAGGACGTCGAGCACATCGTCGTCCTGATGCAGGAGAACCGTTCCTTCGACCACTACTTCGGCAAGCTGCGCGGCGTCCGCGGCTTCGGCGACCCGCACCCGGTCCGGCTCGAGGACGGCAGGTCGGTGTGGCACCAGCGCAAGGCCGACGGCACGGAGGTGCTGCCGTTCCACCCGGAGGCCGACGACCTCGGCATGCAGTTCCTGGAAGGGCTGCCGCACGGCTGGTCCGACGGCCAGGACGCCTACCACAACGGCAGGTACGACCGCTGGCTGCCCGCCAAGGGCACCACCACCATGGCGTACCTGACCCGCGAGGACATCCCCTTCCACTACGCGCTCGCCGACACCTTCACCGTGTGCGACGCGTACCACTGCTCCTTCATCGGCTCCACCGACCCCAACCGTTACTACATGTGGTCGGGTCACACGGGCAACGACGGCACGGGCGGCGGCCCGGTCCTCGGCAACGACGAACTGGGCTACGACTGGACGACCTACCCCGAGCGGCTGGAGGCGGCCGGGATCTCCTGGAGGATCTACCAGGACATCGGCGACGGCCTGGACGCGGCCGGCTCGTGGGGCTGGATCGATGACGCCTACCGCGGCAACTACGGCGACAACTCCCTGCTGTACTTCAACAAGTACCGGAACGCGAAGCCCGGCGACCCCTGGTACGACAAGGCCCGCACCGGCACCGACGCGAAGAACGGCGACGGGTACTTCGACCGCCTGCGCGCCGACGTCGAGGCGGACAGGCTGCCGAAGATCTCCTGGATAGCCGCCCCCGAGGCGTTCTCCGAGCACTCCAACTGGCCGTCCAACTACGGCGCCTGGTACATCTCCCAGGTCCTGGACGCGCTCACCTCCAACCCCGCGGTCTGGGCGAAGACGGCCCTGTTCATCACCTACGACGAGAACGACGGCTTCTTCGACCACCTGGTGCCGCCGCTGCCGCCGAAGTCGGCCGCGCAGGGCCGGTCCACCGTCGACGTCTCCCTGGACGTCTTCCGGGGCAGCGCGAAGCACCGGGAGGGCTTCTACGGGCTCGGCCCGCGCGTGCCCATGCTGGTCGTCTCGCCCTGGAGCAAGGGCGGCTTCGTCTGCTCCGAGACCTTCGACCACACCTCGATCATCCGGTTCATGGAGCGCCGCTTCGGTGTGCGCGAGCCCGGTATCTCGCCCTGGCGGCGCGCCATCTGCGGCGACCTGACCAGCGCCTTCGACTTCTCCCGCAAGGACAGCCGCCCGGCCCGCCTGCCGGACACCGACGCCTACGAGCCGCCGGACCGCGAGCGCCACCCGGACTACCGCCCCACGCCTCCCGCCGACCCGGACATGCCCCGCCAGGAACGCGGCCTGCGCCCCGCCCGCCCCCTGCGGTACGCCCCGCACGTGGACGGTGCCGTGGACGCGGCGGCCGGGAAGTTCACCCTGACCTTCGCCTCCGGTCCCCGGGCCGGCGCCGCCTTCCTGGTCACCTCCGGCAACCGCACCGACGGCCCCTGGACGTACACCACCGAGGCCGGCAAGAGCATCGCCGACACGTGGAACTCGGCGTACTCGCAGGGCTCCTACGACCTGACCGTGCACGGCCCCAACGGCTTCCTGCGCACCTTCCGGGGCCGCAACGGGACCACCGGCCCCGAGGTCACCGCCCGGCACGCCGGCGACGACCTCCGTCTGACCCTCACCAACGCCGGGAGCGGCACCGTCCGGCTCCGGGTCGCCGACGGCTACGGCGGCCGCGGCCGCACCGTCGCGGTGCGCCCCGGCGCCACCGTGCACCACACCGTCGACCTCACGCACAGCCGGCGCTGGTACGACGTGACGCTGACCTGCGAGTCCGACCCGGCGTTCCTGCGCCGCCTCGCCGGGCACGTGGAGAACGGACGGCCGGGGGTGAGCGACCCGGCGATCGTCACTGACTGACGGCACCCGGCGTCGCCCGACCGGCCGTGCCCCGCGCCCGGACGGGCCGCCCGCACCCGGACCGGCGGGGTGACCCGTACCGGTCCCGCCCGACACCGGTCAGGGGGCGGGCGGCCGCCGTTCCGGCCTTGGTGCGGCAGGTGCGGCAGGTGCGGCCGGTGCGACCGGGGCGGAGGCGTGGGGCGGCCGGGTCACCGCCG
>MUMD01000483.1 GCA_002155895.1 Streptomyces rochei
ATTCGACGAAGTCCCGGCCGAGTTCCTGCTTCGACGCACCCGTCCAGGTGGCCAGGTCGGCCGGGACTTCGTCGAATCCCTGGCCCGCGGCCTCACCGTCCTCACCGCCTTCGACGAGAACCGCCCGGCCCTCACCCTCTCCGAGGTCGCCAGGGCGACGGGCCTGTCCCGCGCCACGGCCCGCCGCGCCCTGATCACCCACGAACACGCGGGCCTGGTACGCCGGAGCCCCGACCACACCTTCACCCTCACCCCCCGCGTCCTCTCCCTCGGCTTCCCGCCCCTCTCCCGCACCTCCCTCCCCCAGATCGCCCAGCCCCACCTCACGGCCCTCGCCGCCCGCGTCCACGAGTCGGCCGCGCTGGCCGTGCTCTCCGACTCGGGCGAGGAGATCCAGTACACGGCCCGGGCAGCCGCCGACCGCGTCCTGAGCGCCCGCATCGCGGTCGGCACCCGCCTCCCGGCCCACGCGACCGCCCTCGGCCGCGTCCTCCTCGCCCTCCCCGAGGCCCACGCCGCGGGCTACGCCCTGGTCGACGAGGAACTGGAAGCCGGCCTGCGCTCCCTCGCCGTCCCGGTTCACGACCGCGCCGGCCACGTGGTCGCCGCCGTCGATGTGGCCCTGCACGCCGCCCGCCGCACGGCCCGGGCCTGCGTGACGGACATCCTCCCGCCCCTGCGTGAGACCGCCGCCCACATCGAGACCGACCTCCGCGTGGCCTCCCGCTTCCGCCCGGTCCCCCTCACCTGACCACCCGCTACACTGTCGGCGGCGGCACCCCACCGTGCCGCCCCGCCTTCGCCTTCGTAGCTCAGGGGATAGAGCACCGCTCTCCTAAAGCGGGTGTCGCAGGTTCGAATCCTGCCGGGGGCACGTGCACGACCTGGGCGAAGGCCCCGGAAACCGCAGGTCAGAGGCGGTCCGGGGCCTTTCTCGTGCGCGCGCTCCCAGTCTGCCTACGGTCTCCCCATGGGCTGAATGCACCCTCACTTCGAAGCTTCATCCCACGCATCGAGCAGGGGCACGCCTCGCCGCTCCTGGACACGCTGATCCGGATCGCTGACGCCATGAGCGTGGAGCTGGAAGAGACCACCCGACGGTGAACGGCCCGCCTCCGACGGGGGGACGGAGACGGGCCGCGCCGGAGGGTCGTTCAGGCGCGCGCCCGAACGATGAGGGTGCCGGTCTTCCGGTTCCCGGGTGGCGCGGCCAGAACGTCGGCGCTCACGTCGGAGAAGCCGTGCTCCTTCAGCAGGCGCTCCCACGCGTCTGGCTCGTAGTCCCAGCGCTTCACGACGAGCGGGTCCTCGTCGGCGCCGCGCGGGATGTACGAGGCCTGGCAGCCGTAGCAGCCCTCGACCGGCGGGCGCTGGGAGAACACCAGCCGGCCGCCCGGGCGCAGCCGCTCACGGATCGCGGGCAGCAGCCGGGCCGGGTCGGTGAACCAGACGGCGCCGTACACCGAGTACACCGCGGCGAACCCCTCCCGGTCCTCGCGCAGGAAGCTGATGGCGTCCGCCTGGTGCAGCTGCAGACCCGGGGTCCAGCCCCACCGCTCGCGGGCAGCGACCAGCTGCTGGGGCGAGACGTCCACGCCGACGGCGCGCATGCCGCGCGTGGCCAGGTGCGCGGCGTTGCCGCCCTTCCCGCAGCCGAGGTCCAGGACACGACCGCCGGCCGGAGTCTCAAGGAGTTCGGCGCCCGGTCCGTGGTCCGGGTACGCGGTCCAGTTGAACCAGGTCGTCTCCCCGGCTGCGTTCGTCGGTCGACGCTCGGGCCGCTGCCGGGAGTAGGTGTCCCAGGCGATCGCCGTATACGCATGCCAGCCGATGTCGACGGCCTGGCTGGGAGCGAGGGACTGGCCGGGTTGCTGGCCGGAGTGAAGAGCAAGGGTGCCGTCGCGGATCTGCCAGACACCTCTCGATGAGACCTGCTGGACTGATCGCGAAACGCGCTGCCTTCACCGGACGGAACACCATGCAGGCAACCACTACCGCTTCAGTCAACGGCAAACTCTTACCCCCTAGGTCCCCGCTGATGGGGTGGCTGGCCGTGGTCTCGGTGATGCTGGGAATCTTCGTCATCGTTACCACCGAGATCCTGCCGATCGGTCTGCTGACCTCGATCGGATCCAGTTTCACTGTCTCGGACGGGATGGCTGGACTGATGATGACCATGCCGGGCTTCCTGGCGGCGATCGCCGCTCCACTGGTCACCGTGGCCACGGCACGCTTCGACCGCCGACTGATGCTGTGCGTCTTCATGCTCTTGCTGGCACTGGCGAACTTCCTTGCCGCCGCTGCGCCCGACTACTGGCTCGTACTGACCTCCCGGATCATGGTCGGGATCACGATTGGCGGCTTCTGGTCGATCGGCGCGGGGTTGGCGGAACGACTGGTGCCGCCGGCCTCGGTCGGCAGGGCAACTGCCGTGATCTTCTCTGCCGTCCCGCTGGGATCCGTCCTCGGCGTGCCGACGGGCACCCTCATCGGAGATCTCGCTGGATGGCGAACGGCCTTCACCGTCATGGGAGCTCTGACGGTCGGCGTACTGGTCATGCTGCTCTTGTTCGTGCCGCCGCTTCCTCCGGTCCAGGCCACACGGCTGAGCGTGCTCAACGGCATGATCCGCAGCATCAACACTCGCTTCGCGCTCCTGCTGACGTTCCTTGTTGTGCTGGCTCACTTCGGCACCTATACCTACGTGACACCATTTCTGGAACAGGTCACCCACGCCAGCGGTGGTCTGATCACTACATTTTTGCTGATTTATGGTGCCGCTGGAATCCTCGGCAACTTTCTGGGCGGCGCCTGGGTGGCCCGGTATCCGCAGTCCGTCTTCGGGCTCGCGGCCGCCCTGATCGCCGTGGTGACCCTCCTGCTTCCAGCGTTGGGCCGCTGGGAGACCGGCGCAGTGATGCTGCTGATCGTGTGGGGCATCGCGTATGGCGCCGTACCAGTCGCGTCGCAGACCTGGTTCTCCAAGGCGGCACCGCACGCCCCGGAAGCGGCATCCGTCCTGTTCACCGCCTCTTTTCAGGCAACGATCTCGATGGGTGCACTCGTAGGGGGAGTCATCCTGGACCGCACCTCTCCGTCCGCGGTCATGCTGCTAGGCGGTTGCACCGCAGTGCTCATGGTCCTGGCAGTAGGGGCACTCCCCGCCGGGCCGGACTGCAACGAGCGGCCCTGAACACAGGGATTCGCCCACGGATGCTCATGTCGAACGCTTAGCGCATGGCCCTCGGCCTGGCTTCCGCTCGGTCAGCCACTGACCACTCGGCTCATTGTGTTGAAGCAGCTAGGCGAGTCCCCAACCGGACATCCAGGTGATCGCCATGGCGCGCGACATGCTGAAGACAGCCGGCCTGCATGGGCACAAGTACGCCATCGACGCGATCTTGGCGGCCGTGGCCCGGCAAGAAGCCGCGCAGGGAGCTGAGGCGACCGTCTTCACCTCCGACACCGACGACATGAATCAGCTCCTCGCCGGACACTCCGTGCGAGTCGAGAAGCTCTGACGGGACGCCGCCCACACTTCACTTCGACGACTCGCCGGCTCCCACGGAGACGTGTTCACCGGCGCTCTCAAGGCAGCGGCCCCCTTCCCGGCGGGGATCGACCTCAGGCGGGTCTGACCACGCACCGCTCAGCTCCACGCGGCTCAGCAGCCACTCAGGGGCGGCGGCCGTAGTGGTGGAGGGATGGTTCGAGGAGGTCGAAGGCGTGGCGTGCCTCGTCGTCCAGCAGTCGGGCGATCTCCGGGTTGGTGCGGCCCGCCGCGGTCAGTTCCTGGATGCGGGTGAACAGGACGCGGTGGACTCCGCCGAGCAGGGCGGCGACCGTGCGGGGCGTGATGTCGCCGGGCGGGGCGGCGGTGTCCTCGGCCAGCGCCTCGGCCAGGGCCTCCTCCCGTCGGTCGTGCAGGCCGCGCAGGCAGGACGTGAGGGTGGGGCTGTCGGCGATCATGCGGGTGAAGGCCGGGCCGGCGAAGCCCGCGACGGGGTCCTGGGACGCCACGGAGGCCAGGAAGGCGCGGCGCAGGGCGGCCAGTACGGTCTCGCCCGGTGCGCGCGCGGCGACGGTGTCGGCCAGCGTGGCGACGAACTCGTCCTGGTGGTCGAGGGCCAGGTCCTCCTTGCGCGGGAAGTAGTTCGTCACCGTCTTCTTGGCGACCCGGGCTGCGTCGGCGATCTCCGCGATCGTCGTGCGCTCGAAGCCCTGCTCGATGAACAGCTCGGTCGCCCGGTCGGAGATGAGCCGGCGCGTCTCGCGCTTCTTGGTCTCGCGCAGGCCCGAGGAGGAGGGATCGGGAGCGGGAGCGGGAGCGGGGGCGTTCGGAGGGGGAGCGATCTGGGTCTCGTCCATGGGGTGGGGCTTCTTACGTCGGTGGTAAAAATCTGTTGATGGTATGTGTAGTGTCAGCGTAACGTTACCTCTGATGAATGAATCGGGAGAAGTGTCCGTAGTTTCAAGGGAGTTTGGCGTCAGTGGTCCGGAGGCCGGGCCCTACGCGCTCGCGGAAGGGCCGGACGGGGCCCTGTGGTTCACGCTCGTCCATCAAGGCGCCGTCGCCCGCCGGGACCCGGGGGACGGGAAGGTGAGCGTCCACCCGGTCGGGGCCGGGCCGACGCTGATCGCGGCGGGGCCCGACGGGGCGATGTGGTTCACCGAGTACCGGACGCACCGCATCGGGCGGATCACGCCCGACGGCTCCTGCTCCGCGTTCGTGCCGCCGACGCCGGAGGGCGGGCCGTTCGGCATCGCCGCCGGGGCGGACGGGGCGATGTGGTTCACGCTGTCCGCCGTCGACCGGGTCGGCCGCGTCTCCATGGACGGTGAGATCACCGAGTACGCGGCGCCGGGCACCTTCCCGTCCGCCATCACGGCGGGCCCGGACGGCGCGCTGTGGATGACCCTCAACCAGGGGAACGCGATCGGGCGGCTCGACACCGACGGGACCGGCGCCGTCCACCCCCTGCCGACCGCGGGCGCGGCGCCGGTCGGCATCGCGGCGGGGCCGGACGGCGCCCTGTGGTTCACGGAGATCGGAGCGGGTCGCATCGGCCGGATCACCGTCGACGGCGAGATCACCGAGTACCCGCTGCCCGACCCGGCGTGCCGGCCGCACGCCGTCACCGCCGGGCCCGACGGGGCGATGTGGTTCACCGAGTGGGGCAGCGGCCGGGTCGGGCGGATCACCGTCGACGGTCAGGTCTCCTCGTACGCGCTCTCCCGCCCCGACTGCGAACCGCACGGCATCGCCCGGCACGACGGCGCCCTGTGGTGCGCCCTGGAGACCGGCGCGCTGGCCAGGATCGAGGTCACCGCGTGACCGACCCCGGCGAACGCCGACGCCCGGCAGAGATCGAGTCCATCGCGGAGACCGTCGCGACGAAGGAGAACCCCAGGTGACCGACCCCAAGAGCACCACCGGTTCCGACGGCCTTCCCGTCCGGGACGCCGGTGCCGAGTTCGACCGGCAGGTCCGCACGCTCACCGCCCTCGGCTACCCGGCACTCGCCGGCCGCTCCCCCGAGGAGTTCGCCGAGCTGGTGGCGCCGTTGCGCGCGACGGCCGTGGAGCGGGTGGGCGCCCCGGCGGGCGGCCCGTACGATCCGGCCGCGACCGGGCGGGTGCCGTTCGTCCTCGTCGTCACCCGCGCCCTCGTGCCGGTCGAGCGGACCATGGAACTGACCACCCTGCACGGCGGCAAGCTGCCCGGCTTCGTCGACCGCAGCTTCGAGCCGGGCTCCCTGGAGCGGTTCGTCGCCACCGAGGAGGCCGCGCCGCCCGGGCGGGACGGCGTCCACCTGCTGTTCGACGTCGAGCGCGGGGAGGAGTTCTGCGGCGCGGTGCCGAACGACGCGATGGCCGCCGTCGCGGAACGGGGCCGCACCCTGCTCACCATCGAGGAGGGCGTCGCGCTGCTGACGCACGCCCCCCAGGTCCTGGTGAAGAACAAGTGCTTCTCGCTCGGCGGGTCCCGGTCCGGTGACCGGCGGGTCCCGGCGATCTGGATCAGTCAGAAGGCCCCGAAGCTCGGCTGGTGCTGGGCCGGCAACCCGCACACCTGGCTCGGGATGGCGTCCGCGGGCGGCCGGGGCGTCTGAGCCGCGCCCGGACCCCGCGCGTCAGCGGGCCGGGTCGGCGACGGTCGCCGCCTCGGCGGTGGCGCCCGCGCCGCCGTGGCCCTGGTAGCGCAGCAGCAGCATCGCCGCGTCGTCGTGGTGCGGTCCCGCCGCGTGCCGGACCAGGTCCTCGCGCAGGGCGTCCAGCGCGCGGTGCACGTCGGGTTCCCCGAGGAGGTGGGCGCGCTCGGCGAGCGGGTAGAAGCCGCCCTCCTCGTCGCGGGCCTCGGTGACGCCGTCGGTGTAGAGGAGCAGTTGGTCGCCGGGGACGAACGGCACCGGGAAGGGTTCCGGACCGGGGCCGCCGTGGGCGGACAGGCCCAGCGGGAGGGCGTAGGCGGGCGGCTCCGGGAAGTCGGCGGTGCCGTCGCGGTGGACGACCATCGGGGCGGGGTGGCCGTAGTTGAGGAGGACGACCCGGTGGTCGTGGCCGATCTCGGCGAGGATCGCGGTCACGAACTTCTCGTCCTCCAGCTCCCGGGCGACGCTGCGCTCCAGCCGCTCGCCGAGCCTGACCAGGTCCTTCTCGTCGTACGCCGCCTCCCGGAAGGCGCCGAGGACCCGCGCCGCCGTCTCCACCGCCCCGAGGCCCTTGCCCTGGACGTCGCCCACGATCACCCGGACGCCGTGCGGCGAGGCCACCACCTCGTACAGGTCGCCGCCGATCCGGGCCTCGGCGAGCGCCGAGGTGTACGAGACGGCCGCCTGCAGCGGGCCCGCGGTCAGCGGCACCGGGCGCAGCAGCACCCGCTGTGCCGCCTCCGCGATCGACCGCACGCTGGCCAGCTCCCGTTCCCGGCGCGAGCGCATCACGGCCGCCGCGATGCCGACGCCGGTGACGCCGGCCACCGACGCCATGGCGGTGTAGCCGCGGGGCCGGTCGAAGAGCCCGTTGTAGAGGCCGAGGCCCACGCAGAGCAGCAGGGCGACCAGCCCGATCACCGCCGTACGCCGCCAGCCGCCGACCAGTCCCGCGAACGCCGGTCCCAGCGACACCAGCGGCAGCAGTCCCACGTCCGGCCCGGCCGTGAGGTCGACGACGGCGACCACGGTCATGACCGCGACGGGCGTCCAAGCCAGCATCGTGGAACCGGACGGCGACTTCTTCACGGTCATGACTACTCCGGTGTGGCGGCGCTCAGGAGTCGCCCTCTCCTGTTCTCAGGCGTCCCTCCCCGATCTCTTAGCCTATGCAAGGGTCTGATCGCGCAGGAGTCGCCGAGCGGTCCTTAATCCAATCGAGAGGCGACGGCACCCGGCCCGTTCCCGCGCCCCGCCCGCGACGCCGGTCGTCACGCGGCCCGCGCGTCCCGCGCCGCCGGTCGCGGCAGCAGTCCGCCGTCCGCCCCCGCGTCCCGCCGGCTCGCCACCGTCAGGGTGAGCGTCACCGCGAGGGAGGCGAGGGCGGTCGCGGTCATCGCCGTCGCCGGGGAGGTGAACTGGGCGACCGTGCCCGCCAGGGCCGCGGCGAGGCCCTGCGCCGTCAGCATCCCGGCGGAGTGCAGGCCCAGGGCGTGCCCGGTCAGGTCGTCCGGGGTGAGAGCCACCAGGCGCTCCTGCTGCACCAGGCTCGCGCCGAAGCCGACGGAGGCCACGGCGACCAGTACGGCCGTCACCGGCAGCGGCGGGCGCAGGAAGAGGGCGAGGTAGGGGGCGGCCAGCAGCACCAGCAGCGGGACGCCCAGGCGGGGGCGCAGCCGGGGCGGCAGCAGGCGGCCGACCGTGATGTCCCCGGCCAGCATGCCGAGCGCGGCGCAGGCGAAGAGCGTGCCCGCGGACCCGGGGTCGTAGGAGACGTACAGGGATTCGCAGCCGACGATCAAGCCGTTGGGAATCCACAGCGCGAGGTAGACGTGGCGGCGCGGCCGGGCGGACCACAGCCGGGCGTTGGCGCGCCGGGTGGCGGCGACGGAGGGG
>MUMD01000484.1 GCA_002155895.1 Streptomyces rochei
CTCCGAGACGCACGGGCCCACCGCCCCCGGCCCACGCGACGACCGGCGCGGACCCACGCCGCAAGCCCGAGCCACCGGCACCGATCCCGGTACAACCGGCCTCCATCCCGGTACGACCGGCACGGTTCCCGCAGCGACCGGCACGCGTCCGACGCCGCTCACCGGAGCCCGCCGAGGCGGGGCCGGCCTGCTCGCCCGCGGCCGCCCCACGACGCTCCGCCGCACCCACCCCGTACGATCGAGGAATGAGCACGCGGATCGCCTTCCTCAAGGGCCACGGCACCGAGAACGACTTCGTGATCGTCCCGGACCCGGAGAACGCCCTCGACCTGCCCCCCGCCGNNCGCGCACATGGCGGCCGAGGCGGAGTGGTTCATGGACTACCGCAACGGCGACGGCTCGGTCGCCGAGATGTGCGGCAACGGCGTGCGCGTCTTCGCCCGCTACCTCCAGCGCGCCGGACACGCGGTCGAGGGCGACCTCGCCGTCGCCACGCGCGGCGGCGTGAAGACCGTCCACCTCGCCAAGAACGGCGACGTCACCGTCGGCATGGGCCGCGCGCTGCTTCCCGAGGGCGACGTCGAGGTGAGCGTCGGCGAGCGCAGCTGGCCCGCGCGGAACGTGAACATGGGCAACCCCCACGCGGTGGCCTTCGTCGCCGACCTCGACCACGCCGGCGACCTGTACACCGCGCCGCCGTTCCGGCCGGCGACCGCCTACCCGGACGGGGTGAACGTCGAGTTCGTCGTCGACCGGGGCCCCCGGCACGTCGCGATGCGCGTGCACGAGCGCGGCTCCGGGGAGACCCGTTCCTGCGGCACCGGCGCCTGCGCCGTGGCCGTCGCCACCGCCCGCCGGGACGGAGTCGACCCGGCCGTCACGGGCACCCCGGTGACGTACACCGTCGACGTGCCCGGCGGCACCCTGGTGATCACCGAGCACCCCGACGGCGAGATCGAGATGACCGGTCCCGCGGTGATCGTCGCCGAGGGTGAGTTCGACGCGAAATGGCTGGAAGGGGTACTCAGCTGAACCACAGCCCGGACCAAGACACTCAGTGCGAAAACGTAAACCCTCGGTCCATCGCTCGAATGGGTGATCCGTTTCACGCTCGGCGAGAGGCGGTCGGCCGTACGTGATGGGCTCGATAGCATCAAGCACCGGCCCGGACGGGGGAACCGCACCATCCCCTGAGCCGTGTCCGCCCCGGGATGCCCCGTCCGCCGGTCCACGCAGCCGGAGGTGCCCATGAACGCGGAGGCCGTGAATCCAGCGAGCCCAGGCCCGGTGCCGCCCGCGACCACCGGCGCCGGCGCGCCGTCCGCGCCCCGCAGGAAGGCCCGCCCCCGGATCGACCTGCGCCGCCTGGGCCGCGCCGCACTGCTCGGCTCCACCGCCCGCGGCCGCCAGCTGCCCGACGCCATCGGCCACGTCGTCGAGGCCCACCGAGCCCACCACCCCGACGCCGACCTCGACCCGCTGCGCCGGGCCTACGTCCTGGCCGAGTCCTCGCACCGCGGCCAGATGCGCAAGAGCGGCGAGCCGTACATCACCCACCCCCTCGCCGTCACCCTGATCCTCGCCGAGCTGGGCGCGGAGACCACCACGCTCACCGCGTCCCTCCTCCACGACACCGTCGAGGACACCGACGTCACCCTCGACCAGGTCGGCGAGCAGTTCGGCGCCGAGGTCCGCTACCTCGTCGACGGCGTCACCAAGCTGGAGAAGGTCGACTACGGCGCCGCCGCCGAGCCCGAGACCTTCCGCAAGATGCTCCTCGCCACCGGCAACGACGTCCGCGTGATGTCGATCAAACTCGCCGACCGGCTGCACAACATGCGCACCCTCGGCGTCATGCGCCGCGAGAAACAGGAGCGCATCGCCAAGGTCACCCGGGACGTCCTCATCCCGCTCGCCGAACGGCTCGGTGTCCAGGCGCTCAAGTCCGAGCTGGAGGACCTGGTCTTCGCGGTGCTGCACCCCGAGGAGTACGCGCACACCCAGCGGCTGGTCGCCGAGAACGCCGCCCGCGCCGAGGACCCGCTGGCCGAGGTCGCCGAGGACGTGCGCAAGGTGCTGCGCGAGGCCGACATCAACGCCGAAGTCCTCATCCGGCCCCGCCACTTCGTCTCCCTGCACCGCGTCTCCCGCAAACGCGACCCCCTGCGCGGCGCCGACTTCGGCCGCCTCCTGGTACTCGTCCAGGAGGACGCCGACTGCTACGCCGTCCTGGGCGAACTGCACACCTGCATGACGCCGGTCGTCTCGGAGTTCAAGGACTTCATCGCCGTACCCAAGTTCAACCTGTACCAGTCGCTGCACACCGCCGTCGCCCGCCCGCAGGACGGCCAGGTCGTCGAAGTCCTCGTCCGCACCCACCAGATGCACAAGGTCGCCGAGGCCGGAGTCGTCGCGCTCGGCAATCCCTACGCCCAGCCCACGGAGGACCAGAGCACCGGCGACGGCGAGCGCGTCGACCCGACCCGGCCCGGCTGGCTCTCCCGGCTGCTCGACTGGCAGCGGGGCGCCCCCGACCCCGACACCTTCTGGTCCACCCTCCGCGAGGACCTCGCCCAGGACCGCGAGATCACCGTCTTCCGCCCCGACGGCGGCACCCTCGGCCTGCCCGACGGGGCGACCTGCGTGGACGCCGCCTACGCCCAGTACGGGGAGGACGCCCACGCGGCCATGGGCGCGCGGGTCAACGGGCGCCTGGCGACCATGAGCACGGTGCTGCGGGACGGCGACACCGTGCAGCTCCTGATGGGACAGGACCCCGCTTCCGAACCTTCTAGGGAGTGGCTGGAGCACGCCCGTACGCCGGCCGCGCGGATCGCCATCCAGCGCCGGCTCGCGGCCCGCCCCGCGCAGGCGCCCGTCGAGGCCGAGGAGGCGTCCCGGCGCTCGGCGGCCCCGGACGCCCCCTCCGCCCGCCCGGCGACCGACGGGCCGGCACCCCGCCCCGCCTCCGCCGACGTCCTCGCCGACCGGCCGGGGGCGACCGTACGGCTGGCCGGCTGCTGCACCCCCGTACCGCCCGACGAGATCACCGGCTTCGCCGTGCGCGGGGGAGTGGTGACCGTCCACCGC
>MUMD01000485.1 GCA_002155895.1 Streptomyces rochei
GCGGGCTGCGCGGCCGGCTTCGCGGGGGCGGCCGGCTGGGGGGCCGCCTTCGGCTGGGCCGGAGCGGCGGCCTGCGCCTGCGGCGCGGGGGCGGCCTGGGGGGCGCTGGCGGAGTCCGTGGTCGCGGCGCCGGACGCGGACTGCGCGGCAGCCGCTCCGGGCTTGTAGTCGGCGAAGAAGTCCCACCAGGCTCGATCCACGGAGTTCGGGTCCTGGAGGTACTGCTGATAGATCTCGTCGACGAGCCACTCGTTGGCACCGAAGGCGGCCGCGGGGTTCTTGCCCGCGTTGCCCGCTTGGTCGGTGTCGGTCGAGATGCTCGAGTTACTGGGGGACTGTGGCGACACGGCGAGAACCGCCCTCTTCCGCTTCACAAGATGGTGGACAGCGGGAATCAAGGCTACGCCTCCCCGACCCGGAAGGTCAGACCGGGCCCGTTCATCGTCGCGTAAGTCACATCGCGGACCGCGTTTCAGCGCTGGAAATGGCGGGAAACAAGCGAGGTTCCGTTACGCGCGGGAAGGGGAGACCGCGACCCGGCGCGGAGAAAACGCGGGCCTGTGCCTGATCACACGTGTCCGCCAGGGCGAACGCCAGTGGATCTTGTCGCTCCGCTTCGAACCCTACGTCAACTCGGTGCCGACGGCAGGCCCGGAAGAGTGATGAGAATCCGGCACCCGCGCTCGGATTCGGCCACTCCGATCCGGCCGCCGTGCAGATCCACCGCCCAGCGCGCGATCGCCAGGCCCAGACCGGTGCCGCCGTCGCTGCCCGGACCGTGCGGCCGGGACACCGCGCCCCGGTTGAACCGCTCGAACACCCGGCGCCACTCCGAGCGCGGGATGCCGGGGCCCTCGTCGAGCACCTCCAGCTCCAGCGACTCCGGCAGCTCCCCGCGCCGCGCCCGCACCGTGACCCGGCCGTGCGGGGGGCTGTGCTTGACGGCGTTGTCGATGAGGTTGGCGACGACCTGGTGGATGCGCTCCGGGTCGGCGTGCGCGGTCAGGTCCGGCGGGAAGACGTCCAGGGCCAGGTGCACGTCGGTGCGGGTGTGGCTGCCGGAGCCGGAGGCGATGCCCGCGCGGGCCGAGGCGACCATGTTGGCCTCCTTGAGCACGCCGGAGAGGTACGGCCACACCTCGAAGCGCCGTTTGCGCAGCGGGATGACCCCGTTGTCCAGCCGGGAGAGGTCCAGCAGCGTCTCCACCAGCCGGCCGAGCCGCTCGGTCTGGCCGAGCGCCGTGCGCATGGTCTCCGGGTCGGCCTCGGTGACGCCGTCGACGATGTTCTCCAGCACCGCGCGCAGGCCCGCGATGGGGGTGCGCAGCTCGTGCGAGACGTTGGCGACCAGCTCCTTGCGCTGGAGGTCCTGGGCCTCCAGGTCGTCGGCCATGCGGTTGATGGTGACGGCCAGGTCGCCCAGCTCGTCCCGGCGGTTCTCGCGCACCCGGCGGGTGTAGTCGCCGTGCGAGATGGACCGGGCCACGGCGTTCATCTCGTCCAGTGGCGCGGTCAGCCCGTGCGCGACGAACTGGGTGATCAGCAGGGTGGCGATCATCGAGAAGACCGTGATGAAGCGCAGCTCCGTCTTGGTGTGCACCGCGATCACCGACAGACCCGTGGTGATCAGCACCGAGGTGACGACCAGCGCGCCCAGCTTGGTCTTGATCGAGAACGGGCGTACACCGCCCCAGGATTCCCCGGTGGTCCGGGGGCCGGGGCCCCTGTGCGCGGCATCCCGCCCTCGGCTCATGGCGTCGGCGTCTCCAGCGCGTAGCCCACGCCGTGCACCGTGCGGATGCGCTCGGCGCCGATCTTGCGGCGCAGTGCCTTGATGTGGCTGTCGACGGTCCGGGTGCCCGAGGCGTCCGCCCAGTCCCACACCTCGGCCAGCAGCTGCTCGCGGGAGAGCACCGCGCGCGGGGTGTTCGCCAGGCAGACCAGCAGGTCGAACTCGGTCGGCGTGAGGTGGACGTCCTCGCTGCGCACCCGCACCCGGCGCTGCGCGTGGTCGATCTCCAGTTCGCCGAGGCGCAGGATGCCGCTGCGCGGCGTGGAGGCGGCCACCACGGCCCGCTCCACCCGGCGCAGCAGCACGTGCACGCGGGCGGCCAGCTCACGCATCGAGAACGGCTTGGTCATGTAGTCGTCGGCACCCACGCCGAGCCCGACCAGCATGTCCGTCTCGTCGTCGCGCGCGGTGAGCATCAGCACCGGCACCGGCCGCTGGGCCTGCACGCGCCGGCAGACCTCCAGGCCGTCGAAGCCGGGCAGCATGATGTCGAGGATGAGCAGGTCGGGCTGCCACGCCTCGGCCGTGTCGACCGCGGAGGGCCCGTCACCCGCCGTTTGCACCAGGAATCCCTCGGCGCGCAGGCGGGTGGCGATGGCTTCGACGATCGTCTGGTCGTCCTCGACGACCAGCACCCGGCGCTGTGCGCCCTGGGTCGCCGTCGCCGTGCCGCTGTGGGAGGTCTGTGTCTGCTCCATCGCCCGCCCCTGAGGTGTGCTTACCGGAATCAGTGGGGTGATTCCTCGTCTGCGCATGACTGCGATTGACGCTTGAATGACCGCGTCAGGGCAGCAGCGTACGGGGATCTGCCGCGCCATTGCTATCCAGGCCCGACGGCGAGGTGGACGACGTCCGGAACGCCCCGGGCAACCGGGATCTCTTCGGTACGCACCTGCTGGAACCCGGCATTACGCAAGGTTTCTTCGAATTCCGGAGAGGGCTGCGCGGACCACACGGCCAGCACCCCGCCGGGCCTCAACACCCTTGCGCAGCCCGCCAGTCCGGCCGGCTCGTAGAGGCCGTCGTTGTCCTCGGTGACGGTCCAGCCGGGGCCGTTGTCGATGTCGAGACAGAGCGCGTCGTACGTGTCGGAAGTCTCATTGACGTAACGCACCAGATCCGCTTGGACGATCTCCGCGCGAGGGTCGGCCAGTGCCTGGGCGGACAGCGCCGCCAGTGGCCCCTCCCGGTGCCAGTCGATGATGGCGGGCTCGCGCTCGACGACCGCGATCCGGCCCCAGCGCGGGTCGGCGGCGGCGTGTGCGAGCGAGAAGCCGACGCCGAGGCCGCCGATGAGCAGGTGCGGCGAGGGCGGCCCGCCGGCCGCGGTGAGCGCCTCGGCCGCGGCGTCGACCAGCCGGCGCTCGGAGCGGCCGTCGGAGGTGTCCATCAGGAAGCAGCCGTTGGCGATGATCTGCAGCAGTTCCCCGTGCCGGCGCAGCACCACCTCGCCGTGCGGGCCCTCGCGGCGGTCCAGGACTTCGGGGGTGTCGTGGGAGTCGTGGGAAGTGAAGGGCATCGGCCCATCCTGGCAAAGGAATGCCGCCGGGTTGGACGGTGCTTCCCCGGAGGCGGAGGCGGAGGC
>MUMD01000486.1 GCA_002155895.1 Streptomyces rochei
GGCCAGGCCGGTGGCCTTCTCCAGGCCGCTGAGGCTGAGGGTGCCGGCGTCCGCGTCGGTCAGGTGGCGCAGGACCGCGATGCCGCGCAGCAGGGGCGTCACCGCCTCGGCGGGCGCTTGCGCGACCGGTGCGGTGCCGGACTCGTCGTGCGGGGTGTCATGGGCGGTGTGGGCGGGCATCGGCTCTCCGGTACGGCGGTCTCGGCAGGCCCACCGTAATGCCGTCGGGGAGGGGTGCGGCCCGTCACCTGCGGGTGACGCGCACCCGGTGGTCGCCGTCCGGTTCCACGTCCGGCACCGTGATCTCGATGCCCCGGCGCGGGTCCTTGAAGGTCTCGCCGGCGGTGAAGGCGGCGTCCGAGAGTTCCGCGTGGACGTTCGGGGCGCGGGTGCAGCCGCCGCTGTCCCGGCGGGAGTCGTAGACGGTCACCGGGCCCATGCCCGTGTCCACGTCGGCGTCGACCTTGTAGATGAGGACGCCCGGCCGGCACACCACCTCGTCGTTGCCCTCGCGGGTGCGCAGTTCGACCGCGTAGCCGGACTCCGCGTCCAGCGGGAGGACCACCAGCTTGTCGCCGCCCTTGCGGGCCAGCGGGGACAGGGTGTACTCCGTCGTGCCCGGCGCGGAGGCGCAGTGCACCTGGTCGCGGTCGAGCCAGCCCAGCTTCCACTTGTGCCAGCCGAGGAGGTCGTTGTCGGCGCCCCAGTCCTCGCTCATGATGTCCCAGTGGCCGACGGCCCCTCCGCCCTCCTGGGTGTAGAGGTCGGGGAGGCCGAAGACGTGGCCGTTCTCGTGGGGCAGGACCCGGTAGCCGGTCTCGTCGTAGGAGCCGGAGCCGTCGTCCTGGCGGGAGTAGACGAAGGAGGCGTTGGCGACGGGGACGCCGTCGGCGACCGGCGCCTCCGCGTTGCCGGCGAAGGTCACGGACAGGACCGTGTCCAGGGCGGAGGGGCCGGCGTTCGGGGTGACCAGCACGTTGACGAGGTCGTACGCGCGGAAGTCGACCTTCGCGTCGGCCTCGGCGACCAGGTCCTCGACCAGTTTCCGGTAGCCGGGTTCGAAGGGGGCGCCGCGCTCTATGCCGTACTCGGCGAAGGACTTCGGCATGCGCAGCCAGTCCTTGATCGGCGTCTCGGGGCGGTAGTCGAGGCGGCCGTAGGAGCTGGTGCGGAACCATTCCTCGGTCTGCGGGAAGAACTCCGCGTACCGGTCGAGCGCCTTGCCCTCGCCGGGCGCGTCGGAGAAGTCGATCATCAGGGTGAGGGCGCGGACGGTGCCCGTGGAGCGGGCGTAGCCGGCGGCGGTGGGGACGCCCTCGGACATCTGGATCTCGGGGCCGCCGCTGATCATGCAGGGGGCGTGCGCGGCGGAGCGGGAGAGGACCGCCGGTCCGGGGCCCGCCGCCGTGGTGCCGGGGGCGAGACCGCCGCTGCCGGCCGAGGTGCTGAGCACGAAGGTCAGGGCGGTGACGGTCGCGAGCGCGGCGAGCCTGCGCGGGCGTATCCGGCGGCTCGGCTGCGGCTGCGGCTGCATGCGGACCTCCCGGACCACGGCAGCCGCCCGGCTTCGGCTGCACCCTTGCGCTCACCCTGTGCCGGGGGGTGGGCGGGCGCGCGCTGGAGGAGCCGATCGTGGGTTTCTCGCCGGTAGCCGCCGATCGGGGGAGGACGGGGAGCAGCCCCCGTCCGATGTGTGACCCACGTCACGGAAGGTTTCTTCGGGGGCGGGAAATAACCGGGGATCGTTTCCCCGTTTAGCCATGTGTCCGAGCGAAACGGGGAGTCCCTCCCCGGATCGCCACTCGAATGTCCGAGGAGTACGCCGTGCAGACCGCAACCCCCGAGCGTCAGAAGGTGACCCGGCCGCGCGCCGACGCCCTGCGCAATCGGGAGCGGATCGTCACCGCCGCCCGGGAGATGTTCGTCGAGCACGGGCCGGACGTGCCGCTCGACGACGTCGCCCGCCGGGCCGGTGTCGGCAACGCCACGGTGTACCGCAACTTCCCCGACCGCGACGCCCTCGTCCGCGAGGTCGTCTGCTCGGTCATGGACCGTACGGCACGGGCGGCCGAGGTCGCGCTCGCCGAGTCCGGGGACGCGTTCGAGGCGCTGGAGCGCTTCGTGCACGTCGCCGCCGACGAGCGGATCAGCGCCCTGTGCCCCATGGTGTCCAGCACCTTCGACCAGCACCACCCCGACCTGGAAGCGGCGCGCGAACGGGTCGAGCGACTCGTCGCCGAGGTCATGGACCGGGCGAAGGCGGCCGGTCAGCTCCGTACCGACGTGGGCGTGGGCGACGTGATGATCGCCGCGGCCCAGCTCAGCCGGCCCCCGGCCGGCACGGGGTGCCTGAGTGCCGACCGTTTCGTCCACCGTCACCTTCAGCTGTTCCTGGACGGGCTGCGGGCTCCCGCCCGCTCCGGCCTGCCGGGCACGGCCATGACCATGGAGGACCTGCGCCGGCCCTGCGACCAGTAGTTCCGCGAAGACCTCACCGACACCCACGCCCGGCCGGAGGGCGGCGACGCCCGTAGTCGTCGTCGCCCCGGACCCAGGCGTCCCATTCGTCCCCTTACTCACCTTTTTCCGTCACGAAGTCCCGAAGTGGGTATCCCCATGTCTCAAACAGCCGTCAAGGCCTCCGGCGTCACCGACGCGCCGGACGCCGGCCGCTGGAAAGCGCTGGTCTTCATCGCGCTCGCCCAGCTGATGGTCGTCCTCGACGCCACCATCGTGAACATCGCCCTGCCCTCCGCCCAGCAGGACCTCGGCATCTCCGACGGCAACCGGCAGTGGGTCGTCACGGCCTACGCCCTCGCCTTCGGCGGTCTGCTGCTGTTCGGCGGCCGGATAGCCGACCTGTGGGGCCGCAAGCGCACCTTCGTCGTGGGCCTGGCCGGCTTCGCCGCCGCCTCCGCGCTCGGCGGCGCGGCCACCAACGAGGCGATGATGTTCGGCTCCCGCGCCCTCCAGGGTGTCTTCGGCGCCCTGCTCGCGCCCGCCGCGCTCTCCCTGCTCGCCGTGATGTTCACGGACGCCAAGGAGCGCGCCAAGGCGTTCGGCATCTACGGCGCGATCGCCGGTGGTGGCGGCGCCGTGGGTCTGATCCTGGGCGGTTTCCTCACCGAGTACCTGAACTGGCGCTGGACGTTCTTCGTCAACATCCCGTTCGCCGTGGTCGCGGCGGCCGGTGCGTACCTGGTCATCCGTGAGCCGAAGGGCGGCCGCAACCGCTCGCCGCTCGACGTCCCCGGCGTGATCCTGTCCACCCTGGGCCTGGTCGCGCTCGTCTACGGCTTCACCCGCGCCGAGTCCGAGGGCTGGAGCGACGCGGTGACGGTCGGCATGTTCGTCGGTTCCGCCGTGCTGCTGCTCGCCTTCGTGATCGTCGAGTCGAAGGTCAAGGCTCCGCTGCTGCCGCTGCGCGTGATCACCGAGCGCAACCGGGGCGGGATCTACCTCTCGCTGGGCCTGGCGATCATCGCGATGTTCGGCCTGTTCCTCTTCCTCACCTACTACCTGCAGATCGTGAAGGGCTACACGCCGGTCAAGACCGGCTTCGCCTTCCTGCCGATGATCGCGGGCATGATCACGGGCTCCACCCAGATCGGTACCCGTCTGATGACCCGGGTCGCGCCCCGGCTGCTGATGGGCCCGGGCTTCCTGGTCGCCGCCGTCGGCATGCTGCTGCTGACCCAGCTGGAGGTCGACACCTCCTACGCCGCGGTGCTGCTGCCCGGCATGCTGCTGCTCGGCCTCGGCATGGGCACGGCGTTCATGCCGGCGATGTCCATGGCCACCCAGGGCGTGGAGCCGCGGGACTCCGGTGTCGCCTCCGCGATGGTCAACACCTCGCAGCAGGTGGGCGGCGCCATCGGCACGGCCCTGCTGAACACCATCGCGGCCTCGGCCACCACGTCCTACATCGCCGACCACATCGGCGGCGCGGCCACCCGCTCCCAGCAGCAGCTGGTCCAGCTGGAGGGCCAGGTGCAGGGCTACACCAGCGCGATCTGGTTCGCCGTCGGCATCCTGGTCGTGGCGGCCGTCATCGCCCTGACCTTCGTCAACGCCGGTCGTCCGGGCGGCAGCGCCGTCACGGGGTCCGGTGCGGGCGAGACGGCCGAGGGCGAGCTGCCGGTGCCGGTCGTCGCCCACTGACGACCGCCACGGCGGCCGTACCCGGATATCCCGTCGGGTCACCCGTTCCACACCGTGCGCGGGGGAGGGGACGCCCCGTGCGCACGGTCTCCCCGGACCTGCCCCGGCCGCGCGCTCAGCGCAGCCAGGGCAGGTCCGCACCCGCTTCGCTGGGCTGAAGTCCCTCGGCGACGATCCGCATGATCTCGCCGAGGGACTTCTGCTGTTCCGGAGTGAGGCGGTCGAACACGGCCTGGCGTACGGCGTCCACATGGCCCGGCGCGGTCCGGCGCAGCACCTCGTACCCCTCGTCCGTGAGAATGGCGAACTGGCCGCGCTTGTCGGAGGGGCAGTCCTCGCGGCGCACCCAGCCGTTCTTCTCCAGCCGGGCGATCGCGTGCGAGAGGCGGGAGCGGGTGATCTTGGCGTACCGGGCCAGCTCCGTCATCCGCAGCCGCCGGCGCGGCGACTCGGCGAGCTTGACCAGCAGGCCGTAGTAGACGTGCGGCATCCCCGCGTCGCGCTGGAGCTGGCGGTCGAGGTGGTCCTCCAGGAGGGTGGCCGCCTCGATGTAGGAACGCCAGACGCGCTGCTCCTCGGCGGTGAGCCAGCGGGGCTCGTCGGCGGAGGGCGGGATGGGTGCCGTGTTCATGTATCCCATCGTACGAGTCCTTGAATGTTAAACAAGAAAGGCTTACATTCGGCGGAAGACAGCTTGAGAGTTCAAGTAACTGGAGCCGCACCGTGTCCGCCACCGCCCAGGAGCGCATGCCCGCCCTGTACCTCAGCCACGGAGCCCCGCCGCTGGCCGACGACCCGGTCTGGCCCGGCGAGCTGGCCGCCTGGGCCGCCGGCCTGCCCCGCCCCCGGGCGATCCTCGTCGTCTCCGCACACTGGGAGGAGGCCCCGCTAGCCCTCGGCGCCACCCGGACCGTCCCCCTGGTCTACGACTTCTGGGGCTTCCCCGAGCACTACTACCGCGTGCGCTACGAGGCCCCCGGCGCCCCCGCGCTCGCCGAGTCCGTACGCAAGCTGCTGCGCGCCCCCGGCACACCGGTGCAGGACGTGCCCGACCGCGGCCTCGACCACGGGGCCTACGTACCGCTGGTCGAGATGTACCCCGGCGCCGACATCCCGGTCCTCCAAGTCTCCATGCCGACCCTCGACCCGGCGCGGCTCATGGAGATCGGCCGCAGGCTCGCGCCGCTGCGCGACGAGGGTGTGCTGATCATCGGCTCCGGCTTCTTCACCCACAATCTGGCCGCCCTGCGCCAGGCCGGCGTCCCCTCCTGGTCCGCGGAGTTCGACGACTGGGGCCGGCGCGCGCTGGAGGCCGGCGACGTGGACGCGCTGCTCGACTTCACCCGCAAGTCCCCGGCGGGCCTGCTCGCCCACCCGCGCACCGAGCACTTCGCCCCGCTGTTCGTCACGATGGGCGCGGCGGACGCGGCCGGCGAGCTGGATCTGCGGCGGTCCGTGATCGACGGGTTCTGGATGGGGCTGGCCAAGCGGTCGGTGCAGTTCGGCTGAGGGTACTCGCCGTGCCGGGGGGCTAGAGCGGCTTCTCGTACCAGGCCACGTCCCAGTACCGGCCGAACTTGCGGCCCACCTCGTGGTACGTGCCGACGTGCCGGAAACCGAAGCGCTCGTGCAGCCGGACCGACGGCTCGTTCGGCTGGGCGATGCCCGCGTAGGCGCGGTGCAGGTCCTCGCCGGCCAGGGCCTCGAAGAGCGCCGTGTAGAGCAGGGTGCCGACGCCCCGGCCGCCGGCGCCCGGGGCGACGTAGACGGTGG